>NZ_CP136862.1:2147247-2459495 GCF_045689225.1 Methylocapsa polymorpha | reverse complement strand
ATCGGATGGACGCCCGACACCATGACGATCTCATCGCTTGGTGGGAGCTGCATCACCTCGCCTGGCGTGAGCAGCGGCCGCGCGGTTTCCGAGCGGGAGACCATGAGATGGCCGAGCCAAGGCGACAGCCGGCTGCCGGCATAGTTCTTCATCGCCTTCATTTCGGTCGCGGTGCCGAGCGCATCGGACACGCGCTTGGCGGTACGCTCGTCGTTGGTCGCGAAGCTCACCCGCACATGGCAGTTGTCGAGGATCGAATTGTTCGGCCCATAGGCCTTCTCGATTTGGTTCAAGCTCTGCGCGATGAGAAAGCTCTTGATGCCGTAGCCCGCCATGAAGGCGAGCGCCGACTCGAAGAAGTCGAGCCGGCCGAGCGCCGGGAACTCATCGAGCATCAGGAGGAGCCGCCGCCGCCCGGCCTTGGCCTGTAGGTCCTCGGTCAGCCGGCGGCCGATCTGGTTGAGGATCAGACGGATCAGCGGCTTGGTGCGGCTGATGTCGGATGGCGGCACCACAAGGTAGAGCGTGGTCGGGCGATCTCCGCCGACGATGTCGGCGATGCGCCAATCGCAGCGCCGCGTCACCTCCGCCACCACGGGATCGCGGTACAATCCCAGGAACGACATCGCGGTGCTCAGCACCCCCGAGCGTTCATTGGCGGATTTGTTCAGCAGCTCGCGTGCAGCCGACGCGACGACGGGATGGACGGCCGCCTCGCCGAGATGGGGGGTCTTCATCATGGTGGCGAGCGTCGACTCGATCGGCCGCTTCGGGTCGGAGAGGAAGGCCGCGACGCCGGCGAGCGTCTTGTCCGCCTCGGCATAAAGGACGTGCAGGATCGCGCCGACCAGGAGCGCGTGGCTGGTCTTCTCCCAGTGATTTCGCTTCTCCAGGCTCCCCTCCGGATCGACCAGGATGTCCGCGATGTTCTGCACGTCGCGCACCTCCCATTCGCCGCGGCGGACCTCCAGCAAGGGATTGTAGGCGGACGACTTCACGTTGGTCGGATCGAACAGCAGGACACGACCATGTTGGGCGCGAAAGCCGGCGGTGAGCTGCCAATTTTCACCTTTAATGTCGTGGACGATGGCCGAGCCCGGCCAGGTCAGCAGCGAGGGGATAACCAGGCCGACGCCCTTGCCGGAACGGGTCGGCGCGAAGCACAGCACATGCTCCGGCCCGTCATGGCGGAGATAGGTGCCCTCGTGCCGGCCGAGCACCACACCGTCGGGTCCGAGCAATCCGGCTTGCTCGATTTCCTTCGTTTGCGCCCAGCGGGCCGAACCATAGGTCTCAGCGTTTTTCGCCTCGCGGGCGCGCCAAACCGACATGCCGATCGCGACGGCGGCCGCGATGATGCCGCCAGATGCGGCGATGTAGGCGCCCTCGATGAAGATCGACGGCGCATAGGCGTCGTAGGCGAACCACCACCACAGAAAAGCTGGCGGCCGATAGAAGGGGAAGTGGAGCACCTCGAACCAGGGACGACCAAGCTCGGGCTGAAAGCCCAGGCGCCAAGCCGTCCATTCGGTCGCGGCCCACATGGTCAACAGAATGATCGCGAAGACGGTGAGGACCTGGCCCCAGAGGATCTTGGTGGCGGACATGGCGGTCGTTCTTTCGTGAAGTCGCTGGACGGATGGGGTGGTCACAGGCCGAGCCCCCGCTTCCGGCCGAAATCCCAGTCGATGCCGCCGCCGTCGCGGGCGACGCCGGAGACATGGCGGCCGAGCTGCTTTTCGAGGGACGGTGACCAGGGCACGAGCTGAAAGCCGAGCCCGTCGTCGATCATGGCGAAGCGCCCGGAGGCGAGCGCGATGCGCTGCCGATAGGTGCCGGCGACATACTCGCCGGTGGCGGATGAATTGAACGGCCGGCCGGTCTCGGCAGCGAGCTTGTCTCCAAGCGCCTGAACCTCGCGCTTGCGCAGCGTATCGATCAGGTTGCGGCTGAAGGTAATGCCGCTGGCCTGCCGCTCTGCGAGGCCTTGCCCGATGAGCTGCTCGGCACGACGCTCCATCGCGTCGCGGACCTCAGCGCCGAATCCGGCCTGGCCGAGGGCCGCCGGCTCCCGCGCGATTGCTTGTCGGTCGAGCCAGGTGGCCCGTCGCCGTGATCTGCCGTTCGATCGAGAGGTCCGAGCGGACAGCAGGGCCACCCGCCGCCGCCCTTGCGCGTCATCGAACTTGCGCAACTCGACGATCGAGCCCGGCGCGCTATCGCCGGCGGCGTCGAGATCGGGCAGCTTGACGTGGTGGGTGCGGCCATCGACGCCGTCGACCACGGCATAGGCCGAGCCCTTCAACTCGTCGTCGAGGCCGCGATCGACCAGGCGGCCGATGACGGGAACGTCGAGGCTCTCGCCGGCCAGCACATAGCTCGCCGCGCCGCGCTCGATGCCGCGTTCGGTCAGACTACGGTGGATGCGCTTGATGATGTCGCCGCGCTCGCCGAGGTCGCGCAACGTCGCCTCGGCATTTTCCGATAGCGCCCACTGACCCGGACCGATCTGATCGGCGAGGCCGAGCGACTCCAGTTTCCGCAACCGACCGACCTTCAGCGCATGGAATTCATCGGGCTGGCGATCGGCATGCGGCGCCATGTCGATGACGCCGGAACGATAAGCGTCGCGGGAAAGCTGCCGGTCGAGATTGGTCCAGCGCTCGCTATCGATCTGCCGTTCGAGTGTCCGCCGAATCTCCTGATCGGTGCGCGGCCCCAGCTCCCGCGTGATCAGGTCCTGGGCGCGGTCGCGCATGCCCTGCTTGATGTAGTCCCGGTCGATGACCAGGTCCTGCCCGTCATCGGTGCGACCGCGGATGATGATGTGGACGTGCGGATGTTCGGTGTTCCAGTGGTCGACGGCGACCCAATCGAGCTTCGTGCCGAGGTCCTTTTCGACCTGGGCCATGAGGTCGCGAGTGAAGCCCTTGAGGTCCGCCATCTCCACCGCGTCGTCGGGTGAGACGATGAAGCGGAAATGGTGCCGATCATCCTCGCAGTGCTCGGCGAAGTCCTTGGGGTCGGCATCCTCGGTGCCTGGACCGAACAGCTTCGCCTTTTCCCCGTCGCGAGTGACGCCCTCGCGGCGCAGATAGCCAAGATGGGCGGTGAGCTTGCCGCGCTGCGTCGCATGGCGCAGGAAGCGCCCCTTGACCACGGCGCCACGCGAGCGGCTGGTGAGCAGCCGGTTGGCCTGAACGGCGGCGACCCGGCCCCGGCCAAAGCGGGAGCCGCGACGGCCTGTGATCGGGCCATCTCGGCCGATCCGCCCGCCCGCCTTCTGGGTGGCGGCGAGGGCTTGGGCGATGAACGGCTTCGTCCGTTGAGCGCGGGATGATCGGATGCGGCCCGGACGGATCTGGAAATTGTCGTCACGCGCCATCGCCGTCCTCGGCAATGTGCAGAAAGAACAGTCTCAGCAATAAGTTGGTATCGGCGCGCACATTGCGCGGATCGGGCGCACCTTGCCGGAACAGTGAAATAGCCCAAGAAAAACAATACCCCGACCGAGCCGCACATTGCCGGCTTTTATCCTGCCCTCGTTCGGTTGGTGCCTGCTCGTCTCCCCTGCCTGCTGTCTCTTCTTCGCCAATCCGCGCCAATATACGCCAGAGCACGAATTCTCGCTGACCGGAGGCCGAAGCCCGCGGCCCGACGAATACATGCACGATCGCAGCAACGTAGATGCAGACGGGAGCGCATCTATCGCCCGCTTGATTGTGCGAACGATGGCCGGTCATTGCGGACGCCCCGTCGTTGATAGAGCGACGAACAGGCCCTCCGACCGCGGCGCGATAGCTGAGACATCGCGGACCGGGACGGCAGCCGAAGCGCCAGGTGACGGACGATCGGGCGACGCTCGATCTGCGCTTCTTGCGCCATCAGCGCGCACGATGAAGAGCGGAGACTGTGTCCAGGACGACGGATCGGAGGCCACCAGGAGAACAGGCCCAGCGATCTCGCCGCCATCGACAAAAGGGACGAGGGCCGTGACATAGGCCAGCGTCTCGGGCGGCAGCGGCCTGTGTCGGTCGCGGTAATCCTCGTAACGGCCGGGACCCGCATTGTATGCCGCGAGGAAGCCCGGCGAACCGTAGCGGTCATACATCTCGCGCAGGAAGGCCGCGCCAGCCAGAATGTTGTCGTGCGGATCGAAGGGATCACGGCCGAGGCCATACCGCGCGCGCAATCCCACCCAGGTCTCTGGCATGAGTTGCATGAGGCCCATCGCACCTTTGGACGAGATCGCGCGCCTGTCACCGCGGCTTTCGATGCGCATGACGGCGCTTACCCAGGCGGCTGGAATGCCGAATCGCTGCGAGGCTTCCGCCACATGCGCGGCATAGGGATCACTTGCCGCATGCCGTTCCGCCGGCGCTGCCTGTGCGGAAGCGGACAGCATGGGCGCGCCGATCACGACCAGGCCGACAAGGAGATAGAGCGCGAAACGGGAGCATGCCCTGTCTCCGCCACGACGCCAGCGGGCCATCGTGCTCGCCTCCGTCAAGGGCAAGGCGCAAGCGCCGGCCGATGGCCGCCCTTGACCTCGTCTGCGCGCGACGGCCGACGGATCGTCGAGCGGGACGAAGGGATGAGACGGTCTTTCCGCGAACAAAGGGATGGGGGTTCGGCGGACCATCCCGCACGCGATCAGGAACACGTATCGCATGCCGTCAGTCCCGCTCGCCGCGCTTGGGCGGACGGTTCCAGTTCAGAATCCAGATCGAATTGTCATCGGTCGACTGGAACAGGTTGGCGCGGACTGGCTGCGTCAGGGCTGGATCGTCGAGCACCAGCGAGACGTAGTCGCCGGCCTTCTCGCCGGTACGTTTCCAACCGGCGCCGACCTCCGGCCCGTCACCGTCACCGAGATGAATGCGATAGTCCGGCGCATTCTCGGTATCGCTGTGCTCGGCGGGCACGAGCACCAGCTCGGCGTCGAGCGAGAGCGTGTGGATGCGGCCGGAATAGCCGGACTTGCTGCGGGTGAACTGACCGATCTGTGCCATTATTTGCCTCCTTGGCGGTGGGGTGAATGACGGGTTCAGTCGGTGGCGGCGCGCCAGACGAAGCGGCCGTCGCCGTCCTCGTCGGTCCAGAGCGGGACCGCGCGAGCGACGATCGAGGTGGTGGGAAGCGGGCCGAAGTAGCGGCCATCCAGGCTGTCCGGGACGGTCGGGTTCATGAGGAAGACTTCGCCCGTGTGGATGGTCCGGCAGCCGTCCCACTTCGGCAGCGGGCGGCCCAGATGATCGCGGTCGCGCGCATCGCCGGCGGCGATGCCGTCAACGGTTATGGCGTCGCCGGTGCGGCAGACCGTCTGTCCGGGCAATGCCATGACGTGCTTCAGCAGCGACACGCCCTTGGGCAGGAAGCCGCCATCGGCGAGGAAGCTCGCGATCGGTTCGGGCGGCCGGACCGCGACCAGCTCCATCGTATGGAGGCGGCCGACCGGACGCAGCGCATAGAGCCCGGTCGGCGTGCTCGCGGTGGCGTTCCAGATCAGCCGGGGCGCGGGATGAACGAAGGCCAGGCCGCCGATCGCGAGCATGGCGAAGTACGTCGTCATGACGTAGCCGAAGCGGGTCATAGCGTGACGCTCCGGCGCTTGAGCCAGGCGTCATGCTGCTCGCGGCTATAGGCGCGCGGCTCGTGGCCGGCGGCGAGACGGTTGTGGAGGTGACGCCAATATTCGGGAGCCGCGTCGGCCGGATCGACATCGAGCGCCTCGACCGCGTCGATGAACTGCAGCACCCGCTCGACTTTGGGCCAGCCGTCGACGCGCAGCAGGATTTCGCCGCCGGGCCGAACGAAAGGCAGCGTCTGATAGCGCTCGCCGGGTGCGACGGTGCGCACGATGTCCATGCGCGAAATCACCGTGCCGAAGTCGTTCGACGCCCATCGCACGAAGGCGAAGATGCTGCCGGGCCTGAAGCTGGAAATGCTGCGGCGGCGGTCGAGAATCTTCTCCTCGGCGCGGCGGCCGAAGCGAAGCCAGAACTCGATCTTCTTCTCGATCCACGTCAGCTCGACATGAGTCAGGGGCACGGCGCGCCGATGCGAGGGTGGCACGACGCGCAACACGGGGGCCTTTTCGTTGTCGTTCATGACGACTCTCCGGGATCGACAGGGAATTCGCGGGCGAGGAGGTCACGCAGCATGTCGGCGACCGTGGCGCCGCGCTGGAAGGCGACGATCTTGATCCGGCCGCGCAGCGCCGGCGTGATGTCGATCGTCAGCCGCGCGGTGAAACCAGCGGCGTCAGTCGCGCGAGGCGACGAGGCATCGGGCGCCTTGATCCAACTTTCCGCGTCGCCCGGTCGGGAGGCGAAGCCGCGCCTGTTCGGACGCTCACTCATGCGGCCCCTCCGTCACGGAAGGGCAGCACGCCGGCGATGCGCGAGCGCGCACGCTCGGCCATGTCGGGATCGATTTCGCAGCCGAGATAACGGCGTCCGGAAAGCCGGCACGCTTCGCCCGCTGCGCCCGAGCCGGCAAACCAATCGTCGACCAGGCCATCCGGCGGGCAACTCGTGCGGATGAGGATTTCGATCAGGCCCGAGGGTTTTTCGGTTGGATGGATTGCGTGGCCGTGTGCGTTCCGGGCATAGATGACCGAGCGCATGAGGCGCGGCCCGCCATCCTCGCTGACATAGTGACCGGCCTCGATATGGCCGGTGTGCGGCGGACGTTGCTTGCGCCGCACAGTGCGGGCCGTGGCGTCCGATGTCGTCTGGACGTCGTTGTAGATGTTGGCCCAGGCCGTGTCGGCGCGATAGAACTGTGCAACCAACTCATGCACGCGCTTGAAGCGATCGGCGTGGAAGCTGGAGCCGTTTTGCTTCTCCCAAACGATCTCCTGCGCGTATTTCCAGCCGGCGTCATGAAGCGCCGCAGCCGTCGCCATGAAGCACCGGAGCGAGCCGAACACCCACATGGAGCCGGACGGATTCAGCGCAGCGTGAGCGAGTGGCAGCCAGCCATCGACGCGCCGGTCCCAGGCGAGCGAGGTGTCGCCATAGGGTGGATCGGCGATAATCAGATCGAACGGACCGTGCGCCGGCATCAGCGCGCGGCAATCGCCGGCCAGCACCATGTTGACGGGGCGCTCGTTCATGGCGAGAGCCTCGCGATCTCGGCGGCAAGCGCCGCGATTTCGCGGGCGGCGGCGCTCTGCTCGGCCAGGCTCGAAGACCAGGCGGCCGGATTGCGCGGCATCGGCGAAGACGACGCGCTGGCCGATGGTGCTGGTGAGCACCGGCGGGTCATGATCGGCGAGCGTTTCCGCCGTCTCGCGGGCGATGACGGTGCGCGCGGCGCAACGGTTCAGCACGAAGCGGGCGGCAAGCTGTGGGGTCGATAGATGCGGGCTTCGCGGAGCAGCGCCAACATCTCGGCCGAGGCCCAGCCGTCGAACGGCGACGGCAGCACCGGATCAGCACCAGGTCGGCGGCGAGCAGCGCCGAGCGCATCAGCCCGGCGACGCGCGGCGGTCCGTCAATGACGATGTGGTCGGCGGTTCGCGCGAGTTCGGGCGCCTCACGATGGAGCGTGTCCCGTGCAAGGCCGATCACCCCGAACAGCCGTGAGAGGTTCTCCCGCGCGCGTTGCTGCGACCAATCGAGAGCCGAGCCTTGGGGATCGGCATCGATCAGGGTGACGCGCCGGCCATGCAGAGCCAATTCGCCGGCAAGATGCAGCGCCAGCGTCGTCTTGCCGACGCCGCCCTTCTGGTTGAGGAGCGCGACGATCACTTCGCCCCTCCTGGCTTGGGGCCGAAGGAGAGGCGCGGTAGTTCGGAAGTATTGTCAGCCGTAAAGCCGGATTTACGGAAAGACGTGTCGGATGTATTGATTGCGGGCACGGCGTCCGGCTTGAGCTGACGCCGGTTGGAGATGTTTTCCACATCGCCCAACAACAAAGAAGAGTTAGATTCTTGGTTAGACTCTAAGTTAAAGCCCGGAATCGTCGTTTCGGGCCAAAGCGTTAACTGCCCTCGGCACTCCCGAAATCCCGATAGGGCCACGCCCGAAGTCCCGATAGCGGTCACGCCCGAAGTCCCGAGCGTTTCCACAGCGCCATCCACAGGCCCTGTGGATAATCGGGCGGGCAGGATGCGCAGCAACTCGCGCCGGCCGTCGCGCTCGCTCCGAAGGCGGTAGCCGGGCAGCGGCTGGCGCAGGACGATGCGGCGGATGTCGAACGCGAAATCCGCGACCTTCGCCAGACTGCCGGACTTCTCGTGGAGATGGGGGATGTCGAAGAGCCAGCCTTGCTTCTGGCGGCCGGCATGCTTGCGGGCGACGCGGTAGAGCCAGCGCTCGATGCCTCCCGTCAGCCGGAAATAAGCCGGGTCGATGGTCAGAACCAGCGAGCGGTCGATGACGCCGCGGTAGAACCAGTCGGGCAGCACGAACTCCATGCCTTCGACGCCGCCGTCGCGGGTCGTGCATTCCTCCCATTCGTTGATCCAGGAGAACTGATGGCGGCGCCAATGCTCGTTCTGCCGAATGGTGGTGCGGATGACGGTCGATTGCAGGCGAGCGAGCGCGCCCTTCAGGAGCTTGTAGTCGCGCGCGCCGGTCTGCCGGCCGATCGCCATCAGGAGCTGGTAGGGCGTGAATCGCAGGAAGCGGGACGTCTTGAAGCCGAGGTTCTCCGCCTCGACGATCTGGCTGGCCGCCCAGATCAACACGTCGGCATCCCAAATGGTCGCCATGCCATGTTCGGGCACGGCATAAACCTCGACACGCGTGCCGCCGGCCTCATAGAGGATTGGCGTGGTGCGCTTGGCCTTGCCCAATGAGAAGAACGGGCGCTCCATCAGGTCGCGCTGATCGCGCGGGGAAGCGTCGCCGGTTGCCACGACGAAGGGGTCGAGCTTATTTCGCTCGCTGGGCGTGATGAGGCGGCGCGACATCGCTGCGCGTCCTCAGCGGCGATATTGGCCGGCGGAAGCCGACGCCGATGGCTTGGGATGATGGCCGGCGGCCTGGCTATTCGTATCGACCCGCCCGGCGGCGCGCGCCTCGTCGTAGCGCGGGTCGGAGGTCGAACGGCACGCCGCCTGGTCGGCCCAGGCTTCGAGATCGTCGATGGCGTAGACCACGCGGCCGCCAAGTTTGCGGAAGGTCGGGCCGCTGCCGTGGCAGCGATATTTTTCCAGCGTGCGCGCCGAAAGACCGAGGAGGCGCGCCGCCTCGTGGGTCCTGACATAGCGGGCCGAGATCTCCGCGAGCCTGTCGGGCATTGGTAGCCTCCGTGTCTGTCGAGGACGCCGCAGCCAAAGCGCGGCGTGTCGGGATCACGGTGGCGAAGAAGACTGGCGCAGGAGGAGGACGAAGATTTTCGCGGAGTGATGTCCCCCCTGGCGCGCGGCCAGGACGATACAAGGCGGGTCCGGCACATGCCGACGCGGCCCGGCGTAGAAGAATGGCGTAGAAGGGGGGGAGTGTGACCCGTGTCAGCCGCCGCGCAGCAGGCGCAGATAGCCGCCGTTCACGAGGGCGGCGGAATCACGGATCAAGCGGTTCGCCTTTCGGCGGGCCGCGGAGCTTTTCCATTCGATCGAGGGAAGGGCCGCCTCGACGGTCGCGCCGAGCACCTCCGTGGCGACGTCCCGTGGTTTGCCTCCCTCCGCCCGCAGGTCGAAGGCGTGCAGAAGTTGGATCAGCCGGGCTTTCTGCATCAGGGTGAGTTGAAGGGCGCGCGGCATCAGGCTGATCCGCCGGCCCCGAAGCCGCCGAACGAGGCGCAGGGCGATGTCGAGGCGCAGCTCGAACATGCTGTCGACTGGAAGGATCACAGCCGGGCGGCTCGCAGCATCGGCGTCCTGTAGCCAGATGTGCAACTCGCCAGAGGGGGCGCCGATAGTCACCTCGCGACCATCCGCGTCGGTATGATCGGCGAGAACCGGCCCCAGGACGGCGGGGTCGAAGACGGCGACGGTATCGAACCCGGGCGGGGCCGACGTGAGGATCACTGTGCCGGGCGAGACTTCCGGCCGCCAGAGCGCCGGCTCCCGCCCGGCGAGCGCGTCAGGGTCGTGGACAAAACCGCAACCCCCATCGGCGCGCCAGCTCGGACCGGGCACTGCCCGGGTCGGCTTGGCCGCGCGCGATCTGGCGAAGGGTGCGCTTGTAGTCGTGACGATAGCCGGTGTTGCGGCGCAGGAATTCGAGGGCGAAACCAGGACGTTCGAGGCGGTTCAGTTGTTCGATCGCATCCGATGACCGCCAGAAGGATATGGGCATGGGTGCCTCCCTTGACTGGCCCCTCATTCGGCGAGGGGAAACACCCACGATCTTGAAACTGCGAGCTGAAACTAGACCCGAAGGTTGCATCGCGCGCGACTGCCGGTTGCGTAACATACTTGAAGTTGCCGACAGCAACTCGGGTTGTCGGCGGCTATTGCATTCGCGGTTCAAGAAGATGCCTGTAACCGCACTCCGTCATCCAACGGGCGCGCGCCAAGTGGCTGTCGTGGACCCTTTTGGCCCGATCCGGTTCGCGTGCCGGGTCGAGGCCGAAGATGATCAGGACTGCTTCGCGCCAGTCCGCGCCTTCCTCATCGGCGTCAAGGAGCCGGAGATAGGTCACGAAGTGCCGTTCGTCGTAAGCGTTCACGCGCTCTGTCTGGGGTGGGTGGTCGTCGAAGGATAGCGTCGCCATGTCGGGCCTCCCCCAAGGTCCAATCAGCAAAACTTTACCACAAAATAATCACAACACTACGCAAGTGATGTGCCGATTCGAGGCACTATACTGATGCGTGTGAGGCATCGCGTGCATCACCAATGCCGACAAGAGCGGCGTTCGGCTCGGTCGAGACTAGCACGGCTCCTGACGAATCGGAACTATCGTTCCTGGAACGATAGTTCCTAATTCGGCTCCCTTGTCGCCATGGATCTCAAGGAGGTCATGGCGATCAATCTGCGTCGGTTACGTCATGCGAAACAAATGACGCAGGAAGAGCTGGCAGAGAGTGCTGGATTGAGCGCCCGGTATGTCGGCGCGATCGAACGTGCTGACGTGTCCGCCAGCGTGACGGTGCTGGGACGGATCGCGCAGGCGCTCCATGTTGAAGCGGCTGAACTGATCCAGCGGTCGGCGCCGAAGGCGCCGACCGAGTCGCCATAAGTCCAAAGCGTGAGCGACGTGCATTCGCGAGCCGGGCGCAGCCCGGCGAGCGGCGGCCGTGGCACGGGCGCGGCCGTACCCGCCGATCCGGGTTTGCGGATCGGCGGAAAATTTGATGATGCGGGGAAGCTGAAAGGCGTAAAGCCGTGCAACCGGGTTTACGGCTGCACGGCTCTGCCGAATTCAGGCGGCGCGGTCCAACAGCTTCTTCGCCTTGCCTTCAAGGTCTAGGCGGGTGTCCTGATTGGTCTTGCTGCGAGCGAGCGCGGTGATGCCCTGCACGAAATCGAAGATGCTTTCCGGCTTGCGGCCTTCCTCGTCCAGCACGGTTTCGATGATCTTGGTCGTTTCCGGCTTGGAAAACCCCCGCTTGCGCAAGAAGCTTTCCCGGTCCTCGTCGGTGCGGGCGACGACACGCTCCCGCGCCGCCTTGATCCCGGCGACGAACGGCGCGGGGGAGGAGTTGGCGAAGCTGGTCAGCGCGGGCGCGGCCTCATGAGCAAAACGCTGCGCGGCGAATTTGCTATGTCGGATGCTGATTTCCTCGAAACCCTCGACGCCCCACAGGTTGCGGTTCTGGCAAACCGCGCGGAGATAGAAAGAGGCGATGCCCAAGGTCTTCGATCCGACTTCGCTATTCCACGCATAGAAGCCCCGGAAATAGAGGTCCGGCTCGCCATTCGGCAGGCGGCCCGCCTCGATAGGATGGGTGTCGTCGACCAGAAACAGGAACACGTCGCGGTCGCTGGCGTACAGAGTCGTCGTGTCCTTCGTCACGTCGACGAACGGATTGTGCATCATGGTCGTCCAATCCAGCACACCCGGTACTTTCCAGCGGGTATCGCCCGTGCCGTTGCCCGCGATCTTCATCACGGCGGCGACAAGCTCATGATCCCAGATGCGGCCATAATCCGGGCCGGTCACGGCGCGTAGCTCTATCCGCCCATCGTCTGCCTCAAGCGTCTTCACCAATTCGGCGCGATGCGACAGCAAACCATGCTGCAGGTTGATCCCGGCCAGCGGTGCCGGAAGCTGGCGCATGTAGGACGCGGGCGCGCTCACAAGGCTGCACAACTGCCCGAAACTCCAATGCGTCGGGGAGACCGGCTCGTCACGGCCCGGCACGATCAGCGACAAGCGTTCCGCATCGTCCCGGCTCGCCTCCACTCGCACGGCGCGGCTCTCCACGGTACGGGCATGCGCGCGCTCGGCGCGGCGGCGTACCGTGTCGTAAAGCTCGGTGAGGTTCAGATAGCGCTCGTCATCGGGCCGGGAAAACCATTCCGAGGAAACGCGGCCGATCCGCTCGCCGCGCGATACGTCCACGCGAAAGCCGGAGGAAACAGGCTGCTGGTTTAGGGTCAAGGTGTTCATGGTCTTTACTCCTAGTGGGCTTGGGTTGAAGCGCAGCGCTGCGCTGCAACCCTGCCCGTCGGCGAGACCGGGGTAGCAAGGTGCAAGGGCGGCCGGGACGGAGGGGGATCGCCCGGCCTGCACAAGGCGAAGCCGCGGAAGGCTGGGGAGACCGTCCCGGCCGAGCGTGAGCGATCCCTTGCGCCGCGCGGGGGCGGAGCCCCTAGGAAATCCGGGCCGGCGGGAGCGCCAGCGGGAGCCGGGATCAAGAGCCGATCAGGATGTGCAAAGCCGGAACGGCGCAAAACCTGACATCCTGATTTCCGTATTCACTGAGAGGCGGCGGGGTTCTGAACATGACGAAGCCCCGCTCGGGTGAGCGGGGCTCCTTGAGGTATTCGGCCTCAGTCGCCGTTGCGGCGGGACCAGATGAGATTGTGGCCTTCGCCGTCCTCGGCCTCGACCAGGCTGGCGTAGATCGGCGCCGGGAAGCTCGGATCGTCCAGCTTGACGGAGAGGTATTCGCGCTGCGTCTCGCGGGCGGTCTTCTTCCAGGCCGCGCCGAACTCGGTGGCGCCGGCGAAGATGCGGTAGTCGGGGCCGCGCTCGTTTTCGCCTTCGGCGGGGACGAACTTGGCCTTGACGTTGAGGGTCAGGGTCTTGACCGATCCTGCGAAGCCATTGTCGGTCTTGGTGAAGCTGCCGATGGTTGCCATTATCGTGTTCCTCTTTCCAATCGGACCGCGCCCATCGCGGCCTCGATGGGGGTCGGCCGACCGGGGACGATCGGCCCGCACCCGGCAGGGCTGGAACGTCAGTGAAAGGCGGCCGGCGACGGCTTTTTTGCTTCGCGATGCAAAGCCGCAGGCGGCGGAAAAAAGTTGGCGACGGCAGTTGCGGGAAGACGAGCGAGGCGCAGCCGGTCTTCGGTCAGACCCAATCCATTCGAGGCCGCAGTTGGGCGGCGCGCATGGAAATCTCCGGAACACGACAGGCAACAACATCGGTTGCCGCCAAGACCGGCAAGCGGAACCGAGCTGGTCTGAGACCCTGACCTTCAACGGCAAGAGCCGCCCCCGCATGCTTGGGCGAATGAGAGCGCGGTCGTGGCAAGATGCTTTCGCGGCTCCATCGAATGCGGTGATGCGGCAGAAGATGTCCTCGAACGGCGGCCACGATCTCGTTCCGTCTTGCTGCCGGTCCGCTGCGTCGCGCTCTACATCAGCCTGGTCGAGGCCAAGGATGGCGTGCCCGATCTCATGAGTCCTGTCGCAACGGCGACTGAGGCCCCCCAAAGGCTCGATCATCCGAGTGGGGCTTCGTCGTGCGAGAGAACCCGGCCGCTGCTCTTGCGTTAGCGATCGAAGCCGAATGGCGGAAACACGCCTATGTGGTTCCGGCGCAGCCAAGAGCGCGGCCCGAAGGGCAACGCCCAATCGCGACCTACTTCTACGTCAGGGTCGGCTCAGCCCCTGGTTCGCAAGTGGATCGCCAGCAGCCATCAATCGCAAGAGCGCCGAGACGCCCACGAACACCCCGCCCGTAATGCAGAAGAGTTGCTGCCAGATGGCCGAGGGGACGTATTCGTGGGCGATGCCCCACACGAGTTGATAGCCCGCGACGGCGGCAGGTGCGGCGAAGATCAGCGCGATGGCGATGCGCAGGATCGGCGGGCGCAGGGCCGCGAACAGGAACACCAGCACCCCGAACACGGCGAGTCCGGCCACAAAACCGACAAGGCCCGCGCCGATCAGCCCGGAGCCGGTGTGATAGGCGAACCGGGCGGCCGCAAGTCCGGCCATGAAAGGCACGGCGTAGGTGGCAAGATTGAAGGCCAGCACGCAAAGCATGCCGATCAGCACCACACACGCGATGATCGCAATGATCATGATCCGCCTCCTTCATTGCCGCCGACCGCCTTTCGCCAGGTCGAACTTGCTTGGGATCGAACGACCAGATTCTCCCTCCAACCGATGCCTCTGTCGACGGGAAAGGTGGGGGTGCCCCGTGGCATCGCCCTTGGATCGAGGCGCGGCCGCAACCGAAACGCCTCAACGGCGGCGCTCTGCCGGGCTAGTTTCCAGGCTAAATCGTCGAGTTCGGCACGGCGCCTGAAGCGCAACATGGCAAGCTTCTCGCGATAGAGGCGCTCGTCCAGCGGCGTCCAGGCGCCCTTGCCCCGCCCGAATTGCCGGGCCTTGGAGCGAAAGGTGATGACCATCCGCTCGGCGCGGGCCGCGATCTGATGTTCGATGATGTCGAGATGGCGGGCGGTCTCGGCGCGCGCCCTCTCCATGCGCGCCATCGCAGCGCGCCTGTCCTTGTGAGTCGGCATGATGATGTCCTGCTGTCGAGGTCAGCCGGCCGCGCGGCCCAAGCCGCGCGGCCGGATTTCCGTCTGCTGGGAAGGGAAGCCGGGATCGCCTGCGCGGCCCCGGCTCGCCTCTCACTCGGCGGCGATGGGATAGCGGTCGCCGTCTTGTGCCTGCGGGACACCCTCCGCCTCAGCAACCTCGCGCACCTCCGGCTGCTCCGCCGCCAGCCACGCGGGTTCCGGCGTCCGCATGAGCGAGGGTAGCCAGCCGGTCCCGGCGAGCAACTGCTCGGCGGCTTCGGCCATCGGCTGCTTCTTCATCCCCGCGATCCGGTCAGCGGCCTCATCACTGACCGCCTCACGCACGGCGGCAGCGATGTGCGCCTTGGTGACGCGGCTGAGATAGGTCCGCGCCGTGGGTGTCCAATGCGCCGTCATGTCGACGGCCAGGGCCGTCGCCAGCTTGTCGGCCGTCTCATGGGCGCGGGGCTTGCGCTCCCAAGGCTGCTTCACCGCATTGATGGTCAGCGAGGCGCAATGCGCGAACAGCGCCATGACGCTCGCCTGATCCAGCCCGACAATGAAGCCCCACAGGTCTGCTACGTCACGCGGCAGGTCCGTCGCCCATGCTGCATGCCGATCCGCCAGCGCCTTGCCCGCCGCCGTGTCCTCGATGCCGTCCGCGTGGCTGGCGAGGTTTACGCTCGCCGGGCGGATATCGAGGCAATGCGCTTCCACCGTCCGATAGAAGGTCTGCGCGGCCAGCGCATGGATGACGGCCAGCAACGCCATGTCCGGCTGCTCGCCAAGGGCGAGGCGCAGGCCCAGGGTGCGATGAGCGGTCAGGTCGCGGATGAGAAGGTCCGACAGCGGCTTGCCGTCGTCCTCCGCTTCTTCGTCCTCGGTTTCCGAGGCCGAAACCCGGTCCCCGTCGCCATCCTCGATGATCTCGCCATCCTCGGTGACGGCATAGCCTTGCTCATCCGCCTCGGCGTCCGCTTCCGGCTCGGGCTTTTCGTCCTCGGGGCGGACGAAACCCCGCTCGATCCGCGCCGTCCCGTCATGGTTCAGCACCACGAACACGCCGCCGCGCCCGATGTCGTCGGCATCGTAGGCGTGGCGCTTGGCGTCCATGCGCTCGATCTCGGCCTCAAGCTCTCCGAAGCGCTGATCCACATCGTCGGGAAGGTCCTCGGCGCTGTCATACTGCTCGGTCAGTGCGTCGTATTCCACCTGCGCGGCTTCCCGCGCGGCCTCATCCTCTGCCGACAACTCCACCGGCTGCGGATAGAGGCGGCGGAGGCCGTGAGCGTGGGGATGATCGATGTGAACGCTGGTCCACTTCCAGCCTTCCGCCTGAACCTCGACGGCGACCCGCTCCAGCTTCTCGATGACCAGCCGGTCCAGAAGCGCCACGTCTTCATAGAAGCCGCCGCGATCCTCGGTGAACAGGTCGCGCAGGATGATCCCACCCGCCTCCGCGTAGGCTTCCGGCCCAACGAAGATGACGCGCCGGTCCGTCGCGGCGATGTGCATACGGGTCAGATCACGGCGGATTTGCGAAGGATCGCGGTTATAGGGGAGGTTGTCGTAAACCTGCTCCTGCCGGGCGTGATCTTCCACGATGGCGAAGGCCATCAACTGGTCGAGACTCAACCCGCCCTCGCGATAGACCTGCATCAAGCGAGACGACACCGCGCCGAGGCGCAGGCGCTGCCGCACCACATGCGGCGTCACGCCGAAGCGCGCAGCGATTTCCTCCGCGCCCCAGCCCTTTCGCTCGGAAAGCTCCCGGAAGCGCTCGAACTGATCGGCGGGGTGCATGGCCTCGCGCGTAACGTTCTCGTCCAGGCTGATCTCCTGCGGGTCGTTCTCGGTGTCGAGAACGCAGCGGATCGGCTCGGTCTTCTTGATCTGCTTGCGCTTGGCGCGCAGCAATTGCGCCAGCCTGCGGCCCTCGCCAATCGTGACGAGATAGCTGCCGGTCGGCCCGCCGTCCGCGTCCTGCTCCGGCTCCACCACAAGATTTTGCAGCATCCCCTTCACGGCGATGCTCGCCGCCAGCGCCTCGACATGCGCCTCGCTGTGCGGCGTCTTCCGGGCGTTCCGGGGCGACTTCCTCAGCTTGTTCAGCGGCACGAAGATTTCCGTCCCGCTCGCGGTGACGGCTTCGATGTTCACGGTGTCAGTCATGGTCTTTCTCCTATGGGCTTGGGTTGCAGCGCGCGCTGCAACCCTGCCCGTCGGCGAGACCGGGGTAGCAAGGGCAAGGGCGGCCGGGGCGGAGGGGGATCACCCGGCCTGCACAAGCGGATTTCCGGAGTTACGACAGTGCTGAAAGACGTATCCGCGCGGAAGGTCGGGGAGACCGCCCCGGACGGCGCCGGCTCGCCGGCGCTTCACCCTTGCCCGCGCGAGGGCGGAGCCCTTAGCGAAACCGGCCCGGCGTGAGCGCCAACGGGAGCCGGGCGATGGTGCGATCAGGAATGTAAGGTCTGGCGGCGGTGATAGTGTGTCCCTGATCCCCGTGCATATCGGGGCGTTGCGGGGTGTCCCCGCAGAAGGGGGTGTGTCGGCGACCGCGGCGCCAACCAGGGGGAAAGCTTTCCCCGACATCCGTTTTTCCGTATCGGCGTAATCCCGACTTCAAAGTATGCGTGAAGTTGGACCGCCTGTTGCGGCCAAGCCCTAGAATACATGCGCTCCCTGTCGTATCTTCGCTCGCCGCTCCATGCCACCAGCATGGAAGGTTCGATGCCAATGCGAGCAACGCGGGCTATGCCGGGAGCATGTCCCGTCCAATCGTTGTCATCTCACTCACCTGAGCAACGCTCAATGGAGGAGTGCGTGATAGGTCAGATCGAAAATGAACCTGGCTTACCTCTGCTGGTATGCCATCTCGAATGGCCGGAATTGACCTGAGGTCATAGATTTGCAGCGAAGACTGAGCGAGTCGATCATCAAACCGCATCATCATTGACGTTGGAAGGGTATCCCCCAGAGTCTCCGCGACGGTCTCTTGCACCTTCAGGATGAGGGCATCGTTGCCTGCTAGTCGTCGCTCGATATGGGTGAGCAATTCGATCAGGGACATTCCTCCGCCGCTACCTTCAATGAACATCGATACGAGCAGGCCTGTCGTTCCGGTGGGAGGATGACACTGTTCCGCGGAAAGGTGATGGGCGCGCATCCTCTCGCCGCTGGTCTTCACGTCGAGCCGGACGTCAGCAACCGAGAAGTCGAACCTGTCGATGTCGGCGCTTCGCCATGCCGACACGGTTGTCTCGATGCCTCGGCTGCACCCGATCAGGTAAAGCTCGCCTAGAAGTCCGATGACCGATCGGGACGCTGGTTTGGTAAGTCGTCGGAACAGTTCTATCAAACGCTGGACTACCTCGACCACCTTGGGGAGCGACGGCGATGCGCCAAGGATGCGAATTATCGTCTCGCAAACATGCAAGAAGTAGATTTGCGCCTGGGGATCGGACGAGGTGCAAACGACGGTGGTTAGCGTCTCCTCGCGTTGCTCCGCATCGACTGGCCTGATCTGGCAAATGGCACCAAAGCGCGCCTCGATCGCCGCCAATCTAACAGGCGCATGCATTGGGCCGCTATCACTGCCGAGGAGGACGCAAGGCTGCCCTAGATCGTTGCGGCCGACGTAATGCTTGGATGGTCCGGGAATGGGATAGACTCGGAAGGAGCCGTCGCGTGGTGAAGCCGGTCCAGCCTGTACTGAAGCTAGAAGATCAGCGAGTGGGATGCCATTCGTCACGAGCGCCCCGTCAGGTCGGCTGATGCTGAGCGATCCAATCGATCGCGAAGTGTGCGGGCAACCATATAGCGATCACCGGCACCCGCTCGGCGACGACTAGACCTTCTTGGCGCAGGTTGAGCGAATGGATTTGAACCGTGACGACATCTTCATCGTGGAATGCAGAGTCGCCGGGATAGCTATATCCGCCTGCCGCGATCCGGGTCGGGCCTTGGAAGAGCTCATTGATGCGGCCATTCTCGTCGGTGGCGCGCTGACGGGGATAGTCAGGGCTCATATGATAAACGGAGCAACCCTCTGCGTCGTTCGTCCGCAACGCTTCAGATAGCTGCAACATTACGCCGATCAATTCGCGCGTGTCGTTCGCACCGGTGACGCGGAACGGAACAATGAGGTCGGCGATCACCTGCGCGAGAGACAGTCCGCGGCAGGTAAGGTGTCGCTGCGCCAACTCGCGGTCCTCGGCATCCGGTTCCGCAGCCAGCGGGATCGTGGCAAGGAAGGCTTGCACGGCGTTGCGATTTGCATCGATTACCTCGGTGGGCGCGAGTGCGACGCCTGGATAGAACCATCGCCGCGCATAATCGCCACGGGCGTATTCATGCTGGAGGACGTTGCGCCGACAGGGCTGGAGATCCGGCGACAGCACGAACGCACGCTTCCAGTCTCGCAACGGACGCCCGCTGCGCTGGATCTCCTGTAGCTGCCTGCGCATGAATTCCTCATGCTCGACATATTCCTGGAACGCAGTGAGGGCATCCAACTCAAGGTAAACGCGGCAGAAGCCAAGATAACGCCGTTTGTAGCCAAAGAAACGGCCCCGTTGCTGAACGGTGTCCGCATTGCCAACACCCGGCCCTCGCGGCATGTATGTCACTGTCAGACCTTCGACGGTGAAACCGCGGTCCATCGCTTGACCACCAACGAGTATCCACCCGTAAGACTGGCTCCAATCGATGATCGGCGTCTGCCGTCCACGTGCGTTGACCTCCTCTATCTTGGTATCTCGGAAGGCGCGCGGAAGCCTACGACTCAGTTCAGCGAATGGGGGCAGATTCTCGACAGTCCCAGCTAAGCTGTCATAGGCAGACTGAAAGTCTTCGACGAGATCGTTCCGATCTGCATCCCCATCAGGCAATCCGAGGATACGCTGCCACTCGTCGAACACGTCCCCAATCCATTGTCTATATTCGGCGTGTGAATTGGTGCGTTGGGAAGGATGCACTAGCATGGAGCGATTGGGGTTGCGGGCGCTGCGGCCCTCCGCCTGACCGGCGGCCACGCCGAGGAGGAATATCCGAAGCGCCGCCAGGAGGGGCTCCGGCGGATCGGTGAGGGGGTTGGCGTCGGTCGAGATGTCTTGCGGGTCGATAACCTCGATCAAGCGATTGTCGCCATCGAAGAACATACGGCCGCCTGTATAGTCGGCCCCAGGTTCCAGCACCTCGACAAATCCGGGCGAGAGAGCATCAATAATGTTGATGAGCAGCGGAGCCTGAGGGGTCGCAGTATATTGCAGATAAGTGTGGTTAGGAATCGCGTCTCTCATTTCCAACAGCCGACGGTAAGTCGTGCTCTGCCGGCCACGCGCCACGAGGGTATTCAAGCTGGCCTGATCGGCCTCGTCGTCGACGATCAGAGTCGGGACGCCAACGAGATCAAGATGCTGCAGCAGAGTCACGAGCGCGCGTAGATGGCGATACTGCTTCATGACAGTCACGAGCACTGTTGCGCGCTCGCTCGGGGCCACGTCAGGATCTCGCCAGTCTTGCAGGGTCTGCTGGATGTGGCGTCGATTGTTTTCGTTGTCGGTTGGGTTTGTATAGAGCTTCCAACGCAGTGGACCATCGACGTCGTCGATACGGAGGTCGCGGCGAAGCCTTTGGGTAGATTGATTGAGCAACGGCTTTGAGATGCCGGCGACGACGATGACGAGTTGGAAACCGTTGTCGCGCGCAAGCGCCATCACGGTGCTGAACGACAAGGTCTTGCCGCTCTGGACGTAACCCACGACTAGGCCAGTTTCCCGACCATCGTTGGCCTGAGGACCGACTGACTTCGACAGAATTGAAGCCGCTGACTCTAAGAGAGCGTCGCGCGTTTCCTGTGATTCGTGAGCGAGCTTGCGAGCGACGAGGTCGCGGGCCTCCTCCCCAACCGCGGGCTGCCAATTCGCACCCGGCGGTAGGATTTCCGGAACGGGGATCACGACTGCGGGGTCAATTGCCATGAAAACAGCCTATGGGCGGGAAAGAGCTTCCCGCAATAACTCGTTGAGGTTTCGCCGGACGGTCTTTGCCATTCGCACGCCGGCGCCACGTGCGAGTTTCTCTGCCAAGGCGAGGCCAGCCGCCACGCGAAGCAACGGTTCTATGTCGTCGGGGTCAAACTGCGCGAAGCTCACCATGAAGGGGTGCGCCATGGATAGGCGAATTTCGACGACCTGCGGCCCACCATTGACGGCCACCTGATCGCTCACCGAAAGCCATTCGCCCTGCGCCGGGTCGTTGCTCAACTCGATGCGGATGATCCAAGTCTGATCGCGAAAGTTGATCCTGAGCTCACGCGTGGCCAACGTCGGTTCAAGCGCCAGCGGAGCGGTATCGGTTTCGACGGGAGGTTCGTCGGCCACTCGAGGAAGCGCTTCAGGCAACGTCGCCTGCATGACCTCGACGGCTCGGGTGATAGCTCGTTGCGCCGCCTCGGCTACTTCGTTCCGTGCAGCCTGCACGCGGTACAAATCGGCCTGACGTAACAAGGGGAGCGCCTCGTCGTCCAACTCGTCCTTCAGCAACTCGAGGAACGGCTGCTCGTTCTCATCCCAGCGAAATCCGTCCTTGGTGTGGCTAACCTCGAAGCCTTCGAGATGAAGCTCACCAAACAGGCGCCGCCATCTGAAGCTGCCGGCTTGGCCAAATATCAGCGCGGGCCGATATCCCTCATCGCCGCTACCTTCGATCAGCCGTCCCCGTCGGAATAGCGCGAAACCAGACCGTGCGGTGTTCATTGGGTCCATCAGGCCAGCGAAGCCACGAGCTGAAAGCCCGCCGCCCAGATCGAACTGAATTTCCCTGCGCCATTCCCGGGTTGGTCCGCTGAGGTCGCGCGCGAAGGGAGCAGTGAGGAGTCGAGGCGCGATGTATTCCAGCGGCTCGCCGTTGAACCGAAGCTCAAGCAGTCCATCACGCAGATATACGCGGTAGATGTCGGTTAGGTGATCCTTGATCTTGGCGACGGTCCGGCCGACCGGCAGATGATAAGGTTCCTCAAGCACCACCTCGGTGAAATGCGCACTCTCCTGCGCAGCCGCCTCTCCTATCTCCAATTCCTCCAACTGATCTCGAACGATCGTGGCGACATCGAAGCGGATGGTCCTCTCTACCATCTCGCCTAAAGCTTTCGTCCGGACAGACCAACGTGGCGCGAACCAACACGCGGCACTCTTCATCCCCATGCCAAACTCGGAAAGTCCGGTTCGATCGGGTGGGATGGCGGCAGGCCGGAATGCACGGGGGAAATCGGCGCGGGCTATGCCGGCTGCATTGTCACGGATGGTAAGACGCGCAGGGGCCGTCGCCTCGACGTCAATACAGACGGATAGTCGAAAGCCGGGACCGTGCAAGGCCTCAAGCTGAACTCGGTTTGCAAAATAGCTCTGCACCGCGTTGTCCACGAACTCGGCCAGCGCGAACCAGGTCTTGTAGTTGAGGTGTCGAAGAATCGATAAGACGCTGACCCCCGGGCGAATGGGGACAGCCGCGATCGGCGGGGCGGGAGTCTCATGCGGCAAGATGGTCTTCTACGTTGGCGGCTCCGCCGCGTCGGACAGCGTTGGGCTTGTCGTGTCCGCCAACGATAAGCGCACCGGCGACCGCGGCGATAACATCGACATTCACGGCGTTGCCGAGCGCTTTATGAGCCGCGCCCTGGCTGCCTGGCAGGTTCTTCAGATCGCCCATGCTTTGCAGCCGCGCGCACTCGCGCATGGTCATATAGCGGCGCTCCCATGGGATGACGGGAACTTGGCTGGTCGTTAGGGCGACAAGGGATGGCGCCGCCGACGTGCGTTTCGCGCGAATTCCGGAAGCTCGGAATTGGATGATCGTGTTCCACAGATCCCGCGGGCCGCCCTTCCAATTCCATTCCAGCTTTTGAAAGCTGGGAGCGAAAGTCTGAATTGACGGTAACCAGGGATCGATTATCTTTCTATGCATACGATAGAAGGCCCGATTCTGGCGGATGAAGTCTATTTTCCACTTTGGAAAGACCTCGGCGTCGTCACGTGCGTATGACGGCAATTGAGCCAGAACCTCTTTGTCAGACATCCCTTTCAACGGAACGCCAAAGGCCCCACGATAGCGTCGAATGCTCGATAAGCCCCGATGAACGGGCGTGGCAGCGAGGATCGGGTAAGTTGCGCCGAATTCCATCGCCCAGATAGGGAATGAGGGAAGGTCGGCGTCTACAGGCAGGGCGTCGAGCAACGATTGCCAAGCCTCGAGGTAGCGGATGAATTGCGGCCCGAGCGAGCGAGCATCCTTGGGGTTCTTATCAAGCACGGTCCGGATGTCGAGCTCGTCTTGCTTGTGAGTGGGCGACGGCCACGTGAAATCGGTTAACCCCTTGCGCGCGCCAACGATGATGGCGCGCTCGCGAACCTGTGGCACGCCAAACAGGTGTGGAGACAATTTGGCCGAGTCGATCGCATAACCGAGGGAACGAAGGCGATTCTCGATGTTTCGCCACGTTTTGCCGTCGTCGTGGCGCATAAGGTTCGGCACGTTTTCAATCAGTAGATACGCGGGCTTGTGTTTCTTGAGAATCTTGACGACGTACTCAAATAAATCACCCCATTGGGGGCATTCAAAGCCAAGCTGATCGCCCGCCTTGGAAAACGGCTGGCAAGGAAAGCCGGCGCAAAGGATGTCGTGGGGAGGAACCTTAGAGTAGGCGCCACGGATGTCGCCGGCGGGCTTTACGCCAAAGTTGAGTTCGTAGAGTTCGGCAAGGGCTGGATCGAGTTCCGATGCGAAAACGCATTCGTGGCCCAAGCGGGTCAGTGCCTGATGGAATCCACCCAAGCCCGCGAACAGGTCGATGAAGCGCAGTGGCGCCATTGCTGAGCTACCGGTCCAGCGGGAAGCTAAGTTGCTTCGCCGCATGCTGCTCAAGCAGGTTCTTCACCGCGAGGCGTAAGAGATATTGAAGGTTCAGCGGGGGCTTCTGGGCCTCGGCAAGCGCGCGCAACGCATCATAGTCGACCTGATCGATCGAGACCGTGAACCGTTTCTGCTGCGACGCCTTCACCATGATGCACCCCTTCGCACCATCTTGCACCAGCGGCATCAGCTTGTCGAGCTCGGTTTGTGGGCTCGAGCCATGACCGAAGGCGATCCTGAAGAGCGGCGGCGTTCCGCGTTTCACACTCCCAAATGACGAGGACGGACCACCCCAGACGAGCAAGCTCAGCTTCGGCTATCCGATCGCGCTCAACATTCCGGGCCAGCTTCGGCAGCCAGTATTCTGGTCGGGTTGTGGGCAGCCGGCCTCCCAAGCGGCAGTCGTGCCGATGCCAGAAGCAGCCATGCACAAAGATCACTTTTTTGAAGCGGGGAAAGATGATGTCCGGCGTTCCCGGCAGGTCGCGGCGATGGAGCCGAAACCGGTAACCGAGGCCGTGGGCCAACCGCCGGACGAGCATTTCCGGCTTTGTGTCAGTCTTCCTAACCAATGACATTCGACGGCGAACGACGTCCGGAACGTCAGGGAATTGGCTTGGGTGGGACACAGGCGCGCGATCCGACGAGCTTAGGTGGAGTGCAGCAGGCACGGATGGTTCGGCGTAGCCGCGAGAGCGATCAGGATGCGGTGATGCGGCGGCGGACGCGCGGTGTGGGCGCAGGCTGCGTCTCGTCGGTCAGCGCATCACCCAGATGTTGGAGGTGTAATACCGGATGGTGGGGCAGCTTTACGACCAGTTCCAATTTGCCTCCGACGGCTTCGACATAGCTGCGCAACGTCGAGAGATACATGTCGGCCTGCTTCTCGATTTTCGACACGGACGGCTGTTTGATGTTCAGCGCCTCAGCGATTTCGAGCTGGGCCTTTCCGGCGATCTGCCGAAGCTCCCGCAGGCCTTCGATCTCCCTCTTGAGTTCCTGGTAACGTGCCTCCACCCCCGCCTGGCGCTCAGGCGGAAGCTCGGCGAGCATGTCGTTCAGGCTCCTGGCCATTTCACACCTTCCTCTTTCCAGCCTTCAGGCCCTCCACATGAGTGGAGAACCGGGAATCGGCCTTGGCGATAAGCTGACGATAAAAGCGCTTCTGACTTCCGCCGGACTTGTCGCCCGCCACCAGCAAAATCGCCCGTCGCTCTGGATCGAAAGCGAACGCAGCGCGCCATTCGCCGTCTGCTCCCTCGAACCGCAGCTCCTTCATGTTGGCGTGCTTTGACCCTTTGAGCGTATCGGCATGCGGCCGGCCAAGCTGGGGGCCATAGTCGGCCAACAGCTTGGCAACGGCGAGCAAGCCATCCTGGACAGACGCCTCGAACGCCTTGAACTCCGGGACGAACTCATCGTGGAAAGCAACACCCCACGTCATCTGTATAGCTTCCAAGCTATGTCTGGTCAAGACAATGTCGCTTCCCCAAGGTCAAGCGGCCTTCTTGGGAGAGGCGCCGGCCTTGGCCGATTCCCCCTTGTCCAGCAGCGACGCGATTTCCTCGCATGTGCGAGCCGTGGCCAACTTCAGCGCCTCGTCGATGTGGATGTAGTCCTGGGTCACGCTCTGAGAACCGTGCCCGAGCAAGGCCCGAATGGTCAGTTCCGAGAAGCCCAGGTCTCCCGCGACGCTCGCGAACGTGTGCCGCAACGTGTGGGGCGTGATGCCTTCAATACCGACCGATGCGCACAACCGCTCCAGGCAAGCCTTGCCGGCGGTGTAATGCCCCTCGCCGACCTCAGACGGGAAGACATAAGGCGAATTCACGCGCACCGGCTGCTGTGCGATCAGCTTCACGGCAGAGGGGCCAATTGCCCTGACCTGGGCGTCGCCCTTGGTGTCGGGAAAGCCCACATAGCCTTCCGCGGCGGAGACCCATTCACGTTCGAGGTTTTGCCCCTCGGAGATCCGAAACCCGGTCAGAAGCAGCAGTTGCACGATGGCGAGCGCGATGGAGCTTTCGGTTTCCCTGAGCGCCGCATGACGCATCGCCTGGCCGAGCTTCACGATTTCGGGAACGCTCAAACGCCGGTTCTTCTTCTTCCCGGCCAGTTTCCGAGCGCCCTTGCTCGGATGAGCTTCGATGCGATCGAGGCGTGTTGCGTGCCCGAGGATGCTTTGCAACGTCGACACGGTGCGCGCAGCGACACCGGGTCCCCCGGTGGTCGCGCCGCCTCGACCCTCGCCGCGCGGCTTGGCCGTTTTCCCCCCGACGATGTCCGACTGCATGCGCTCGATGTCGGCGATCTTGAGGGTGTGGACCAGCGCTTTGCCCAAGAGCGGCTTGATGTGGGTTTCGATCCGACTCTTGTCCATCGCGAGCGTCGAGGCTTTGATCGGCCGGTTCCGGCGCCCGAGAATGCGGCCGGCCTTGGCTTCCTCAAGATACCAGTCGCACAGCGCCGCCACGGTCGTTTTCCTCCGTGTGTCGGGCTTCTTCGCCGGATCATTACCCTTGGCCAGTTCGCCGAATTTCACCTTGGCGAGATCGCGCGCGTTCTCAACCGTGATCGCGCCGAAGCGCCCGAGCTTGATCCGGCGGGTCCGGCCGTCGGCATCTCGGTACTGAAGGATGAAGGTCTTCAGGCCGGAGTGAATGACCCGGACGCCGAAGCCCTTCAATTCGCCATCCCAAAGGAAGCCCTGTTCGCCCTGCTTGTCCGGCGGCGTCAGGCCTTCGACCGCCGTCTTGGTCAACCTCCCGCTCATGACGCCTTCCTCTCTGCAATCGATCTGCTTACATTATCAGGCTCGCAAAAAAATGTAAGCACTATGTAAGCAGTCTGGCGCAAACGAGGTGCGGATCGGTCGGGGTTGAGCGCAGAGAAATCTGTTTAAGTTATTGTTTTATAGCGATACAGAGAGGCGGAGAGTGTTGGGGCGTTGATGAATATGGACCTTGCCAAGGTTGGGGTCGAGGGTTCGAATCCCTTCGCCCGCTCCAAAATCTCTCAGAGATTTCAAGCAGATAAAAGCGGCCCTTCGGGGCCGTTTTTGCTTCCCCGCCTAGACGGATTGAGGGATCGAGATTGACACCCTGTCTTGGGCTTTCGGAGAATGAAAGCCATGACCAAGCATCGCTCAACTACGCGGGACGCCTATGAAGCGAACAAGAGCGTAGCAGTATCCGCGCTACCCGATGCTCTTCCCGAGTTGGTGTTCGCCATTTTGGCCCCGCTTTATGAACTCTTCGACTTTTCGAACTTCCAAAGCCGCTTCTCGAAGAAGAGCTGGCGATACTTCGCAAGAGCCCGTTTTGAGGCATAGGCTCTCAAGGCGCAGCCACGCCACCTCACGCGTGAACAGTATCGCCACGACCTTCTAGCGAAGGCGGTACTCGAGACGTGGTAGAGCGAAGCCTCAGCGCATCAAGGGGAGCTCGTGTTCGCCAACTGGAGCCGTGTGGATCACGGGCGCCACGGTGCGAGGAGAGACAGCAGTAGGGAAGCCGGTTGCCCGTCAAGTCACGCGTAGCGCGAAAGCGCCAGCGCATGGCCTCCTGGCTACGAGTAATGCAAAGACGCTGTTTGCTTCAGACGCTGGCGCCAATCGAGCTGGAACGTTCATCGCGCCGGATCGCGGTCTATCGCCTCATTCGCTCCAAACTGCCGGAAGCGCTTGTGTGAGACGCCGGCCATAATCAAGCTAAGGCATTGATTTCACTGGCGCGCCCAAGGGGAATCGAACCCCTGTTTTCGCCGTGAAAGGGCGACGTCCTAGACCGCTAGACGATGGGCGCGGAAACTGGCGAGGATTAGGTTCGCTGCAATATTCGCTCAGCCGCGCGGACATATAAAGGGCGTCGGCGGGACTGGCAAGTTCGAGAATCGCCAATCGGAATGCGCGGCCCGCCTGCGCTCACGCGGAGCAAGCCCGTAGAGGGTCAAATCGGCGGATCGCGAACGGCGCTTACAAGCTGCGCGGCCCGGCGGCCGGCGCGAGATCGACGAGCCGCAGCTGCACGCGATCCCTCCCGCCCCAATGGTCCAGCGCGAGGGTTCCGGCAAGATGCACCATGGCGCCGCGGCCGGCGTGAAGCGCGCTCGCGCGCCCGAGCGGCTCGGAGGCGGCGCGAAATGCAATCCCCTCGATCTTGGCACCGTCGCCGGCTTGCGCCTTGAGCCGCACATGTCCATTGCCGACGTCGGCGACGTCGACGAGCCGATGCGCGGGCAAGGCGAAGACCGGCTCGGCATTGCCAGCGCCATAGGGCCCGCCCGCTCCAGAGCGGCCATGAGATCCGGGCTCGCCGCCGATGCGGTCAGCGCGGCATCGATCAGCAGGATTCCCCGCGCGGCTCGCCGCCACCTGCGCGGCGAGATTCTTCCAGAAAGCTGCGAAAATCGGCCATCCGCGAGCGTGAAATCGTGACGCCCGCCGCCATCGCATGTCCGCCGCCCTTGACGAGAACGCCAGCTTCGACGGCCGCGCGCACCACGCGGCCGAGATCGACGCCGGAAATCGAGCGGCCCGAGCCGGTTCCGGCTCCGTCGGCGCCGAGCGCGATCGCAAAGGCCGGCCGCCTGAACTTGTCCTTGAGGCGCGAGGCGACGAGCCCGACAATGCCCCTGATGCCAGCCCTCCGCCGCGGCGACAACCACGGCGCCGGCCTCGCTGAGGCCTATGCTCGCCAGCGCTTCGGCTTCCGCCTCCTCGAGCGTCGCGCGCTCCATTTCCTGCCGTTCGCGATTGAGGCGATCAAGCTCTTCGGCGATGCGCCGCGCCTCGATCGGATCGGCGAGGCTCAACAGCCTCGCGCCGAGCGCGGCGTCGCCGATCCGTCCGCCAGCGTTGATGCGCGGCCCAATCAGGAAACCAAGGTGATAGGGGCGCGGCGGCCCGTCCGCGCCCGCAACGTCGAACAAAGCCTTCAACCCGGGACGCTCCCGCGCGCGCATGAGGGAAAGCCCCTTGGCGACGAAGGCGCGGTTGAGGCCGGTCAGCGGCGCGACATCGGCGATCGTCGCGAGCGCCACGAGATCGAGCCCTAAAAGAAGATCGGGCTGCGGCCGCGCGACGGAAAAGAAGCCGCGCGCGCGCAGGACGCGGTTCACCGCGATCAGCGTCATGAAGACGACGCCCGCCGCGCAAAGCTGGCCAAGGCCGGAGAGATCGTCCTGCCGATTCGGATTGACGATAATGGCCTCGGGCAAAAGTTCAGGCGCCTGATGATGGTCAAGCACGATCGGGTCGAGGCCGAGCCGGCGCGCCTCGGCCAAGGGCGCATGGCTGGTCGTTCCACAATCGACTGTAATCAGGAGTTTCGCGCCGGCCTCGGAGAGGCTTCGGATCGCTTCGACATTGGGCCCATAGCCTTCGAAGATCCGATCTGGAATATGAATGAGGCAAGGCGCGCCTGCTTGTGAAAAATAATCGGCGAGGAGCGCCGAAGAGGCCGCGCCATCGACGTCGTAATCGCCGAAAATCGCGATTTTGTCGCCGCGCTCGACAGCGTCAGCGATCCTTGCCGCGGCAGCCTCCATGTCCTTCAAGGACGAGGGGTCGGGCAGAAGGTTTCGCAGCGTCGGGTCGAGATGATTTGCAGCAGCGTCCGGCATGACGCCCCGCCCGGCGAGAACGCGCGCGAGAAGATCGCCGGCGCCAAGCAATTGCGCGATAGCGAGCGCCCTCGCCTGCCCCGCCGCATCGAGCCGATCGCGCCAGGGGCGTCCGAGAACAGAACGTTCGACGCCAAGAAAGGAGCGCGGCAGGCTGGGTGAAGGCGATTCGCTCATGCCCTGGAGTCTAGCCGCAGGCTTGGCGGAATACGAGCCGGACATTTAGCATGCAGAGACGAGACAGCGGCGCTGCATCCTGACCAATAGGTCCATCTCGATGGTCGAGCGCCTCGGAAGCTTCCGAGGGATCTTGGCGGCGACCCATGCATTTATCGAGACTAGCCGTCCGCCGACTCCTTGGCTGTGGCGTGCGGCAGTCTATAGTTTACGCAATACATTTCCCTCCGCCCCATCCGGCCTCGCCAGAATTGTGACAATCCACAATATTCACAACCATTTGAACGCATGAAACCCGTTCGGGTCTGGCGCCAGACCTCAAGCAATTTCATTTGCCCAAGCAGAGATTGAGGCGCATGTCTTCCTCCGCCGATTCGCGCCAACTCAACCTCATCGCTTAGTCGCAATTCAGCCCGACGCCTTTGCCGCCGCGGAGCCCAAAACATGACCCGGTCTCTCAGCAACCGCGTTTTCCGCTTCGCGCCATCGTCGAACGGCTATCTGCACCTCGGTCACGCCTATTCCGCCTTGCTGAATTTCGAGATGGCGCGCGCGACGGGCGGCCGCCTGCTTCTGAGGATCGAAGATATAGACATCGAGCGCTGCCGGCCCGAATTCGAGCGGGCCATTTATGAAGACCTGTGCTGGCTGGGTCTCGCCTGGGAAGAGCCGGTGCGGCGGCAATCGGAGCATTTCGCCGAATATGCAAGCGCCCTCGACAGGCTCGGAGCGCAGGGACTGACCTACCCTTGCTTCTGCACGCGCGGCGAGATCATGGTCGCCGTCGCCTCGAAACCGGACTGGCCGCGCGACCCCGACGGCTCCCCTCTCTATCCCGGCACATGCAAGCATCTTTCGCAAGAGGAGAGGCGGCGGCGGCTGGCCGCGGGCCAGCTCGCGGCGCAACGAATCGACATGGAGGCGGCGCTCGCCCGCGTCGGTTTCCGACTGGGCTGGCGCGAATATAGCGGCGCCGGAATGGAAGGGCGCGACGTCGCCGCCGAGCCCGGCCTCTGGGGCGATGCGGTGCTGTCGCGAAAGGACATCCCGACGAGCTATCATATCGCGGTCGTGTTCGACGATGCGCTGCAAGGGGCGACCGACGTCGTTCGCGGCGAAGATCTGTTCATGGCGACGAGCCTACATCGCTTGCTGCAGGTTCTGCTCGACCTTCCCGCGCCCTCATACCATCATCACCCGCTCTTGCGCGACGCTTCGGGACAGAAGCTCTCGAAGAGCTTGCGGGCGAAATCCTTGCGGGCCTTGCGTCAGGAGGGGCTTTCCGCCGCCGCCGCGCGCGAGAAGCTAACGTCGGGGCTCATACTCGCGACGGCGCCTTAGAGCGCTTCAAATTTAAAGAATTGAGTGCGTCCTGATCGAAAAAGTCGAGCCGTATTCGGGATCCGCTCTCGATGGATCTGTCCACAATTTGGAGAACGGCTCCGCGACAGGAAAAAATGCGATAAGCTCTGGAGCGCGCTCCAGATCAATAAGTTCGAGCATGTTCTGATCGAAAAAGTCGGTCAACTTTTTCGGAACATGCTGTAACGCCCTGCCCGCCGCGTGGCGAAAGAAGCGCGGCGGCAAATCGAAAGGGCGCAAAACCGGCGCTTTTGCCGCGCAGACTGGCGCTCTCAGGGAAACGACGGCGATGATGATGAGATTTCTCGGAAATATGCTTGCATTTTTGTCCGCGGCTCTCGTGAGCCTGGCTCTGGCTCTTCTCGCGCCAGCCTCCTCGCGCGCCGAACAGGCCCCGCGCGTCGATGCGCCGCCTCGCCAGGACGCCCCCCGCGTCGATACGCCCTCCCCCCGCGTCGACACCCCGCCTGCGCCAATCAAGATTCACGAGGTTTTCGAGGTTGATCGGGAAGGCGACAAGATCGGCGCGACGACGATAGACATCGATCGTCAGAACGATGTGACGACAGTGAAGCTCGCCACCAGCATCTCGGTCAAAGTGATGTTCATCGAAGCCTATCGTTATGAGCATGCCTCCACCGAAATTTGGAAAAGCGGTCAGCTGGTCAGCTACAAATCACAGACCGACGACAATGGGACAAAGCATACGGTCGAGGTCGGGCCGGGGAGCTCGCCCGACAAGCTGAGCCTGATCGTCGATGGCAAGAAGAGCGACATCGGCAAGGCTTTTGCTCCCGCGAGCCTCTGGAGCAGGGATGTGGTCAACCGATCCGACCTTTTCCAAACCGACAATGGCAAGCGCCTGTCGATCAAGGTCAAGGACGCCGGTGAAGAAACCTTGGTCATCCGCGGCGTCAAGCGCCAAACTCATCACTATAAAATCTCAGACAAGACGCCAGGCGAATTCGATCGCGACGTCTGGTTCGACGGCGACCTTCTGGTGCGGATGAAGCTGCTCGGATCCGACCGTTCGACGATCGTCTCGGATTTGCGCTGAAAGCGCGGGGAATTCGAGCGCGATTCGCCTCGGAACGGAACGCGGGCTGGCGCCTTAGGGACGCGCGCTGGCGCCTTAGGAAAGGCGACGCCCGCGTTTGGAGCCTCGCCGAGGCTTACTTGACCTGCCGCTCGGCGACGACGCGATCGGCGGCTGGGGCCTTGGCGAGCAATCCGTCGATACGATCGCGTTCGCGCTTGAACACGCCGAGCATGCGGCCGTCGAATTCGCGCGTGCGGGCGAGCTTGACGCGCATCGGGTCCACGAAATGCCCGTTCACCATGATCTCATAGTGAAGATGCGGACCGGTGGCGAGGCCAGTCTGGCCGAGATAGCCAATGACCTGCCCTTGCCGCACATGCGCCCCCTCCGTGGAGCCGCGCGCAAAGCCAGACATATGATTATAGGTCGTGATATAGCCGTTCGCGTGCTGGATCTCGACGCGCCGCCCATAGCCTGAATCCCAGCCCGCCTTGATGATCACGCCATTGCCTGCGGCGAAGATCGGCGTGCCGATTGGGGCGGCCCAATCGACGCCCGTGTGGGGACGCGAATAACCCAGGATGGGATGGAAGCGAATGCCAAATCCCGAGGTGAATCTGGCCGAAACGATCGGCGTGCGAACCAGAAACTTGCGCGTCGAACGGCCATTTGAATCGTAATAATCGACGACGCCATCATCAGGCGTCTGAAAGCGATAATAGTGGAACGTCTCGTTGCGCGCGGTGATGGCCGCGTAGAGGAGCTGGCTGCGCCCGTCGCCCTCCTCGTTTTCATCATAGAAAGCTTCGAATGAGTCGCCGCCGGTCACGGGTCTTTGAAAATCAACGTCATTGGCGAAGACGCGAACAAGGTCATCGATGACCGGACGCGGGATCTCCTGCTTCAGCGCGGTCTCATAAAGCGAATCGTAAAGCCGCATACCGTCGCCATCATCGTCGTCGTCGTTCTGGACCGGCTTTTTCGCGGCGCGCTGCGGCGCCGTCACCCGCACGTAAGCGCCTCTGTCATTGATTGCGATATTCGTCTCCAATGTCTCATCGGAGTAGATCGAAAGACGGGCCAAAGTCATATTCGAGCCGGAGCCATCGAGATCAGCGAAAAGCAGCCTGACGCGGCGGCCTTCCGCAACGGCCGCTTCGCCGCGCTTGAGGCCAAAGGCGGCGATGACGGCGTTGATCCTGTCCTTCGCCACCCCGGCGGCGGCGAGGACATCCTCGAGGGTCTCACCGTGGCGAACCACGACGAGCCGCTCCTCCATCTGCGTCGCCTGCGGCGATTGCCCCGACCGCTCGACATTGGTCACATTTTCTGGAACCATTCGGACTTCGATCGCGGAAAAAGGCGCCGTCGCGACAGGCTCGGCGGGATTGGCGTAAGAGAGCACGCCCGGGAAATTGGTGCGGCTCGTCCGCATGAGAAGAAGTTGCGGCGGCAGCGCGATCGGCTTCGCGCCGGCTGTCGCGGTGTTCTTGACATGCTCTGCGACCTGGGCCTGGACCTCATCAATCGTCAGGCCGATCGTCGGCGACAGCTTGTCCCCCGAAAAATCGCGGGTCGACCACGAGACCTCGGCGTCATCCTGCACCGGCTCCGGCGCCACGTCGATCGGGTTGCGCGCATCGGCCAGGACCTTCAAGGGATTGTACGGCGGGACATCCTCGGCGAAGCCGACGCTCGTCAGGACCAGAGTCGTTTCGACGCGGGTGAAGCTGTGGACTTTCATCACCTCCTTATCACCCTGCCGGATCGCGGTCGGCGCGCGAAAGCTCTGCTTCGCCGCAATTATGTCGACCGCCTTGACCAGCCGGTCGGCCTTGCGCGGATTGACGCCGAAATCCACATTGACTTCTTTGCGTTGGGAAAGTGCGGGCGGCTCGGCGAAATAGGATTGATGGCCAAGCGCCGCATAAATGGCCGCGCCGATGAGCGCCGCGCCGGAAAGTCCTGTCAGAATCGTGCCGCAAAACCAGCGCAGCGAAATCCGCCTTCTATCGAAGGCCGTGTGGCGCTCCCCATCGGCTTCTATGGCCGGGTCCAGGCCCAGATCGATGGCGCCTAAGAAGCGGGCGGACCACGGTCCCATGCCGTGCTCATAACCGCGCCAGTGCGAATCCATTGTCATTGCGATTTTTCGGTTCCCGACACCGCGCCCCTCTTTGAGATCAAATTGCCGAAGCGCGAATGAAACAGACGAAATGACGCCGATCCGCGGCGCGCCGCCCCCCACGCAGATATGTCAGGAGCAGATCTTTCGAAAGCAGACTTCTCAAAAGTCTCACGCGATTTCTGAACGCGGACCGGTCGGGGCTGAAGATTTAAGAATTCTCACGTTTCCCCAATCGCAACGGGGTTGGTCTGCATGCCGCGCGATAGATCCTCCTCCAATAATGGACAAGACCCGCCGAAGATGGCTCAAATGCGGCGCGGCTTGGCGCGGGCTTGCCTCGGAAGCGTTTCGACCGGCGGCTCGAACAGTTGACAAAGGGCGCTGGATTTCATAGACGAATGTGAATTCGACGCGGCGTCATAGCCGCGTTTTTCGTTTGCGCCGCGCGGCCCATGAACTTCTCGGTTTTTGACCTTGCAGGTCCCGATGGGACATGATCGTCGCGTAGAGATAGGCTTTGCGGGGCCGTCAAGACATCGGCTCCCCGGGACGCGCGCCCGCGGACAAAGCCGGATTGAACATGAGGGAACACGATGTTCGCAGTCATCAAGACCGGCGGCAAGCAATATAGCGTCGCCGCCGAAGACACGATCACGGTGATGACGCTCGAAGGCGCGCCCGGCGATATCGTGACCTTCGACAATGTGCTGCTGCTCTCCGGCGACGGCGAGCCGGCTCTCGGTGCCCCTTTCGTCGAAGGCGCGAGCGTCGCCGGCCAGATTGTTGAGCACAAACGCGGGCCGAAGGTCATCTCCTTCAAGAAGCGGCGGCGGCAAAATTCAAAGCGCAAGCGCGGCCATCGTCAGGACCTGACGCTGGTTCGCATCACCGAGGTGCTGACCGGCGGCGCCAAGCCTTCGGGCCATGCCGAGGCGGCCACCGCCGAGTGACATGTGTTCATGCTTTGAGCTTAAGCAAAATTCAATTATAGTGTGCGGAGGCGCTGCCATGCGCATCTCCCTTAGAAAGATCTGGAGCCAGTTCGATGGCGCATAAAAAGGCAGGCGGCTCGTCCCGCAACGGCCGCGACTCCAAGGGCCGGCGGCTCGGCGTGAAAAAATTTGGCGGAGAAGCTGTCGTCGGCGGCAATATCCTCGTGCGCCAACGCGGCACGAAGTGGCATCCAGGCGCCAATGTCGGAATTGGAACGGATCACACGTTATTTGCTTTGATAGAAGGCAAGGTGGAGTTCAAAACCAAAGCGAATGGCCGAGCTTACGTATCGATTGTGGCTTTGCCGCAAGTAGAGGCCGCAGAATAAAGGTGGAGCAGAAAGACCTCCACCTGATCCCACGGACCCGGTGGACTTGGTTTTTCTTTCGCGAAAAGCGCTCCTGAAATCCAGGGGAAAAAGTCCGGTAAACCCGCAAGGGTTTTAAAAGGGAAGGTGGGATAGCCATACCACCGCTCTTTTTTTGGCGCAGGATCTAAAATATCGATCCGCCGACCGGAGCCAGCATGTTCCCGGATTTGACCTCTGACGACATCTTCCGCCTCGAGACGAGGCGGCTTTGGCTGCACTGGCCGCGCGCTTGCGACGCCGCGGCGATCGCCGGCTTTGCGAGCCTTGCGGAAACCGCCCGCATGACGGCGGCGATCCCCCATCCCTATCCGCATGGCGAAGCGGAGCGCTTCATCCTGAAGTCGCGCGGCGACAATGCGAACGGAAAAGCGCTCGTCCTGGTAATGGTCCAAAAAAGCGGCGCCCGTCCGACGATCGGCGTCGTCAGCGCGACCTTGTCCGAGACCCGAGACATCGAGCTCGGTTATATTGTAGCGCCGGCCGCCAGGGGCAAAGGTTTCGCGACCGAAGCCGCGAAGGCGGTTATCGAGGCGGTTTTCAGCCTCACCGCCGCAGAGCGCATCGTCGCCAATGCGCGCACTATCAACCCGGCGTCTCGCCGCGTTCTCGAGAAATGCGGTTTCGCCTATCTCGATACAGGTTTCGATTTTCTGGCGGCGCGCGGGGGGCTGCATCCTTGCGACCGCTTCCAGCTCGATCGCAAGGCTTATGCGGCGGCCTGCGCCAGGACGCCGGAAGAAGCTTCGGGCGAGGGTTGGGCGGGGCGCCCTTTGACCCGGCCGATGCGCCCCATGGTGCATCAGACGCGGGAGGCGGAAGCATTGGCCGCTCTTGGAGAATCCGTCCTGCGCCGACCCGAAGCTTGACTCTTCGCCTCAGGCCCTTGCGCGGCCCGAGCGGTTGCGAGACGATAGAAACACGAGCTTGTTCTCGTTCAGATAAAGATGCCTCATGAAATTTCTTGATCAGGCCAAGGTCTACATCCGGTCCGGCGACGGCGGCGCCGGATGCCTATCCTTTCGGCGCGAAAAATTCATCGAATTCGGCGGGCCGGACGGCGGCGACGGCGGCAGAGGCGGCGATGTCGTCGCCGAATGCGTCGACGGCCTCAACACTTTGATCGACTATCGCTATCAGCAGCATTTCAAGGCTCGGACCGGCATGCACGGCATGGGCAAGAACCGCTCGGGCGGCAAGGGCGCGGACGCCATACTGAAAGTGCCTGCGGGAACCCAGATCTTCGATGAGGAAGGCGAGGCTCTCCTCGCCGATTTGACCGCGGTCGGACAGCGCATCCGGCTCGCGCGCGGCGGCAATGGCGGCTTCGGCAATACGCATTTTAAGACCTCGACCAATCAGGCGCCGCGCCGCGCCAACCCAGGCCAGCCCGGGGAGGAGCGCACCCTTTTGCTGCGGCTGAAGCTCATCGCCGACGCCGGACTCGTCGGCTTGCCGAACGCCGGCAAATCGACCTTCCTCGCCACCGTCAGCGCGGCAAGGCCGAAGGTTGCGGATTATCCTTTCACCACGCTCCATCCGCAGCTCGGCGTCGTCGCCTGCGACGACCGAGAATTCGTTCTCGCCGACATTCCGGGCTTGATCGAAGGCGCGCATGAAGGCCATGGCCTCGGCGACAGGTTTCTCGGCCATGTCGAACGGTGCCGCGTGCTGCTGCATCTTGTCGACGCCGGCGTCGAACATGCCGGCAAGGCCTATAAGCTGGTGCGCCGCGAGCTCGAAGCCTATGGCGAAGGCCTCGCCGACAAGCCCGAGATCGTGGCGCTGTCCAAGATCGACACCGTCGATCCGGAGACATTGAAAGCGCAAATCCTGCGCCTGAAGCGCGCCGCCAAACATACGCCCTTGCGCCTCTCGGCGGCGACCGGCGCCAATATGCGCGAAACCTTGCGCGCGCTTCTCAAGGTCATCGACGAGGAGAAAGCGACGCAGCAAAAGGCGCATCCGGGCGTCGAGGCGGAGTGGCGTCCGTGAGCTTTGCTCAGGCTTCGTTGGCGAACGCGCCGCCGAGCGCCTTGCCGCGCGTGGAAAATTTTCGTCGCATCGTCATCAAGGTCGGCTCCTCCCTGCTCGTTGATCGGGCGCAAGGCGGCGTCAAGCGGTCATGGCTCGTGTCGCTGGCGCAGGACATCGCCGCCCTGCACAAGCAAGGCGCTGACGTGCTGGTCGTATCCTCCGGCTCCATCGCCCTCGGACGGACGGTTCTGAAGCTCCCCGACCGCGGCCTGAAGCTCGAGGACAGCCAAGCCGCCGCCGCCGTCGGCCAGATCGCCTTGGCGCGGATCTGGGCGGAGGTTCTCGCCGATCTGAACATCACGGCGGGGCAGATTCTGGTGACTTTCGGCGACACGGAGGAGCGCCGCCGCTATCTCAACGCGCGGGCGACGATCGGCCGTCTCCTCGATCTGCGCGCGGTGCCGGTGATCAACGAGAATGACACGGTCGCGACTTCCGAAATTTGCTATGGCGATAATGATCGGCTCGCCGCGCGGGTCGCCACCATGACGAGCGCCGATCTCCTGATCCTGCTTTCGGATGTCGCCGGCCTCTACACGGCGCCGCCGTCCGAAGATCCGGAGGCCGCGCTGATCCCGATCGTCCCGCGCGTGACCGCGGAGATCGAAGCCATGGCGGGCGGCGCGGGCTCGCAATTGTCGCGCGGCGGCATGCGAACCAAGATCGAAGCCGCGAAGATCGCGACGACCGGCGGCGCGCATATGCTGATCGCTGACGGCAGGGTCGAGCATCCGGTCGCGCGCATCAATGACGGGCCCTGCACCTGGTTCCTGACCGGCTCCAATCCGGTGACGGCCCGAAAAAAGTGGATCGCCGGATCGCTGGAGCCGCGCGGCGCTTTGCATGTCGACGCCGGCGCGGCGCGGGCGATCGTGAGCGGCAAGAGCCTCCTGCCCGCCGGCGTGACCCGCATCGAGGGCAATTTCGCCCGCGGCGATTGCGTCTTGATACGCAACGCCCAGGGCGGTGAGATCGGCCGCGGCCTCGTGGCCTATGACGCGAGCGAGGGAATCTTGATCGCCGGGCGCAATTCGCAGGATATAGAGACATTGCTCGGCGCCCCCGGCCGGGCCGCGATCATCCACCGCGACGACATGGTCGTCGCGGGCGATTAGGGCCACACGAAAGCGGCGCGCATGGAAACTCTGAAACTCGTCGAGCCGGCCGACAACGAACACAGCGTCGCCGAAATCATGGCCGAGCTCGGCCGCGCGGCGCGAAAAGCCGCGCATGCGCTTTCGCTGGCCTCCGTCGAGACCAAGAACCGCGCCATCTTCGCAGCCGCCGCGGCGATCCGCGAGCGTAAAGACGCTATCCTCGCCGCCAATGCGCGCGATGTCGCCGCCGCCACAGCCAATGGCGCCGCGAACGCCTTCCTCGATCGTCTTCGCCTCAACGCCAAGCAAATCGAAGCCACGGTCAAAGGTCTCGAAACCATCGCCGCCCTCCCCGATCCCGTAGGGCGCATTCTCGCGCGTTTCGAGCGCCCCAACGGCCTCATCATCGAAAGGGTCGCGACGCCGCTCGGCGTCATCGGCGTCATCTATGAAAGCCGCCCGGCGGTGACCGCCGACGCCGGCGCGCTTTGCCTCAAGGCCGGCAATGCGGCGATCCTGCGCGGCGGCTCGGAGAGCTTCCTCTCATCGGCCAAGATCCATGAGTGCCTCGTCGCGGGCCTGATCGACGCCGGGCTGCCGCAGGCCGCGATCGCGCGCGTGCCTGTAACGGACCGCGCCGCCGTCGGCGAGATGCTCGCCGGCCTCGACGGCAATCTCGACGTCATCGTGCCGCGCGGCGGCAAGAGCCTCGTCGCCCGCGTCCAGGCCGAAGCGCGCGTGCCGGTCTTCGCCCATCTCGACGGAATCGTGCATGTCTATGTCGATCGCGGCGCCGATCTCGCCAAGGCGAAAGCCATCGTCTTCAACGCCAAGCTCCGGCGCACCGGCATTTGCGGCGCGGCCGAGACGCTTCTGGTCGATCGCGCCTGCGCCGCGACCCATCTCGCGCCGCTCGTGACCATGTTGCTCGACGCTGGCTGCGCCGTGCGCGGCGATCTCCCGACGCTGGCGATCGACCCAAGGGTCGCGCCGGCGAGCGAAGCCGATTGGTCGACCGAATATCTCGACGCGATCATCGCCGTGCGCGTCGTCGACGGCCTCGAACAGGCGATCGCGCATATCGAAAATTTCGGCTCGCATCATACCGATTGCATCGTGACCGAGAACCCAGAAGCTGCGAAGCGCTTCTTGGCCGAAGTCGATTCGGCCATCGTAATCCATAACGCGTCGACGCAATTCGCCGACGGCGGCGAATTCGGCTTCGGCGCCGAAATCGGCATCGCAACCGGACGGATGCACGCGCGGGGCCCGGTCGGCCTTGAGCAGCTGACCTCCTTCAAATATCGCGTCCATGGCGACGGACAGATTCGTCCGTGACCTCGGGCCTGGCGCATCCGGCCGCGCTCACCGTCAGACCGCCGCCGCACGCGCCGGGGCTCCGCGTCGGGCTTTTTGGCGGCAGCTTCAATCCGCCGCATGAAGGCCATAGAGCGGCGAGCCTTCTCGCCCTCAAGCGGCTGCGGCTCGACCGCATCTGGTGGCTGGTCAGCCCCGGCAATCCCCTGAAGGACGCGCGGGAGCTCGCGCCTCTCTCCCTGCGGCTGGAGGCGGCGCGCAAGCTCGCCCGGCATCCGCGGATCGAGGTCACGGCGATTGAAGCAGCGCTCGGCGCGCCTTACACTTTTTCAACGATCTCCTATTTGAAGCAGCGGTGCCCTGGCGTCCATTTCGTCTGGCTGATGGGAGCGGATAATTTGCCGGGCTTTCATCGCTGGAAGCGCTGGCGCGACATCGCCGGGTTGGTTCCGATCTGCGCGGTTGATCGCCCCGGCGCGACTCTGCGCGCGACGCTTTCCCGCGCCGGCCAAGTGCTGGCGCCTTATAGGCTTGATGAGGCGCGAGCCGCCCGCCTCGCGACCGCCCCGCCGCCGGCCTTCGTCTTTCTCCACGGGCCGCGTTCGCCCCTCTCCTCGACGGCGCTGCGGGCAGAAGACCGAACGGGATTAGCCGATCGCCAGAGATCGGCGAGCGCGACAAACGGGCCGCCGACTGCGAAGGCCGAAACCAACCGAGAGGCCATCCCATAACATGATGCGCCCTTTTCAGGGGGCGCCAGAGAAAGTATAGAAATGACTCAATCGCCCCTCAAGATTTGGCTACGCCCGACAAATGACGGCGGCGATGTCAAATGCCAAGAAGCCCAGCCCCGCGCAAGGGATTATCGAAGCGGAACGCGCAAGGGAAGACGGACGATGCGCATAATGCCGGTTTAGCTCAGTTGGTAGAGCAACTGATTTGTAATCAGTAGGTCGCGGGTTCGACTCCTGCAACCGGCACCAGTAAAATCAATAACTTATGTTAAGCACGTCAAGCCAGAATTAGAATTTTAGAGAAATTAGAAGCCATTTAGAAGCCGCTGGCAAAAGCGCAATCAACGAGGCCAACGTTCGACCAGGCAGACGCCTTCGCTTCGACACTTGGTCGAGAAATTTGCGCGCTGCAGCCGCCCGTCGCGTGCGGGGAAAGACGGTAGCGGGGTCGCTTACGGCAATGCCCCCCGACTGGATAAGCCATTGTTCTCGCTGGAACTGGCGTTGTCTCAAATTTATTTCAATAGCCTACCTGACGTTCCAAAGTCGTAGTTTCCCGCCTGTGCGACGCAGTGCCATGCCAGTTCTCAAACGGCGGGGAACAAGCTTCCTGCCCTCCAAAGGCAGAGGCCAGAGGTTGGATTCCTATCGGGCGCGCCACTTTTCAAATACTTAGCAGATTTCCCTGAGCTTGCTCTTGGCTGCTGAAGCAGGACGGAAGCACCGCCTGCACGACCAGCCACAATTGGAGCCACCGCGCTCCACGAACCGGTGCGCGCGACCGATTTTGCTTCCCCGACGCTGATGACGAGGCGGGTGCGAAGCTCATCCCTTAGCTGTCCCGCTCGCAAGACGCATCGGCAGCACAAGCCGCAGCGAGTCGGGCAATCGCACGAACCCATGCGCCACGTAGAAGCCGCCCGCCGATTCGTCGAGCGCATCGCCCACGACCATCGAGGACCCAACTGTGCTGGCGCTCTCGAACGCCCGCAGCAATGCATCGGCGAGAAGAACCGCGCCCAGTCGCTGTCCCTGACGCTCCTTTGCGACGGCCAGTCGGCAGATTAAGGTGGCGCCGACCAACGGATAACGCGGGACATGATTGCGGGCCGCCTCCGGTATCTCGCCTTGGGAGATCGCCATCGCGCAAAGGGTGTAGCAGCCCAAGATGTACGCTGGCTCACCGCGGTCGCTCAGTATGAACTCGGCATTTGTCTTCCGGCGCACCTCCTGCGTGGCCTGGGTCTTACGGTAGCGATCCAGGATCGCTACGCCACAGATAAAGCTGCCCGGATCGTGCTCCTCGTCGAGCAGCCCAATCCGAAGATCTTCGGATGGCCGCTTCGCCATTCACGGCACGACCCCCAGCGCTTATGCTCCGCGAACGCACGCTGAAGCCGTTCGCTTGCCCTGGGGGATTGGACCAGGGCAAGCGAGAAGGCGGCCAGATTCAGGTCAGACAGGACGAGTGTCTCATGCTCCGCGATTGTCCGCCGGGCGGCGTCCGTGAGCGCCATTATACAGAAATCCGTCAGCTTGCGCCGTTCGAGTTGCGCTGCCCGTTCGATAAGAGCCTTCGTCGGTTCATCGACCCGAAACCCAAGCCGCTCTTCCCGAAGCTTTCGGTCGCTCTTTATGGCCGTGGTCATGGTCACCTCCGACCACATATGTACGTCAATTTGACCAACTTTTTCAGCCGCCCGATTTGCGCATTTGGCGGTGAAGGTCCGATTTAGCCGTCGAAATTGAGGACAACAACCGCCAAAACGAAGCCTCGCCGCAGAACAGAATGCCGATGTGACCGTTGACATTGCGGGCATACGCGTGTTCCTATTTCGTTCGCGCTGAAGCGGGCGCGATTCATTGGAGTCGACGTTGATGGGCACCACTCAAAAAACGGCAGAACCGAGGGTTCCGGTTTCAGGAACGGGTAGCCCGATGGCTCGCCAACCCACGGGACCTGACCAATTGGGGGTGGCGGACTTACCCGGGGAACTCGGCTGGCTCCGCGATGCGCCAATGTTTATAGATCGCCAAGCGATCGAAGGTATCTATGACGCGATTGTTCGGCCAACTTATCATGATGGGACGGTGACCCTTACCGCGTCCGAAGCACAGAAGAGCGCACTCGAACGCAAGATGGGAGTTTCGTTTAAAGCAATGCTCGCACCGTTCTTACCGTTTAACGCTGAGGCGGGTGCTGCCGGTGAAATTAAAAAGTCCACGGAGAAAACTGATACAACAGGAGGCCAAATTACCTTCCACCCCATAAGCACACCCCAGCGGCAACTCGAACAACTTTGTGTGTTCTATCTTCTCGGGGCCCCAGAACGTTTAGAATTTGTTCGGACGCTGGCGACGGGTAATTGGCTCGATCCTAAGTGGATATCTAAGACCCCGCGAGGAATTGCATTCGTCGATTTGCCGCCAGGGATCCCTTTAATCCCTACCGCAGCTGAATTCACAAATAACAAAGTCATCACGCTGTTTGACCAACTTCTGGCAAAGAGCGGGGAGCGACCACCCGTCTACCCTGAAGCTCGGTTCGACGAAGATCGAGGGTCCGACCGCAAAGACTACTGGGACTGGTTCCGTACTAACTTCAGCGCGACACGTGCTATGGCTATCATCGAACAGGCTGCAAGCGAGAACGGCCGTATACGATGGATCGACTATCGTCTCTGTGTAGATGGCGCTGGCGGAACCGTCCACCTGCATGTATGTCCGCAGGGAGACTATGACACGGGAGTATTTGCTTACAATTTTGTGAAACGCGGGATGAAACATGGACTACGCTTAGTTGGGACCATGAAACAAGAGCCCGACATGAATATTCTTGCGATATTCGAAAAATGATGAATAGCTCTCGTGATAGTCTTCAAGCTCGTGGATGCTCCATGACCAGTTCGTAATCAACATCGCTATTTGAACCACGCTTTCCTAAAGCGAGCGCGCGATCCATTTAAGCCGCTAACATCAAAATCTTGCTTAATGCATTGGTTTAGCAGTCCCTTGTCGCAAGACTGAGTCCGTAGGATGGGAATGAGCAAGGGTTTCAGCGGCTCCACGATCAAGTCGTGGTTTCAATACAGGTGCGAGCGCAAAATACGCTTCGAGTTGTCAACCAACGACGAACTCGCGGCTGTGCCGGTCATCAAGGATGTGCGGCAAGCGAACTGGGCTGCCTTGGGAACAGCCTACGAAGCGCGCGTCGTGCAACGACTCGATCGCGAAGAGGGCGTCCGCCGCCCCGCTCGGTCCAAAGATCCGCTGGATGAGGCCAGTACGACCGCGTTTCTGCGAGGCAAGCTGACTGTCTCCTACATTGCGCAGGCCAATTTGACCCCCCGAAATCCTCCACGGTTTCTCGAGGGTACCGGACTCAGTCTTAACCGCAACCTTCCCGATCTCATCCGGCGTTCGACGGCCGACCGCTCAGCGCGAAGTCTGTTTACGATCATTGATGTCAAGGCGACGCGGCGCGCGACCGCGTACCACAAGACTCAAGTGGCCTTCTATGTTCGCGTCCTGGAAGAGTTGCTGCGTGAGTTGAAACTTTCCGCGCCCGCCGCCGTGCAACTCGACTCGTTCGGGGAGATCTGGCGCATTCCCGATGACGGAACCGCGGAAGGAGACGCTTGGCAAATCGAACGTTTCGCCCTCGCCCCCTACCTCAGATTGGTCGACGAGTTTTGCAACGATGTTCTCCCGAAGATCGCTGCCAAACGGATCGGCCCCAACGTCGACCAAACCTTTTTCCATCTCTATTTCAAATGCGAGCAGTGTGAGTACTTGGGTCACTGCTCCAAAAGCATCGCACCTGAACTTCCGCCGAACCGGCGTGACGTCTCCGCCGTCCCGGGCCTCACACACGAAGGTAAACGCGCCCTACTACGACTGAAGTTGGATTCTGTGGCCGAACTGGCCAACGCTGCTGGACTCGTCGGTGCGCCGAGCTTTGGCTGGTCACTAAGCCGCCGAGCGCCCTTACTTACAGCGCGAGCAATGGCTCTGGCTTCAGGGGCAGTGATCCGAACGGACGAGGAACACACCTTCCTGATGCCGCCGCGTGCCGACGCCGTCCTAATGGTGTCGGTGGACCACGATCCAGTCGACGATCGAATCGCCGCTATTGGCTATCGCCGGGTTCAAGATGGCGTCGTCCGCACCGAACGGATCGAGATTCCCGGGAGCGGCAGCCTCTCCGAGGAAGCCGCAGCGATGATCCGCGTTCTGAGCGCCCTCATCAAGGATCTCACCCAAATCGACGCGGTGAATGCAGCTCTGCCGCCTGGTTCCCCCAACGGCGCTTACGCCCACATCTTCTTCTACGAACCAGCCGAGGCAACGAATTTGCAGCAGGCTATCGGCCGGCATCTGGACAATGAGATAATTCGCGAGGGCTTGCTCCATCTCGTGCGACTCTTCCCGCCTGAAGAGGTTGTCCCGGAACCCGAATTTCGTGGCGTGCATCACCTCCCGGCAACTGCTATACGCAGCGTGCTCGAACAACTCTACGCCCTGCCTGTTGTCGTGGCATACGACCTGCACCAAACTAGCGAAGCTTTGGCGCTCGTAGGCGCCGAAGCGCCGTATCGTCCCTCTGAGGCCTTCGCGCGGCCGTTTTCGTCCCTGCTGTCAATCGACGTGATCCGTCCGATACGAGAGCGACACCCAAGCGCCGTCCCAACGTCTGCGATCGTCGAGGACGTGAGCGCGCGTCTTGACGCGCTTCAAGGCGTCATCAAGTGGCTGTTTGCGCAGAACGCCGTGGCGACGGCAGCCGGTGGACCGCTTCTTCGCCTGGCGAAGAAGCCGTTTCGGTTCCAGGCGACTTTCGATCCGCTCAACGCCGCGGATTTGGATGTGCTGCTCGCTTGCGAATTGCTGGAGAACCGCGCAGGGTTGCTTGAGGCCCTTGTCGGCTTGGCCCAGCCGAGCACGCGGCGGCGAGACGCGGGTCGGTGCCTGGCAGGCCTGACCTTGGCCAAGCAGTGGAGATATGGCCGCAGCCAGATCCTGCTCTTCAATGTCCCGGAAGAGAGCCGCGAAAGCGAGCTTGGGCCGGGGAACTTCGATTTGATCTTGACCGATGATTCCCCCGATCTGCGATTGGATTCGACGCTCTGGCCATTTGTCGAATGCCGCATCCGCGCCGCAGGCGAGGGATACGAAGACCGTCGCGACCAGATCCAGATTGAGGTGTCCGATAGTGTCTACCGAGGAGCCCTGTTTCAGCAATTGATGCGCCGGACTTCCAAGGGCGGTTGGTGCGTCGATCGCAGCTTCAGAGACCCGAATACTCCGAAGGCCGCCGCCTTTCTGGCTTACCTCGCGGCCGAAAGAATCGCATGAGCACGCGAGATCAAATCCTCCGCTTCCTTCGCGATCCAAAGGCGTTTGCAGCCTCCGCCTCTGATCCAGACATCTGGCTCGCCGGCCTTACCAGCTTCGCGCAGCCCTCGCTCGCCGCGGCGAGCGACCTGCCCTTGGTCAAAGCTCAGGTCGCTGCTTGGGAAGGAATGGCAAATGCGCGCGCCGGTCTGGTGCTCGGCCCGCCAGGCACGGGTAAGACGCATCTGCTGTCCTGGTTGATTCTCGGTTACATCCACGCCCGTCGGGCGGCGGGATTGCCAGTACGCGTCTTTGTCAGCGGCTTCACCCGAAACGCGATCGGTAATGTTTTAGATGGGGTCGCCAAGCGTGCGGCGACCTATGCGCCCGGCGCGTTCGAAACGCACTTCGTCGGCGCTGGCCCGGCTGCGGGGCTGTCGCCACTGGTCCGCCACCGGCCATCGGTCTTCGGATCTGAGGGCACGGCGGCCCTCACCGATCTTCAGCCTGAAGCCGTGGTGATAGGCGGATCCATTTGGTCACTCTACCGGCTCATGGAACGTCCAGAAGCAGGCGGCGACGGCTTCACCGCCGAACTCTTCGATCTGATCTGCGTTGATGAGGCCTCTCAGGTCGTCCTTGGCCAAGGTCTCATGGCGCTTGCAGGATTGAAGCGGGAAGGCCGCGTGGTGGTCGCCGGCGACGATCAGCAGTTGCCGCCGATCCGCGCCGGTCGCGAGATCAAGCTCGGGCGACGTGAACTCGGCGGCTCGCTCTACACCTTCCTCAAATCCGGTGAAGTCCCGGAGTTCGCCCTCGATACGACCTTCCGCCTCAACGGGCCGTTGGCCGCGTTTCCAGAGCGGAAGTTCTACGCCGGCAAATATGAGTCGGCGGTCCCCACTGAGAAGCTTCGCCTCATCGAAGGTTGGCGCGAGGGACTCGAAGGCTGGGAAGCTGCTGTCCTCGACCCCGACTGGCCGATCGCGATTTTGCTTCATGACGGCCCGGCGGCGGCCACAAAGAATCCATTCGAAGCTGCCATCGCCGCCAGACTCGCGACCCGCCTGGCCGATCGCATGATCGGCGCGAGGGTAAACGGCGCCTATCGGCCCGACCTTTGGCGCGAACAATTGGCCGTCGTCAGCCCCCATCGCGCCCAGAACACGGCGATCCGCTCGGCCTTGCCAGACGGCGTCGGTGCTGGTGCTTTCGTCGAAACCGTAGATCGGATCCAGGGAAAGGAGCGCGACGCCGTTATCCTTTCCTACTGCGTGGCCGACGCCGAATTCGCACTAGCGGAAGCCGATTTCATCTTTGCGCCTGAACGGCTCAACGTAGCGGCGACGCGTGCCAAAACCAAACTCATCGTGCTGGTAAGTCGACGGCTTCTTGACGCGGTCCCGGGCGACCAAGAGGCAATGGATAAAGCCGAGATCCTGCGGGAATTTGTGTTCAGCGCGGCGCCCACAGGGGCCGCCGCGCTGCGCGACCCCACCGGCGTCCCCGTTATGGTTCAGATTCGACTGCTAGGGTTCGACGGGCCGCCTCAACTCGAAAACTTCCGCTCAGGCGAAGGGGTTGAGGCCGATACGGTGCCGGAGACGCTCACCCCGTACCTGCAAGATCTGCTGGACGCGGTGGTCAAGGCTGGCAGCGCATCACCCTATCGCACAGCCAGCCTTTCGGATCTTGCCCAGAGAATGGCTACGCGGGGCAACCTCTTGCCAGACCTCGCCAAGCTGCACGCGATGGGCTTCATTGTGCTCAATCAGCCGCGGCCGGATCGTCCCTCCTTCTGGGTCGCCAAGCCACTTGACCCTCGACGGCACGTCTTTCCCGCGGACCTAACGACCGTCCGGTCTCGGTTAGAGGAGGTTGTCCGCCAGGCCCGACAAAGCCGATTCGCTCCCTACTATTGGCGTGTCCGCGAACGGTTCGCCTGGATGGACGGCGAGGGGCGCGACGTGTTCCGACCGCTTCTCGACCAATTGAAAGATGAGGGATTGGTTGAACTGGGCATGAATGGCCAGTGGCTGACCGTAGACTGGCGGGGCACCGACGAGCCGAATCTTGACGTTGCGGCAGTTGAAGACGTCGAAGCGCTCTCTGAGGATGATTTTCGCGTTCTCAACACGCTGGAGGACCTTGAGGCGGCGAGGATCAACTTTGGGGTCTTCGAAGCCTGGACCTCAATCGCCTCGCTCGTCGATGGTGCGACCTTTTCGCGGCAAGCCGCGACGGCGGCGCTATGGCGCCTGTCGTCCGCAGGCTGGGTGCTTTTGGCAGAGGACGGCCGCGTGCGCAGCAGGATGGCTGAGATGGCGCGCGAAGTCCGACAGGTCAAACAGCGGTTCCAGCGCGACGATTCCGGTCAGCGGCCCTACCTCGTCCGCAGCTTAAAAGTCGAACTCCGAGACCGACACAAGCCCGAGCGGCAAGACCGGCTTGATCAGGCCTTCGCCACTGTCGAACCGGGCCTACCCAATGAACATCAACGGGCGCTCCGTGGCCTGTCAAACGCTCTGGCGCGTCAATGGGGCGCTGATGCGCGGCTTGCGGCCTTTCAAGCACGTAGTCTGGCAGCCTTGAGCCAAGCCTGGGGCGGCGTGTCCAGCGACACCTTCGTGATCGCCGCCGACACTGGCTCGGGCAAAACCGAGGCTGCCGCCCTTCCGCTGATCGCCGCTGCGACGGCCGACACACTCCGGGGCATTTGCGGCGTCCGCGCGATCTTGACTTATCCCCGTATCCGCCTTGCGGCCAACCAGGCGCAGCGTCTGGCCGGGTATCTCGCTGCCGTCGCCGAGGAGGAGGGCATGCCCACGGTCACGCTTGGCTTGCAAGTCAGCCAAGTGCCTGAGCGGCTGGGCGCTCTGGCGGACCGGGAGCAGGCTGCGGGGTGGGTATCCCTTGGCTCCGGTTCCTTTGCCTTTCCGCTCTTCGCCTGCCCCGCGTGCGGCGCCGACCTCCTTCTTCAGGAAGGCGCCGGCGTCGACGGCGTGGACGAACTCTCCTGCACCGGCTGCGCTTGGCGCTACGGCGGGTGGATTGGATCGAAGGAACGTATGCGGGTCCAGCCGCCCGCGCTGTTCCTGCCTACGACAGACTCTCTTCATCAGTGGCTTCATGATCCCCGTTATGGCCGCTTGTTCGGCGATGATCCCGAGTTCGCGTCGCCACGCGCGTTGCTCGCCGATGAAATTCACCTTTATTCTCATGTCCATGGCGCTCAGGTCGGCTTCGCACTGCGGCGACTCGCTGCGCGGGGCGCGGTAAACGCCGTCGCTGCGGGCCCCATGTTGGCCATCGGCATGAGCGCAACGCTCGGTGACCCCGCGCGTGCTTGGGAACGGCTTATCGACCGCCAAGGTGCCGTCCTATTGACTCCGTACGCCCACGAGAAGACGCTCAACCCTCGCGGCCGCGAATACTTCTACTTCGTCCAGCCTGAGGTCGAATCACGTGGCAAAGATGTCGCCGGCAACTCGACCACCATCCAAGCGGTTATGGCGCTCGCCCACGGGATGCGCCGTCGCACCGGTGATCAAGGAGGGTTTCGAAGCCTGGTCTTCCTGGACTCTGTGGACAAACTCCGCCGGCTTCACTCGGCCTATGACGACGCTGAGTCCCTGAAGAACTTAGCCGCGTATAGAACGCGGCTCTACCCAGACGACCCGATCACTGGGGCACCGCGCGACGTGTGTTGTGGCCAGCCATTCGGGTGCGATGTTTTCGTCGACGGCGAGTGCTGGTTTTTCGCCGCTACAGATAGCCACCAGACCGGAGCCCGCGGCCGGTGCCGTCCGGGCCGAGCACTTCGGGTCGCGGAGCAGCCCATCTTTTCGGGCACAGCGGGACGTGTCGAGGCGCTGATTAAGGATTCAGACGTGATCTTTACGACCTCGTCCCTAGAGGTAGGGTATGACGATCCAGACATCTCGCTAGTCTATCAGCATTACGCGCCGCGCAATCTCGCTAGCTTCATCCAACGCAAGGGGCGAGGAGGCCGCCGTACCGACGATCGGCCTATTACGGGCGTTACTCTGTCGCTCTACAACAGTCGCGACACTTGGTGGTTTCGGAAGCCCCAGGATATGATCTCCCCGGCGGGTTTCGACACACCCCTCAACCCCAACAACCACTTTGTCCGCCGCGGCCAACTTCTGGCGACGATTCTTGATGCCCTGGCGCGCCGATATCGCCGTGAGGGAGGGCCTTTAGACCTAGCGAACCCAACGGCCGAAGCGTTCGCCGAAGCCGAAATTTTGGTGACCCGCGTGTTTGGACCGGAGGCTTGGCGGGAGTTCGATCAAGACAACCTGTCGGCCTTTTGGGCGAAGGCGCGCGCGACCGTCAAAGCTGGTCCCTCGCCGAAGTATCTCTCGCATCTTCGGGAGGCGATGGAGTGGGCACCGGACCTCCTTTTCGACACTGTCAATCTTCCTAGTCTGGCCGTACATGCCGGGTCTGAGTCGGAACGTTCGGAAGATGTCGCGCTAGCCCTCGCTTTAGCTGCACCTGGCAATGCGAGTCGCCGGTTCAACCCAATAGAGGTTTACTGGCGCCCGCCGATCAACGGGGTCGGGCCTTGGCTTGCCCCGGATGACTATAGTCGTGGCGCGCGCCGACGACCGTTTGGTGACGATCCAGAAGCCTGGCTGACGCGCCTGCCCGATGATGTACGTCCGGTGCTTGCGAACCTGTCTCCCGACTACTTCCGGCCGGGCCGGATGACGTTGGAGACTTTGGGCCGCAAGCACGGCTCAGGCTGGCAGTCCGACTGGGCCGTCCCTGACCCTGCTGCTCCCGTCGTCGAACGTGTTCACGGGAATGACCATGAGCGCGAGCGGATACGTGACGATGCGCGTGGATTTCTCCGGGGATTTCCTATCCTCAAGGCATCAGATGATCGTGCTCGTGCGCTGCCGGCGGCGGATATCGGCGCGTGGGTGGACCGCGTGGAGGCGTTTCTCGGCGACGGCGTGGGGGGACGGGAGACAGGGCTCGCCTTGGCACGGGTCTACTGGGGCGCCGACGCCGAATTGAACCTCGAAGGTCCACCTAACCAATCGGCTGTATTCTCACAGATCTTCACAGCGCCCGATGATGGTCGCCCCATGCTGCACGGCTATCATGTGCAGACGGAGGGGATTCGGTTTGCTCTGAACTCTAACCGCCTAAAGGCGTTCGCCGTGGATCAAGCTGCACGATTGGCCGGTGATGGGCCAAGCCGTCAATGGCACCTGGCGCAAATGCTCCGATTCTTGGTCGAATCAGGCGCACAAGCGGCCGGGATCAACACCTTCGATGCCCGGCGCGCAGCAGAATTGATGGTCAGTGCGGCCGCCGATCAGGACTTGCGGCAGCGTTTGAACCACCTGATGCGCTTCTGGAGCGGCGCGGGTCTGACGCAACTCTTCGAGGATACACGTACCCGTCTCCTGTCCCACCATCCGCTCCTCAGCGCCGCTCGCGTGCAGCGAGTCGCCGAGAGTCTCTCGGGCCAAGCCTTCCAGCGGGTCTTTCAAGCCGCTGTTGCGGCGACGCGCCAACCGGATCGGTTTCTGGCCTATCTGGAGAGCGCCGTTACGCACGCGCTCGCCAACCGGCTGAAGGAGTCCTTCCTTCGCGTCGCGCATGGAGATGAGCGTCAGGTCATCATGCACGTCCGTCTGCCTATCCAGTTTTCACAGGCGAGCGACGCAACGATAACGATTTGCGAAGCCGGTGCCTTCGGAGACGGAACAACTCGATCGTTTATCGAGCGGTTCGATGAAGCTATGACGCACTGGTTTGATGGATTCATCGGCGGATGCCCGAACGCGCGAGAAGACGCGGCCGTGACCTCATTGCTGAGCCAGTTAGAGAACTATGACTCTTGGCGCGCCCTTGACCCAAGCGATCCGGCCGCGCTGAGCGCGCTCGCTGCGGCCCTTGGTCTGCTCCCTGGCGAGCCCATCCCGGCCGTGGCTTTGCGAATCCTCTTCGATCAAGAGCACATTGGTCTCGACCAGTTCGCGCTCTACGACATCGCCGCCGCGGTTGCGGCTGTCGATCGGCGCCTTGCGGGGCAACTCGGCCGCTCACCCACCGCCTGGGAATTGACGAGCGCCGCTGTGGAAACGGCCAAAGAGGAACTGGACTCCGCAACCGGCCAACTATTGCGGGCCTATGGTCGCATCGAAGGTTCGGTGCAGGATGAATCCCTCAGCGCGGAAGGGCGCCTAGCAGAGCAGGTTTTTCGCCTTCACGCACGACTCTGTATCGATGGCTGCCCGGCTTGCGTCCATCAGCCTGGCGACATGATGTCCGATAGTTTGGTGGAAGCCTCTACCAGCCGCAGCCTTCTTTCTCGCTTCATCTGCAACTAATGGCGCTCACGCGCTCACCTTGAAGTTCTCAAGGGCGCCATTCTCCTTAAGCCAATCCAAAACAGCAGGCGTCACCAGAGCCAGGGTGGCGCGTTGGTCGCCCACCGCGCTCAGGAAATCGCCGACGCCCGGAATTGCGCCGACGCTCGCCGCCCGTTCCGTGTGTAAACGTTCGGCCTCGAGCATCAGCCTCCTCACGATTGGCCTCAGGTCGGACAATCTATTGTTCTGTTTGCTCGCCAGCGCCTCATGCGCGCAGCTTTGCATGCGTCTTCCGAGGTCAGCGAGATTATCGACGCGCTCCAGGAGCATCCCGAACGCAATCAAAGGCCTGAATTCCCGCTCAACGATGCTTCGCCAATGCTCCGTTACTTGGCGCCCCACTCGGGCGAGGGTCTTCCGAAGCGCTTCAAACGCGTCTTTGGCCTCCCTCAATTCGTCCGACTTTTGGGCGGTCTTTAGCGCCTCAGCGGCGTCGGCGGCGTCGTCACGTAGTTCGGCCAAATCGGCCGCAAACTTAGTCAGAGCGGCGATGTCGAGGAGGGCGTCGAGACGCTCTATCTCCCCGGGGAATTCGCGCAAAGTGTTTGTGATGATCGTCAGCCGATCGCCAAGTTCGCGGCGTTCGACGGCCGGCGCCAAGTCAGGTATTAGAGCCTGCAAATCGAGTAACGTGTCGCTCATGCCACCCCAATCGTTGGCGGAGGCCGGCTCTTGTCTAGGACATCCTGGATCTTGCGTCCCACCTGATGAACCTCCTCAAGCGAGGCGGATCCGCCAGCGCCGATGATATCCTTGGCACCGACAAGGAGTAGACGCATCACTTGCTCTCCGAGCACCGCTATCTCACGCCAGTCTTCGAGGTCGCGGGCGGGGGCCCGCGCCAGCCAACCTAAGAGCGACGCCCGATCCGCCGGAGGACTCGTCTCCGGTTCGTCAAAGGTGACGAGAAAGGCCTCCGTTCGCATAGGGCCCTCCTCGTTTAGTCTCTTCTGAATTCGCCCGAATGCCCGCTTCCACTCCCCGACCTTTTCGGGCGCAATGTCAGGGAGGAGAATGGAGACGACGCTAATAACTTTGTCCACCTGGGACAGATGCTCGGCGATACCTCGGCCCCCCAGCAAACTCATCAGTCGCTTGCCCCTGTCGACCAACTGGGCCAACTCAACATGCCTTATCCGCGTCAGGGCGGTTGCAGCATCGATGACCAATCGCTTGACCGTGTCGTATTCGTTGACCAAGGTGTCGTTGCCGTCACTCGGTGAGACGTCGAACCGAAGCGTTTCCCGGAGCCGCAGCATGGCGCCAGCGGCTTCCGAAAGGTCTGCGACGCCTTGGCCTTCACCAAGCGACAGGTTCATCGCCTTACGAAGCTCAATTCGAAATTTGTTGTGCCACTGATCGGTGGCGCTGAGCCATTCCTGCCAGGGCGCGGATCGAGCCTTCCGATCGCCGTCGGTCACCTCCTCGTCGCTAAGCAGGACGCGCAACTGCTCGGACCACGGCGCATCAGGCGATACGGCGCAGCGTAGCCAGCAGCGGGCGAGCAGGATTTGCGTCAACACCGGCACGGGCGACCAGCGTCGCCCGTCCTCGGTGCGGCCAAGGCGCTGATCAACGTAGTCTGAAACCAGGATGCCCAGACGCCGCATCATCGCGGCGAGCTTTCGCCGGTTATATTCTTGGTCGTCCGAGCTTAGGGCACCGCCCGGTTTGAGCGCGACGTAGGCTTCTAGTCCGCTGCGCACCCATGCCTCGGGCCCGATACTCAGGTAGTGGCGCTGCCGCGAGGTTGTGCCCTCAAGCTTGACCATTTCAAGTGTGACAAGCCGGTCCAGAACCGATTGAGGCAAGCCGAGGGTGCGCGCATCCAAGCTCCGGACCAGAAAGTGCACGGTCTTGTTCCAATCAGTCGCGTTGGTGATCGAGTGGCCAACGCTCCAGGTCCGCAATTCGTCGCGGAGGCGTTCCAGTTCTGGCCTCGTCGGGCCCTTGTTCATCGGCCGCGCCACGGCTTCGGGTTTGCGCGCCGGACTGCCGCCGGGTCGCAACGCTTCAGGAAATTTGCGCGTTTCGGGAGCCACGGGTTCTGCTTCAGCAACGGCTGCGCGTTCCTCGGCGGCAGCCGGAGCCTCAACCAGATCATTGGCTGCGGGGCGGACGGCTCGTGCGTGCGGAGACCCGATCCATGGAAGGTTGAAGGCGGTGAGGAGGCTTCGGCTTACACCCGCCAGGGCGAGGTCTCCGCCAACCTCCGTAGTTTCTGCCCGTTCAGGGTCACCCCAATACGCAAAGATGCGGCGCATCCTGCCCCTTTCGCCCTCGGAGTTGTTGACCATCTGAGTTTCGATGATCCTCGCCAGGTGATTACTAGATAGGACATAGTCGGCCCGACGATGATCCTGGATTGGCAGGGGCTCGATGGCAACACCGGGATAGGAGCCTTCATCGAGGCGTTGCGGTTCTGCCAAGCTTGGCAGAAGCACGGCCTGCAGCATTCCACGGGGCGTCTTCCAGGTCAGTCCGTTATCGCTCTCCTTAAGGCCGTCGTACAAGCGGTCCAGCGCATTAGCGGTAAATGGAAAGAGAGACACGCCGTCCACCTCCCCAAAAGTGCCGACGCAGCTTGCCCGCTTGTTACAGCCCATGCAGATGTTGGGAGGCGGGCTGTCTGGCTCGCTTACGAGATCCGCAGCCCACGCGTTGAGCCGGTCGACGCCGGCCCGGACGGCGGCAAGGTAACGGGCGGCGAAGCATAATCGCGTGGGGCGGTGGCGGAAGGTGGCGACGTCCTGCAACTCTTTGGTAACGCGACCGAGCAGAACCTCATGGGTAATCCTGCCACGGTAGTTCCCCTGGAGCTTGCCATAGTAGGCCGGCGTCACCCCCACTACCGAGATCAACGGGCACACGTCGATCTCAGACTCATCGCCTCGGACCGCGGCATTGAAGACCAGGACGTCGATCAAGCTGTCGTCCAGGCCTTCCCAGCTAGTGATATCCTCCAACAACAGGATCAGCCTTTGACCGCGCTTGGCGAGCACTTCTCGGACCTGTCGGAACAGGGCCTTAAGCCCTTCCGCAGATACGCCAAGGACATTCTGGATCGCATGGTTGCGGCGTCGATTGAGAACGTTCAAAAACTCTAGGCATGTCCGCAGGTGTCCCGGAACCTGTTGCGCAATCTCCACTGCATTCCAGCCCTGATTGCGCCACTCATTCACGACGTCGGATTCGTGGATGAGCCGGCGGGCCAACTCTTCGGTCGGACCAGAAACGCCACTTCCTCTGACTGTGCCGCAATAGCGGGCCAGATCCTCGATATCGAACAGGTCAAAGTCGGCGGTTGCGGAGTTCCGCTGCCCCCCCGCACCCTCAAGCAACGCGAGGATGCGGGCTGGGGCGGTCCAGCCTTTGCGTACCGCGCCGTGTCGGAGGAGGTCGGCGGGGTGCCTCTTCCGGCACCAGTCATCATCGTCCAAGGGCGGGTCGAAGTGGCCGGACTCCAATGTCTCGGCCAGCGTGCCGAGGAAGATATTCGCGCGTCCTTGAAAAGCTGCGCGATGCCTCTGGCCCAGATGGGCGAACAAAGGTTCAAACTCCGCGGGCAACCGCTCCTTCAGTTGGCGCAGCGCGCCTTCAAGGCTGCCGTCAGACCGCCGAAGCAACAGCTTTACGTCGTCGCCTTTAGGCCAGTTCACTGAGAGCCAACGGATCAAGTGAGACTTGCCGGAGCCCGGTTCGCCTTGAACGACGCAGAAGGCGTGCTTTCGGTCAGGCTGTGAGAGCGCCTCAAGGACCGACCGTTCGTTTTCGGCATGGATGTCGGCTCGGCCGGGCCCCCCCAGATCAAATCCCTGCATCGGCGTGTGGGTCGCGAGGAATATCGCGTCAGCGCCTTCCAAGGCCTCTGCGGGAATAACAGCGGAGGCGCTGGCCGCCGTCCAACAGGCAAAGGCGTGGGTCACGACGCCGGTCCTGCGGCGATGCTGACCTGAACGAAACCCTGCGTCGGGTGGGTTGGGTCCGGGGAAAGACTGACTACATCGGGCGAATCCCCAAGCTGTTGCAGGTCCAGCGCACCCTCGTCCTGCAATTCCCGCAGGGCGGCGCTAAGCACCGGCGAGAGCCGACGGGGCGACGATGGCTGCGATAAGCGTTCGCACGCTTGCAGATACAACCGCCCGCGATCCAGATACGGCATCCGTTCAGACAACAGCCCGAGAAACTCGTCGGCGCTCTGCATAGAGCCTTGAGCGCTCGCACGCTGAAGCTCCCGATGAATCCGCGCAGCCGGGGATGGGTTCGCCGGCATCGGCGCCGGCATGGCGGTCGCCAAGCCAAGAAAGACCAGCCATCGACGCCAGGCGACGACCTTTTCCTTATTCATCTTCTTGCCGCCGTCATCGTCGTCACCTATCAGACCCGCGGCCGCTTGGTCGGCGAAGGACTCGGCGGTCAGTTCGTAGATCCAACTCATAGAGCCCATCCGCTCGCTTCGAGCGATGAGCCAAGCGTAGGTCTCGAGAACAACGGCGTCCTTCGCCGAACTTTCGATCCCACACAACACGTCATGCACCCAATCCGACATGGATGGCTGGTCAATGACGGCAACTCCCACGTGGGTGCTGACCGAAGAGCGGTCGCCGTCGACGCCGCCCAGGCTCGACGCCGCGCTGATCACCTGGCGCACATTGGCCGTATTGACGAGTGTCGTGACGCCGGCCTTCAAGGAACCTGGGTTCAGGAGACTTTCCAATTCCGCCCGCGACTGTCCTCCGAAGGTGGCGAGAGCTGTTAAGACCGACCAGACGCGCTCGGGCGAGCCTTGAGTATTCGACAAGAGACTCATGCAACCTCCCGATCGGCTGCGAGATCGTCGAGCATAGACTCTGAAATCGGCGCTCGTGCAGACACCGTCTGGTCCAGCCGACGTCCTTCCAGTTCTCGATCTGGTTGAGCCACCACGATGATCATAATCTCCGGCCATGCCAATGTCACCTGTCGCACTCGCGCCAGGAGTTGTCGCGCCAACCCTTCATTCGCAGGCAGGAAGACCGCCGTGCCTACCCGGGCGAAGGCCGTCGGCGGCCCGCTCCATTCGTCATAGGCCAGGACAAACCCGTATCGGGGCTCGATTTCGATCAGTGCCTCCGCCGCGGCGTCGACGTGACCGGCAGCGACGATTAGTTGCTCCACGCCGACGCGGGCCAAGCTAGTCGCCAACTGCTCTACCCCGCGTTCGAAGTCTGGATCATACGGCGCAAGCAGGGTTACACCGGCCGGAAGTCGCGCCTCTTCACAGGAGATGGGGCCGGGCCATGCGGTCTCCAAGCCGCTGCAGGCCAAGACTCTCGGCGGGTGAACGCCACGCATTCGGCATGAGGGACAGCGCCCGCAGGGCTCAGCGAACACCGTGCCACCCTCGATAAGCTCAAAGGCAGCCCTGGTGACGCATTTCGACTCTGGTTGACGCATCAGCGCGACAAAAAGACTGAGCTCCTCCTTGGCCTCCGCCTGTTCGGCGTCCCGGACCGACATGATGTAATCCCAAACGTTGGACATCGACTTTTCGAACATTCGATCGTCGCAGATGTCGACGACCCATAGATCGCCCGGTTCGTCGCCACTCGGATTTGTTGTAACGACCTCCAAAACGCCAGCGCGCTGGAGTAGTGTTAGGAGCGCCCGGTTCCACGCCCGATTGTAGTCTCCCGAGAAATTGGCCAAGCCTTCTCTCACAGCGTCGAGATCCAATGTGAGCCGGCGGCGTTCGCCTTGCCAGGTCATGTCCCGGCGCCGATCGACAAGCGCACGCCATCTGCTTTCGGCTTTGTCCCTGCCGAGCCAGCTTCGCGTCGACTGCCCAAAAGCATCGCGAACGTCGCTCGTTGGTCCAAGCTGAGGTCCAAAGTCCGTGAACAGGCAAACCGCGAGGCCTTGGTACCCATCGCGCGCCGCTCGGCCGATCTCTTGATACCAGCGCGTGGGACCTTCAGGGAGGCAGGCGTGAACGACTGCGCGTACATCCGCCTTGTCTACCCCCATGCCGAACGCACTGGTCGCCACGACAAGGTCGATTTCGTCAACGGCCCATTGGTCCACGATGGCTCGCCGTTGTCCTGGGTCCGAAATGGCGCCGGTGAAGAGCGCTGCGCGCCGATAGCCGCGCTCCCTCGTCAAACGGTCGTAGAGATGGGACGCCTCCTCTACTAGGGTTGTGTAGACAATCACAGGTCTGGGCACCCGATCAATGGCAAGGTCGAGCGCAGTTTGCCGGATCGCAGGATCGTCGAAAGACTGGATCGCAACATCGAACTCATACCGCGGAGCCCGGGCGTCGACCTCAAGCCACGGTTGCGGCGCGGCACCATAGGATCGGCGCAGTTCGCGTCGCGCTGCTGGAGGCAAGGTCGCTGACAACAGCAGCGCTCGCAAGTTTGGATCATGACGGCGCAGGGCGGCGAGCGCAGAGGAGAGGCGTTGAAAGTCTGGTCGAAAACTTCGCCCCCACTGCTCCACGATATGCGCTTCGTCTATAACGAAAACCGCGAGGCTCGCCGCCAGTCCGCCGGGCTTCTGCGCCGGATCCATGGCGGCTTCTGCGAGCGCGGCGGAAACTGCCGAGCTCAAGACTTGCTCTGGGGAGAGCAGAAGGATCGGGACGTCACCGCGACGGAAGGCGAACAGCGCGTCCTCTCTTGCGGAGCCCTTCAGGTCGCCCGTAAGCGCAATGCTTCTCTCGAGGCCTGCGATGCCCGATAGGGTTCGCTGATGATCCAAGGCGAGCGCTACCGTCGGCGTTATTACCACGACGCAGCTTCCGGTCCGCCGCCGTCGGGCTTCGAGCGCAGCGATCTGGAACAGCAGGCTCTTCCCCGAACCCGTCGGCATGCTTACCATAAGCCCGCCACCTGCCGGCATCGTGAGTAAGGCGCGGACTGCAGCCTTCTGCGCAGCGCTTCTGTATCGCCTATAGGGCGTCGAGCGCAGAAGCGCGGCGTCAGGCGATGCGGGCTCGAAGACTAGCCGAGGCGCGCTCTCGAACTTCAGCGCGTCGTACAGGCCGGGAACAAGGACGAAGTCCTCGCTGGTCTCCATGAGCCGCAGGATTTTTCCGTCGCTGGCCAAGCCGAACCGGCCTAGGAGTTCCGTCTCAGATCGACTGAGTACGATTTCTTCATCGGTCAAGACTACCCGGCCGTACGAGAATCGAACCAACGTTCGCAAAAGTGCCAGTCGGTCGCTTGGAGCCGTTGCTTGAACTAGGGCTTTCCGACAGCGGGCCGCACCCTTGGCGCGCCACTCGTCACTGGCGCGGTAGGCCTCAATCGTTTCGTTTTCCACTGCTTTCTGAATCACCGCGCGGCCATCTCCGGCCTAACTAAACCACTTTAGAATGTATGAGGCAATTCGCGTTACTAGGAGGTTGGAAGGCGCTCCAAACCCCGTCGCCATTGGGTATAGCCCGCCGCCCGTAGGTCACAAGCGGGACAGGCTCCGCATCCACTGCCCCAATCGTGCCGATGCGTCCGGTCTCCTTGGTAGCAGGTGTGTGAGTGCTCGATGAGGATATCCACGAGCGCGCCGCCGCCGATTTCATCGGCGAGCGCCCAAGTTTGGGCCTTGTCGAGCCACATTAGCGGCGTGTCGACGACGAACCGCCGATCCATCCCAAGATTGAGCGCAACCTGAAGGGCCTTGATCGTGTCGTCTCGACAGTCAGGGTAGCCGGAGAAATCGGTCTCGCACACGCCCGTGATCAGGTGATTCAATCCGCGGCGGTAGCCGACCGCGGCGGCATAGGTCAGGAAGAGGAGATTGCGACAGGGAACGAAAGTGTTCGGAAGGCCGCTTTCTGCGAAGGCGATCGCCCGATCGGAGGTAAGAGCTGTGTCGCTGATCGCGCCCAGCGACCGCAAATCGATCAGGTGATCGTTCCCAAGCCTATCGTCCCAGGCGAGAAACTGAGCGCGCAACTGAGTCAGGATGTCCGGGCGAATGTCCAACTCAACGCGGTGACGCTGGCCATAATCGAAGCCAATTGTCTCGACCCGTTCAAACCGCTCAAGCGCCCAGGCGAGGCAGGTCGTCGAGTCCTGCCCCCCCGAAAACAAGACCAATGCCGTTGCGTTCGTCATCAAGCAGCCTCCGCGCCGTAGAAACTGCAGGCACCGTTGTCGCTGTCGCGCCTTACGGTGACCCGCCATAAATTCGGACAGATCGGCGCAAGTTTGCGCCATATCCATGATGACAGGTTCTCCATTGTCGCCGGTCCAAGATCGGTGATCTCGTCCAGAAACCGGTGATCCAGGCCGTCGCGAGTCTCCTGAAGGACTTGATCGAGCAGGCCCAGGTCAATGACCATGCCGCTCTCTGGGTCAGGGCGACCGCGAATGACCACCTCTGCCCGATAGGAGTGGCCGTGGATCCGACGACTCGGCTCGGCATCCACCGTCCGGTCCAGCGTGTGCGCTGCGTCGAATCGGAACTCCTTACTTAGTTCGTACATCAGCGAATGCCCATGAACTTGTGTGTCTGTAGAGACAGGCGCCAGCGCGGATGATGCAGGCAATAGGCTATAGCAGCCGCCGTATTCGATTCGAGATCGGGCCCGTCGAGCGGCTGAAGCAAGAAGTGATCGAAGGCGAGATCCTCAAATTTCGCGGGATCCGCGTCTTTTTGAGGAAAGACCAGCTTCAATTCGTCCCCCGTCGTCTGGGCCAGTGGTGTCGACCCCTTTGGGCTGACCGTGATCCAGTCGATTTCGGATGGCACTCGAAACGAGCCGTTTGTCTCGAGGGAAATTTCGAACGCGAGGTTGTGGATTGCCGACAAGAGTTCGTAATCGACCTGCAGGAGCGGCTCACCTCCAGTCAAAACCGCGAATCGTTGCTGACGACCGTCTCCCCACTTGCCCTCAATTGCCTTCGCCAGCGACCGCGCATCGTTGAATCGACCACCGCCATCGCCGTTGACGCCCACGAAGTCAGTGTCACAAAAGTTGCAGGTTGCGCTCGCGCGGTCGCGTTCACGGCCGCTCCACAGGTTACAGCCGGCAAAGCGGCAGAAGACGGCTGGTCGGCCGGAATGACGGCCCTCGCCTTGCAATGAGTAAAATATTTCTTTGACCGCGTAGCTCATCGCCGTCAGGCCGCTCGATCGGTTTCAGACAAACGCCGCTTAAGGACCTGAACTAGATGAAGCGACAACTGGCGGATATCAGATGGAACGTTCTGAAGGCCGTTCCAGCGTCGGCGCTCCGCGCCGAACTCCCACTCGCCCTCAGTCCAAGCGGTCCGTCCTTTGAGCAACCGCAGGCCGCGCGTGAATTCGTCACGTGTGGTGGCCCCGGTGACGCTGTTAAGGAAGTCCATGACATAACCTAGCGCGACGATACCAGCGCCGTGGATCAGCCGGGACGTCTTGGGCGACTTACCGACCCAATCGTCCGCGAAGACGTGCTGAACCGCGTGAAAAAACTCGCTCATTATCGTAACGCCCTGTGCCAGCAGAAGCTTTTCTTCGCCAGCGTAGAGACGCAGCGCTCCGTCACTTAGGGAGTTCATAATGACCCGCTGCAGAACCGTGTCTCGGATAACTCCCTTCGGATTGGTTTGCTGCTTGATCAACCCTTTTAGCGAAGAGCCTCTGCGATAATTAAGGGCTTCCGTGACAAGCGCTGCTTGCGAGCGACTCGACATCCGCGGCGGCAGGTCCCCGACCTTAGGGAGAAGTTCGTAGACGAGCGCCTTTGGCAATGGACGCGTGTTATTGACGAGAATGAACTGCTTTTGCAGTTCCTCTTCCGTTTCGCATAGGAAGCCGGATACCAGCACTTCAAAGTCACGCCCACGGAGTTCAGAAAGCGCCGTAAAGCGTTGTTGCCCATCAACAATCCAACCCGGCGGCCCTTTAGACGTGTCTATGACCAGTTGGCGAAGTCGACCCTTCGGGGTCATAGCCGGTTCCAGTCGAGCTTGGCCCGTGAACGCCACCACGATCGCGTTGGGTAGGATAGCGTTCGGTTTTTCAAGATAGTCCCGGATTTCGCGGATGTGGCCAGCGATCTGCGGCCTTTGGAAGCCTTGGAGCGCGCCGTCATTATCGCGCCCTGCTCGTTCGATCCGAGCGATGCGTGCGATTTCAGCAGCCTTCGCAATGAAAGTGAAAACTGTGAACTTTCGGCTTTGAAGCGGCGCCAAGGCGTCAAAGCGAAGAATGTGGCGTTTAGTCATGCGTTGTCCTGCCGAAATTCGCTCAAGTGGGTATGGAAAACGTGGAGATTGTGGATGCCGCGCCGCTTATTGCGGTTGGAAGTGCGGAAGATTAACGCCTCCACGCCGCTTTCCCGGCAAACCCGACAACTGCATCGCTCCCAGGGGCGATCGCCAAGGGTATGGGCGTATGCCTTGCGCTGTCGGGCGGCGGCGTCCGCCCGGCGGTTAGGCGAGACCTCCTCATCCCAGTTCAAGACGGCCCAATAATCCATCACCGCATCGAGACTCTCGTCCAATGTCGCGCCGCCGGCGGCGTAAGCGCGCACGCCGCGGAGCGCGCTGTCCTCAAGACGCCTGGCATCCTCCTGGTTGAGGCTTCCTTCGAGCGCCTTGTGTTTGAGCTTGTTGTTCTCGGTGGCCTGTGGAATACGGATCGCGGTATAGTATGAGAGATCGCCGCCAGCTGTCCGCACCCAATAATTCTTCCGCGCGTCCTTGAAAGCGCGCAACAGCGGCGACGTGGTGTCGAAACTGCTTACGCCGTACCGTTCTAGCGTGGCCAGTTCCTCGATTTTCCCGAAACCCAGGAGATGAAGCCGGACGCGAGCGGGCAGCGCGTCGCGCAGAGCGTGCAAGACACGCCGGATCTGATCGATCTTCAATGGGACGGTCCCGCCGATGGCCAAGTACTCGTAGCCCATACTAGCCAGGTTAAGAGCAGCCTGCGTCATACTCTCAGCAGACCAGCCCTGGATGACCCCCATCGAGGTGAACCCAGCGCCTATGCCCCTAGCGGCTTTATAGAACTCGGCAGCGTTCTGAATCGTGATTTCGTAGCGACGCCGCACATCGTCAGGCACGTCGCCCAAAGTTCGGGTCACGCTCACGTCGTCGAAGTCGAAGATGAGGTGGTCCGGCGAACAACCGTGAGTGAAGCCGCCATCGGCATAGAATTCGGCAGTGTCTTCGGCGCTGTAGGGCGGCTCCGGAAGATTCCGGTACGTGAAGGCGCCGCAGTCGCCCATCAAAAGGCTATCTGGAAAGCGCTCGAGCGGATAGCGCAGGAATCGCCGAGCCCCTTCGCGACGAAAGCGCATCAATTGGGCCTCGGAGTATTTTCCGGGATACCGCGCATCGCCGACGATACCGCGAGAGACCAGGATTCCATCATAGGGGGCCTGCTCTAGGAATTCATGAGGGTATTGATCATCGCGGTGAACCGATCGGCCCTCGCCGTTTCGATCTGCAACGAAGTCATATCCGGGGTCGACCGTATCGACGCTATCAGCGAACACGAACCGCATCAGGCGACCTTAGCGAAGGCGTGTATGTGGTCGAGACGCGCGAGGTGACCCGACAAGAGCTTGATGTCGCGCCCGACATTCTGAATCTCATTCCATTCGCGTTGCAACTCCTGCCATCTGCCAGCGGTCCAGCGGCAGTGCGGGGCGATACGAATCAGGGCATCGGTGGCGTGCTGCTGTAAGTCCGCGCCGGGGGCCGCGCGGGACATGATGCGGTCCATTAAGAGGCTCATGGCCTCGATACCCGCTGAGTGCATAAGGCGACTTTCGGTCGGAGGACGGCCCCACGCGTCTGGAAAGACACCGCGCACGGCGCTCCAGTAGGCGACCAGTGCCTTAAACATCGCGTCGACATCGGCGGGATAATCACCCGTCGCTTTATAAGGGGCGAGAGAGCCAAGAGCGCTATTGATGCTGCTGCGGATCGCCTTGATCAACGCCGAGTCAGTTACCACGGCGGTCGCGGAATCCTCGGATAGCCTCTTGATGAGGCCTTGGAATGGAGAGTCCGGCGAGGTTTGAAGGAGATTGACTAGCTCACTTGGAATCTTTCGGGACGACAGGTCACGTGGAAAGGCTTTATCGACCTCAGGGAGCAATTCGTTGATCAGCCTGGGGTCGAGCGGCTTGGCCTTGTTCACCAAAATGAACTGCTCGCGGTGAACCGACAGTTCTTCGGAAACGAAAGCCACTACGGGAACGGGAAAGCTTTTGTTCTGAGCTTTAGAAAGCGCAATAGAACGCTGCTGGCCGTCGACAATCCAAGCGGCCTTTGACCCGTCGCTTGGTAGTGGGATCCGCAGCGTCCCCGCCTCGCAGGACCGTATGTCGCCCCCAGGCTTTTCGCCTCTTGCCTGAACGAAGCGCGCCCGAGGTGAAATCGCGAGAATGATGGCGTTCGGGAAGAGCACCGGGCCCTGATCGAGGAACTCCGTGATCGCCTGGACGTGGCTTTTGATGCCTTTGCGCTGAAATCCTTGTAGCGATCCTTCACCATCCCTATGGACGCGGCTGATCTCGGCGATCTTCAAAAGGTCGGCGCCAGCGACAAAAAATGCGTACACAGCCGTATCCGCCTGCTCAGTGCGGACGGCGCGAACAGCGAGGGTTGCTTCCATGCTCTTTCGCGCACGCGTCATGCCGCTGCCCTCTGTTCGAGTGCGGCTCGGTAGAGGCGACCGAACCGCGATTGTTCGCAGGCAATACCCTCTTCGTCCCGAAGAGCCCGTAGGATCCGCGCGATACCTGCCTGCGACGGCAGGCGTGTCAAAATCAGCTGCAGAATTTCCTCGTCTGTTCGGCGCATGCGACGCGGCCTGTCGGGAGGCGCTACCCCGGCGAGGGCGGCCTCCACGGCAGCATAATCGGCGTCGCGGTCTTGCGCTTGGTGCGTGATGGCGACTGAACGGACGAAATGGAAAAGAGCCCGCTGGGAAAAATCAGCGCGGGTGCCGGGGAGGATAGCATCCAACCGGTCGTCATAGGGAGCAAGCGCTGGATGCAGGAGGGCTGGCAGGGCGCAGCCGAGGGATGCGCCGAAGATTCGCAATCGCGCCAGGGCCTGCGGTTCCAATGCGCTCAAGCTTTGACCTACCATCTCCGCATAGGGGCGAGTGAGCGCAATGAGGACCCGCCCTGAACCCAGGCCGACTGCATCTGCCCATTGATCCGAATGCGGGCCCGAGAGCAGGCCGGAAAACCAGGCTGCGACATCGAGTTCGCCTATGACTCGGGACGCAATGGACTCAGCATGTCCGCAGGACACCGTGAGTCCATACACTGGCACCCGTCGGTCACCCGCTACCAAGCCCAAGCCCGCGGACAGGATATAGAGTTTGCTCATAGCGATCTTCGCCGCTTGAGTCGCGAGCCCAAACCCACGCCCGGCGTAGAGCGCGCTCGCAACGGCGTCCGCCGGCAGCGTCCGGACTTTCTCGTTCCAAACAGATTGCACGGCGTCTTGTGAATCAATGCGCAAAGAAACTGGCGTCGCCGCGGAAAGCGGTCGCGCCTTCTTTCGATGCGTGCAGATGGTGATGACTGCCGCGACCGACCCATTTACCGCGCCTTCAGAGAGTCCATTGAATGCAATCGTCGTCATGAATAACTGCGCCTCAAAACACCCTTTGCCGTCTCACATGGGCCTATTTCTGAACTATATCTAGTGGGTCTTAAGCTCCGTCCCTACGAGAAATGTACGATACCATGACGAAGATTCCATAGCTACGGCAAACTGAACGCTTTTGCAATTTAATATGTATGAAACTGTGGGCCCCGTTGCACGACCGGTCTTAATGACTGCAGTTATTGGGACTTGGGTGCGATAGTTTGTCGAAATAATAAGAGGATCAAATTGCCCGGCAACGTGCGAATCGGTCCGCGATCCTCGACAGATCGGTTCCGAGCCATCGAGCTGCACCATGTCTTCCACGCAGTCGAATGTTCGGGCCCAGGGAAAACTAAACGCGGCCCGAGATTTTACCGAAAGGGTAAGGCCGCGTGGCCGCCGCAGTTGTCGCTGCTCGCACCGATGAGGCGTGCCCCCGCAACGTCGGCGAGAGTGAGAGTGCAGACAGGTTTGCCGTGACGGGTTGAGGGCTGGAGGAGAGGCCTCCGGCGCCCGTCATGGAGACGACCCATGACCAATGTGGAAGTTCTGGACGCCGCTCGCGATCATATCGGCGGCTACAAGGTGGACGTGAGCCGCGGCGAGCGCGTCGGCCGCGTGTCGTCGGAGTGGTTCTCGCGGCCGGCAGACGAACGCTATCTGTCCCTGTCCGACCTGTTCGCGGCTGTCCGCGGCCGGACCGAGCGCAGCCGAACACGGACGGTGGAGAGCGCGGCGATCCGGGTGGAAGCCAGCCGCGACGACGCCGAGCGTCTGACGCTGATGCTGCCCAGTTCGGATGCGCCGATTGCGCCGACGCATTGGAGCTTTGGTCAGCTCGCGAGCCTCGTCGGCGCGCCAGGGGCCTATCTGCGCCAGCTCCCCGCGCCGCTCGCCGGCATCAACCTGCAATATGGCCTGACCTCGCACCGCGCCGAGCAGGTGAAGACGCTGGAGATCGAAGACGGTCGCGTCGAGCTGCGCGCTGTTACCGGTCCGGACTATGGCCGCATCTATGACCACGAGCTGGTCTCAACCGTGCAGCGCATCGCCGGCAACGGAACCGGCGACACCCGCTGGAAGGTGCCGGGCGTGCTCGACTGGTCGACCGGCGTCTACAACCCGCGCGTCGACATCACCCAGGACACGACGACGCTCTACGCATCCGATCGCGACGTCTTCCTGTTTCTGGTCGACGACCTTAACCCGATCGAGGCCGGACGGCTGCCGGACGGCTCGCCCGATCTGTATTTCCGGGGCTTCTATTGCTGGAACTCCGAGGTGGGCGCGAAGACGCTCGGGATGGCGAGCTTCTATCTCCGCGCCGTCTGCCAAAACAGAAACCTGTGGGGCGTCGAGGATTTCGAGGAGATCACCATCCGCCACTCCAAATACGCGGCCTCGCGCTTCGCGCACGAGGCCGCCCCGGCGCTGACCCGCTTCGCCAATTCCTCGCCCATGCCCTTCGTCAACGGCATCAAGGCGGCGCGGGAGAAGATCGTCGCCCGCACCGACGACGATCGCAGCGAGTTCCTGCGCAAGCGCGGCTTCTCCAGGACCGAGACGGCGAAGATTATCGAGACGGTGCTGGCCGAGGAAGGGCGCAAGCCCGAGAGCGTCTTCGATTTCGTGCAGGGCATCACGGCGGTGGCGCGCGACAAGACTCACCAGGACGCGCGGCTCGATCTGGAAGCGCGCGCGAAGAAGCTGCTCGGCCGGGCGCCCTGATTCCCGGAAAGCGGGAGATGCGGAACGCCGTGTCTCCGGCTTCGTGGTTTCCCGCCTTTCCTGATCGTCGGTTTTGCGGCGCTGCCCTCAGAGGAAAAGGGCGGCGCTGCGCTTCGTGATGGATTAGGGCTGAGAGAGAGGCTTTCGGCCGTCCGTCGCGGAGCATCATCCCATGGCGACTGCCGTTCAGAAGATCACCCTCAGCGCCTCGCGCGACATTCCCTTCAACAAGCTCATCCTGTCCCAATCGAACGTCCGGCGGATCAAGGTCGGCGTCTCGATCGAGGAGCTGGCTGAGGACATCGCCCGCCGCACGCTCCTGCAAAGCCTTACCGTCCGGCCGGTGCGCGACGCCGAAGGCAATGAGACCGGCATATTCGAGATTCCGGCCGGCGGCCGCCGCTACCGGGCGCTCGAACTGCTGGTGAAGCAGAAGCGGCTCGCCAAGACCGCGCCCATCCCTTGCGTCGTGCGCGAGGGTGGGATCGCCGAGGAGGACTCGCTCGCCGAGAACATTCAGCGCGCGCCGCTCCACCCGCTCGACCAGTTCCGCGCGTTCCTGACATTGCGCGAGAAGGGCCAGTCCGAGGAGGAGATCGCGGCCGCGTTTTTCGTCTCGGTCGCGGTCGTGAAACAGCGTCTGCGGCTCGCCTCCGTGTCGCCCCGGCTGCTCGACGTTTACGCGGAAGACGGGCTCACGCTCGACCAGCTCATGGCCTTCACGGTCAACGGCGACCATGCCCGCCAGGAGCAGGTGTTCGAGCGCTTGGCCCAGTCCTATGCCAGGGAACCTTATGCAATTCGCCGCATGCTGACGGAAGGCGCGGTGCGGGCGAGCGACAAGCGCGCTCAGCTCATCGGACTGGAGGTCTATGCCGACGCCGGCGGCGCGATCATGCGAGATCTTTTTCAGGGCGACGACGGCGGCTGGCTGCAGGACGTCGCCCTCGTCGATCGCCTCGTCGCTGAAAAGCTCGACCGCGAGGCTGAGTCGATTCGCGCCGAAGGTTGGAAGTGGATCGAGATCGCGCCTGACTTCGCCTATGGCCACACCTATGGCCTGCGTCAGCTCCGGGGCGAGGAAATCCCGCTCACAGCGGACGAAGAAGCGGCGCGCGACGCGCTCCAGGCCGAATACGACCGGCTCGAGGAGACCTACGCGGGAGCCGAGGAACCGGCCGAGGATGTTGAGCGGCGTCTGGCCGAAATCGAAACGACGCTCGCCGACTTCGAGGATCGGCCTATCCGTTTCGATCCAGCCGAGATCGCGCGCGCGGGCGCTTTCGTCAGCATCGACGGCTCAGGCCATCTCAGGGTCGAGCGGGGCTATGTCCGTCCCGAGGACGAAACGCCGGTCGAACATGAACCGGAAGTCGACCCGGGGTACGATGCTCAGCAGGCTATCGCCGCACGCGTACACACCGATGTCGAAACCGTGCAGGGGGATGCATTAAACCCGCCGGAGCCGGAAGAGGATGATGGGCTCAAGCCCATTCCCGACCGGCTGATGACGGAACTGACGGCGCACCGGACGCTCGCGCTCCGCTGCGCGCTCGGCGAGCAGCCCGACCTCGCTTTCCTGGCGGCCCTGCATGCGCTTTGCCTCAAGGCATTTTATCGCTACGCGGCCGATTCCTGCCTCGAACTCGATCTGAAGAGCGTCGCCTTCAGCGCCCAGGCGCCGGGACTGAACGACACCGAGCTCGCCGCCGGCTTCGATCGTCGCTGCCAGGCCTGGATCGCCGCTCTGCCCAAGGAGCCGACTGAGCTGTGGGATGTGCTGATGGCGTTTGACGGCGACAGCCGCCAGGCGCTGTTCGCGCATTGCATCTCGCTGTCGGTGAACGCGATATTCGAGCCGTATAACCGTCGACCCCGTGCGCTCGCCCATGCGGATCGCCTAGCCGAAGCGCTCGACCTCGACATGGTCGCCGCCGGCTGGGCTCCGACTGTTGACACCTATCTCGGCCGGGTCACCAAGGCGCGCATTCTCGGCGCGGTGCGGGAGGCGAAAGGCGAACGCGCGGCGCAGCTCATCGACCACTTGAAAAAGGGCGACATGGCCGAAAAGGCCGAGGCGCTGCTTGCCGGCTCGGGTTGGCTGCCGGAACCGCTGCGCACGCCAGGCCGGGCCATCACATCCCCATCTTCGGCTTCGGAACAGGAGGCGGTCTCCACGATCGAATCCACCGGCGTAAAAATGGCGGCCGACGGATACGAAACGGTCGTGGTCGAAACCGAGTCCTCGACTGAAGATGAGCCGGTCGCGGCCGAACCGCACGTGACCGCGGCCGAGTAGCGAAGCAGCAACAAGCCAGACTCCTGGGCCCGCCGGCGACGGCGGGCCTATTTCGTCTCAGAGGATGCGATGAGGGAAAATGCCTCGGAGCTTGCGCGCCGCCTCGCCAGGCAGGCAGAAGCTGTGTGCCGGCGCTTTCTCTCCAACGGTCGCCGCGAAGGCCGCTACTGGCTGGTCGGCGACGTGAGGAATGGGCCTGGACGATCGATGTTCGTGCGCCTCAAGGGCCCCGAATCCGGCAAAGGCGCCGCCGGCAAATGGACCGACGCCGCCACTGGCGAGCATGGCGACCTGCTCGACGTCATTCGCGAATCTTGCGGCCTCGTCGACTTCAAGGACGTTGCAGACGAAGCCCGGACCTTTCTCAGCCTGCGGCGCCTTGAGCCTGATCCGCAGCCAAGGCGGAAACCATCATTGGCCCATGCTGGATCGCCAGAATCAGCACGGCGGCTCTTCGCCATGTCGCAGCCGATTGCGGGCACTATTGCAGAAACGTATCTCCGCAAACGCGGCATTACGGCTTTGCACGAAACCGAATCGCTGCGTTTCCATCCGCGCTGCTACTACCGGCCTGACGAGCACTCGCAGACCGAGACCTGGCCGGCGATGATCGCGTCCGTCACCGATCGCTCCGGACATCTGACAGGGGCGCATCGCACCTGGCTCGACCCCGGCGGTTTCAGCGCGGCGACGCTCGGCAAAGCGGCGATTGACACCCCGCGACGCGCGATGGGCAATCTGCTCGGGCACGCGGTCCGCTTCGGTGCGGTGGACGACGTGATGGCGTCGGGCGAAGGCATCGAGACCATGCTGTCGCTGCGATCGGCGCTGCCCATCATGCCGACGGCGGCGGCGCTCTCGGCGGCGCATCTCTCCGCCATCCTTTTCCCGGACAGCTTGCGCCGCCTTTACATCGCACGCGATGACGATCCAGCTGGCGACGGCGCGATGGCGGCGCTGATCGACCGAGCGCGGGAGGCTGGGATCGAGGCGATCGTATTGTCGCCGACACTCGGAGATTTCAACGAGGATCTGCGCATTCTCGGCGCCAGCGCCATGCGGGCAGCGCTCCGCATACAGATCGCGCCGCAGGACGCAGCCCGTTTCCTGGATCTGGCGGCATAGGTCGGGACGAGAGATTGCGAGGGTGACGGCATCGCCGTCGTCCTGCGTCGGGCAGGCTGGCCATGCTTCCCTTGAGAGTCGGAGAGGACCGAGCCTACGGCCTTCTGAGAGGGCGATCGGGCGGCAAGCGGCCCTGACCGGCAATGGCTGCGCCCGATTCTTTTCCGCCGCGCGGCAAGCCGCGCTTTGCATCGCGAAGTAAAACAATCGGGCTTCGCCATCCTCCGCTGACGCTTCGGCCCTCCGCTTCGCTGCGGGTGCAAGTCCGGTCCGCCCGCCGCCTTTGTCGCCATGAAGGCCGCGATGGGCGCGGTCGATCCGACGAAGGAACGCACCCATGACCACAGACCACGACGACGCCGGCTTTGAGCCACCGCATGCGTCATCTCCGACCGATCATGTCCTCTCTGAACTCCAGCTCTATGGGTACCGTCCCTTCCAGGACGAACCCGACCCGAGACCGCTGCCCGACGCGCAGGCGATCGCCGGCAGTATCGCTGACATTTTCGACGCCCTCGTTGTGGCCCTGGGCGACACCCGCCTCAAACCCGACCTCGAGGATCTGCTCTGGTCGACCGTCAATCTCTTCCATCGCGCCGTCGGCCGGATCGAGCGCGAACTCGACGACAATGAGCGCGCGCAGCGGCGCAGCCAAAAGGAGCAGGACGGCTCCGAGATCCGCTCGGTCGAGCTCGAACGCCTCACCGCCGAAGGCCAGACGCTGATCGAGCGCCGCAACTGCATGGAGTTCTTCCGCGATCAGGCCGCTGGCCAGTTCGAGCGCCACACCGGCTCGTCCTGGCGGCCGCGTTCGGGCTCGATGGTCAATCATCGCACGCTTACGTCGGCGATGATCGACAGCCGCGACTTCCTCGCCGCAAGGCGCCGGGCCGAAAACGAAGTGCTATTGCCCGCGGGACCCAAGATCGCCTTCACCGGCGGGCTCGACTTCAACGACCATCGCCTGATCTGGGACAAGCTCGACCGCGTCCACGCCAAACATCCCGACATGGTGCTGCTGCACGGCGGCTCGCCGAAGGGTGCCGAGCGCATCGCCGCCAAATGGGCCGACCACCGCAAGGTGCCGCAGATCGCCTTCAAGCCCGACTGGACCAAGCACGCCAAGGCCGCGCCGTTCAAACGCAACGACCAGATGCTCGACGTCCTGCCGATCGGGGTCATGGTCTTCCCCGGCACCGGCATTCAGGACAACCTCGCCGACAAGGCCAAGAAGCTCGGCATCCCAGTTTGGAAATTCGGGGGCGGCGGCGTGCGGGCATGCGGGTGATCACCCCACCCGCACGTAGTCTTCTTCTGCGCGGCAACGCGCTCGCAGAGACCCATCACGATGACAGGATCCGAATGACTGGATCAACGTAGAGAAGACGTCTACGGCCCGAAACTCTGCAATAACTCAGCTTCTCCGCCGAGATCCTATCTCCTCAACACGACAGGGAACCATAGGCTTATTCGTATCTCGAAATTCGTTCCAACCTAATGTAGACCACACTTCTGCCAATGTCTGCGATTTCAGATTGCCTATTGGGTAGATTCGCTCTTGAAGTCCACGAAGGCAAGAATATGCTGATCCATCTTCATCAACAGCCATCGAGTATACGCCCGCCTTACACAGTCCTGGGTTCCTCTTAGACATCGCCGTAGCACCGGAATGTCTGTCTTTTATGGTTACCAGCTCTCTGACAGCGGGGTCTGGGTTGCCGATTATCACATCCAAACCTGGAGTCTCCATCGCAGCCCTTCTGAGCGAAGTGATCGCATTCGACATGCGCTCTCTAAGTGGAAATTGCCCACTTGAACCAAGCGATTTAGCGCGTCCGACAGCCGATATCGGGACTACAACAAGACGAGCTGCTCCGACCTTGTTCGCAAGCGTCAAAAATTCTGTCGCACAAGCAACATTTCCTTCGTGCAACACGCTGCTAATCACAAACTGAATGCCAGCCTCGTTCAATCGTCGTAGCGTTCTTAAGGTCGCATCAAAAGCACCAGGAGACCGGCGAAAGGAATCATGCTGCTGCCCATCAACACCATCTATCGATACAGACAACGTTATTGATCCACCTCGGATCAATCCAATCTGATCATCAGAAATCAACGTTCCGTTTGTCAGTAATATTGTGGCAAATGGCTTTCGACTTATATGAGTCAAAATTTCAGTGAAATCGCGACGTGAGAACGGCTCACCACCCGTCAAGGTAACCCTCAAAACCCGCTGTTCTTCAGCTTGATCGAGCAAATTTATCCAAAAATCAGTATCAGATTTTTCTCTCTTTTTTAGCGAGACCGCTGAAACATTGCAATGAAAGCACGTTTGATTACACCGCCGAGTTATACATAATTCTAGCTCGGTTGGACTGCTAAGAAATGCTAGCGAATTTGATTTGTCATCCCTGAGGCGGGGAGTCCGTTTTTTGCGAAGCGCACCGGCAATGGGGTTATCAGACCAATGCAAAACGCCGCCGTCCAACAACAATGCTGAACGCTCTTCTGCCGTATCCTTACCGCATACAAGCGGCCAAATCCTAGAAAAATCGCTCGCTGGTAGTCCTGTCTCTTGCAGTTCCTCTAAAAGAAAGTATTCGGCAGCTGTCAGCTCGAACGTAGTCGACGTCTTGGAGTTAAATGCGATCCATCCGTCATGGTAGAGCGGTTCTGAACGCGCAATAATGTGAGGGGGGACATATATGTACCCTTCAGCAAAGTGGCCCATCCCCCCTCCAATAACAAAATGTGACGACGCTGAGTGTGTTTTAACAGCACGTCACCGCATGGCCGTCGCCGTCAGAGAGCGCGGTCGGAGACAATCCGCGAGCCGGAACAAAAGTCGTCGCAAGCGGATGCGTTGTCCCGTCGTCGTTAAGTACGGAATCAGCGAGCGTGCTCATCTTGGCGACCATGTTTCCGATCGCCACCTTACCCGCTCCGGCGGGGAGTTGGTTGGCGAGATCGCGCAGACCCTCAATTTTTTGTGTGACTTCAGCTTTGGTTGGCATGGGACGGTCCTCTCCTATTGTGGCAGATGAAACGCTGCAACCATAGCTCAGCATACCGGATTTGAGAAGCCCTGCAGCGCTCGACCCGCCCAACGGGCTAGAATCTTCTGGGTCCACGATCCCAAGCGCCAGAAACGCCGCCAAGCCGCTTGCCACAGAGCCTCTGCCCAGCTTCACGACCTCGGCGCAGGTCGGCCCGGAATGCCATTTCCGAAAGCAATCTTCTAACTGAACGGGTGCCGCCGCCTATCGTCGTCCGCTATACTCAGTCCTGCGCCGTGGTGGTGGTGGAAGGCGCGCCCGTTTGACCCTTTGTCACGGAGGTCTCCACCATGCTTGTCGTCGGTATCGTTCTCAGTGTTTTCGGCATCGGCTTCTTCTGCTGGCTGCTGTTCACGCTCGCGGTCTACGCGCTCCCGTTCTTCGCGGGCCTGACGGCGGGACTCGCCGCCTTTCACAGCGGCTCGGGCGTCATCGGCGCGCTTGTTGTTGGCGTTCTCGCCGGCGGCGCGACCCTGGCGATCGGGCAGATCGCCTTTGCGACGGTGCGTACGCCGCTCATCCGCGCCGCAATCGCGCTCCTCTTCGCCGTGCCGGCCGCCATCGCAGGCTACCACGCGACGTTTGGGCTCGCCCATATCGGCATACCGTCCGAAGCCTGGCGCGAGGCCTTCGCGATTGTTGGCGCTGTCCTTGTCGGCGGCACGGCCTGGGCGCGCATGTCGCTGTTTGTCCCGCCGTATGTCGATCGGCGGGGCGCGGGAGGTCCGGCATCGTTTCCATTGGCGGGAGCGACCCGGGACGGGTGAGCCTGCGCCGTCCTCGTCGTCGAAGAGGTTAAATTTCGGTGCGGTGAATGAGCCTCGTCCGCGTGACCGGGAACGCCAAGGCCTTCGTTTGAGCGCTCGGGTTGGCCGGCGCCTCCGGGCCGACAGAGACAATTTCCATCGGCGGCGTCGCCGTCTTGCGCGGATTGCCGGGTCGTGACGTTGTCCTTTCTGAACGCCAGGGTTTCCTTTTCTTCGCCTGGAAAGCCGAACCTCTTGTGCGGGACGTTCGACGTCCGCCACGTCTTCTCCCGAGGATGCTGTTCGGCGTGCGGACCACACGGCCTCTCCATGGCTTGATCTGGCCGAAGGACGGCTGCGCCTCGATCGCCTGAGACGCAACGGCGGACGGATCGACTTTCTTCCCCTGGCCTTTGGCCATTCCTCGCGAGGCAAGAAAGTCTACCGCCGCCATCCTCCGCTGCGCTCCTGCCCGGCTCACCCCATCGCGCAAGCGCGATGGGGACCCCGAGCTGCGGGTGCGTCGTCGATCGCCTTCGGCTTCCCGATCGCCATCGAGGCCGCGGTGGTCGCGGGCTCGAAACAGCTAAGGAGAAGCACCATGGCCAACATCGGTTCCTTCAAGAAGTTCGGCAGCGAGTTCCAGGGCGAGATCGTCACCCTGAGCGTCCAGACCAAGAACGTCCGCATCGTCCCCGAGACCAACCGAGCCAACGACAACGCCCCCAGCCATCGGATCTATGTCGGCCGTGCCGAGATCGGGGCCGCCTGGTCGAAGCGCTCCAACGAGGGCCGCGACTATCTCTCGGTCAAGCTGGACGATCCGAGCTTCAACGCGCCGATCTACGCCAACCTCTTCGATGACGAGGATGGCGAGGGCTACACCCTCATCTGGTCGCGCAGCCGCAAGGCCAATGGCGAGTGAGCCGTACGTCGCGACGCCCCGCTCGGGAAACCGGGCGGGGCTTCCAGTTCGCCAGATGGTTTAGGACGACGAATCTTCAGGCACGCTCACATCACCCGCGAAATCTTCGTTGAGCAGGTCGGCTGGCTTTACCCCAAGTGCCTGCGCCGTATGCCATACGGTCAATAGCGTGGCATTCTGCTGGCCCCGCTCCATGCTGCTGACATGGGCCCGATCGACGCCCATGCGTTCGGCGACGGCCTCTTGGCTGAGACCCGCTTGCGTGCGAAATCGGCGAATGTTGTCTCCGAACAGCTGTCGAATATCCATCCAAAGGATGGACACCATTCGCGTATTTTGATGCTACGTATTATAATACGCGGCCTTCGAGCTCGCGCAAGAATAGCAGCAGTTCGAACCATGGAATTCGTAATTTCGCCTGGCAAAACGTCAACCTTCGCGTGCATAAGCCCTTCGATCATGCCCACTCCGCTGGACCCGCCCATCGCCGATTTCGCGCCGTCCGAGGCGCGCCTGACCGACTATGATCGCTCGCATCTGCCGACCTATATGCGGCTGCTCGACGCGGCGTCCGAGGGAGCGCCTTGGGAGGAAGTCGCCCGCATCGTGCTTGGCCTCGACCCGGCGCTCGAGCCCGATCGCGCGCGGAGAGCCCATGAAACACATTTGGCGCGCGCCCGCTGGCTGACCGAACACGGCTATCGTGAGCTGCTTCGATCGCCGCGCTGACTGCGGCGAACGGCGGCTCCAGCGTCCGTCTCTCCTCAAATGCGCGCTTGCGTTTTTACGCCGACCCTGAAAACCGGCGAACCGATTTCGGCATGACGATATGCCGATTCCTGTCCCGCGACGCTCCCGATTGAGGACACAAAGAAAACGTCACAATCCCAGGCATCCGATTATTCCCAGAGTGGAGACGATTGCATGTCGAAGGAGGATTGGCGGTCGCCCGCCGCCTATGATTACGCCGCCGCCATGGAGCCGTCCGGCCTCGCCTGGGAGTTCCTGCGGCGCAACCCCGATTATCGGATCGCCTATGAGGCCGCTCAAGCCAGGGCCGATGACGGCGTCGCGGGCCCAGCCCGGTGTTGGGGGCTGCGATTTTCTGGCCGATCCAGACCAACGCGCTGACGAGTCGCCGGTCTTCTGGCATCCCGACGAATTGGCGTCGGTTGTCGTCCTGACCGCTGCGCCAGGTGGAAGTGGGACGGCATCCACCTCGCTCGCCGATTTGCCGGACGGCGTCATGCGCCGAGACGCCGAAGATGGCGCGCATGTAATCGTCCGACACGACGCGACGACCTGCCAGCTCTGGGCGCCCGATCCGCCGGAAAACGCAGCCCCATTGGCCGCCGTCATCTCGCTCGACGCGACCGCGCCGCAGCGCGCGGAGGCTGCATTGCGCTTCTGGCGACTTACGGCGGGGGCCGGCTTCGAACCCCGCCAAGTCCCGCTCGTCGCCTCGATCGTTTGGTCGCGGCCTTGCGCGCGCTCGACGGCCGCCTCGCCGGCGCCAGCTATCGGGCCATCGCCGAAGCTCTCTTCTACCCAAGCCGCATCGCCTCCGAACCCTGGAAGACCGGGCCGCTCCGCGACACGGTCATCCGCCTGGCGCGCACCGGCTTCGCCATGATGCGCGGGGACTACCGCAAACTCCTCGGGCCGCGCCGACGAGATTGACCGGCCGCGCCCAAAATCGCCATTCCCGCGCCGGGTGGCGAATTCGGCGTCCCTTATCTTCGCCATCCCCCTTGCCGGCCTTTCTCCGCCACCGTGATCGCCAACAGCCGCCCTTGTCCGGCGGCCTTCCAGAGCATCATGGAGGCTCACTCATGTCCGCTGCGATCCCCCAGCTCCCGCCGCGCTACCTGCGCACGTCCGAAGCCGCGCGTTTCCTCGGCCTGTCGGGGCGCACGCTCGAGAAGCACCGGACCTACGGCACCGGCCCGCGCTATTCGAAGCTCGGCGGCCGCGTCGTCTACCGGCTCGACGACCTGCAGGCCTGGGTCGAACTCGGCGCTAAGGCCTCGACCTCCGATCCGGGCGTCGGCCGGGTGCTTCCCGCCAAACGCCATCCCTCCATCCCGCTTCTGCATACCAGCCAGCCGCGTCGTTGATCGCTCGGGGCGGCTCCCATCATGTCGACGCGACATCGCACAAGATCGGAACGTGAGCAGCTCGAACTGTTCCGCGCGCTCCCCGGCGATCTCGCGCCGCGCGACGCGCAAGACCTCATGGCCTATCCGTTCTTCAGCCTCGCCAAGACCCATCGCACGACGCCGATCGAATTCCGCTCAGGCGAGATCGCTATCCGGGTCGAAGCCATCCCCGAGCATGGCATGGCGACGATCTGGGACGCCGATGTTCTGATCTGGGCCGCCTCGCAAATCGTCCAGGCGCGTGATGCCGGCCTGCGCACGTCGCGGCTGATGGCGGCGACGCCGCGCGAAATCCTGACTTTCACCGGACGCGGCACAGGCGCGCGCGACTATCACCGCCTGAAGGCGGCGCTGGATCGATTGCAATCGACGACAGTGGCGACCTCGCTGCGCCAGACCCATGAGCGGCGCCTGCACCGCTTCTCCTGGATCAACGAATGGACCGATCGCGCCGATGGCCACGGCAATTCTGCCGCGCTCGAACTGATTGTGCCCGACTGGTTCTACCGCGCCGTTCTTGACGACGCGCTGGTGCTCACCATCGACCCTGCCTATTTCAGCCTGACGGGCGGCATGGAGCGCTGGCTTTATCGTCTCGTCCGGAAGCACGCCGGCCGTCAACAGGGCGGCTGGCGGTTCGATTTCCGCCATCTCTACATCAAGTCGGCGAGCCTTTCGCCGTTCAAGCGGTTCGCCTTCGAACTGCGCGACATTGCGCGCAGGCAGCCGCTACCCGGCTACCTCCTCGTCGTCGAGCGCGAGATCGGCGGCCGCGAATCGCTGGCGTTCACACAGACAAAGTTATCCACAGGCGCCTGTGGACAACCTGTGGAAAGGCACGTGCTATCGGGAACCAAGGGCCACGTGCTATCAGGAACCGGACCCACGTGCTATCAGGAACCGAAATGGTCCTTAAGCCACAGGCGAACAAGCGAAATTCGCGCTCCTAACTTAGAATCTAACATAGAATCTAACGTTATTGCTGCTGTCGCGACGCCTGGGGAAAACGACCTCGACCCGAATCCCGGGAAGGAAGGGCGATGCGATCAGGACCGAGCCCAACGCGCCTCTTTCCGTAACACCGTTTCGGCTTCTCATTCCGATTTGTCGACAAAATCCGAGCTTCCTTTCTCTCTGAAGCCCGGAGACGCGTCGTGATCGTCGCGCTCCTCAATCAGAAGGGCGGCGTCGGCAAGACGACTCTGGCGCTCCATCTCGCCGGAGAATGGGCTCGGCAAGGACAGCGCGTCACCCTGATCGACGCCGACCCACAAGGCTCGGCCTTGGACTGGTCCGAGCAAAGAGCGCGCGAAGGTTTGCAACGTCTCTTTGGCGTCATCGGCCTTGCCCGCGACACGCTGCATCGCGAAGCGCCGGAACTGGCTCGTGACGCCGATCACGTCGTCATAGACGGTCCGCCGCGCGTCGCCGGTCTGATGCGCTCGGCGCTCCTCGCCGCCGATCTCGTCCTGATCCCTGTGCAGCCGTCGCCATTCGATGGCTGGGCCTCGGGCGAGATGCTAAAGCTGATTAATGAGGCGCGCATCTTTCGGCCGCAGCTCGCCGCCCGCTTCGTGCTCAACCGGTGCGACACGCGCACGATCATCGCGCGCGAGACGGCCGAGGCGCTAGCAGATCGCGACCCGCCAGTCCTCGCCGCCACGATCGGCCAGCGCGTCGCCTTCGCGGATACGGCGCGCACTGGCCGTCTCGTCTCCGACAGCGACGAAACCAGTCTGGCGGCGCACGAAATCGCGGCGCTCGCCGCCGAGGTCAGGAGGATCGCCCGATGACCGGCCGCAATTCGAGACGCGGCTTCGCCTCCCGTCCCGGCGACGCCGAGAGCTGGATCAAGGCGCCGGACATGCCGCCATCCGCTCCAGCGAAGGCCGACGTCTTCGCCGCCCGTCTGACCATCGACGTCACGCTCGACTTGCGTGGCCGCATCAAGGTCTCCGCCTTCCGACGCGGCGTCACCGTCGCCGACATGCTGCGCGAACTTCTCGCGCGCGAATTTCCTGAAAGCTCTGGAGACGCATCATGAACGATCACGCGCCGCCGACTGCGCATCGTGACGGGAGGCTCGCAGTCAGCCGGTCTGACAGTCTCACTCATGTCGAACTGACTTGGGTCGAGAAGAAGATCGAGCACTGGGTTCGCTTCGGCGATTGCGTCGAAGAAAAGATCCTCGACCGCCGCCGGCGCATCGTCAGCTTCTGCGCCGGCAGTATCTTCGCTTTCGTCCGCTGGGCCTCCAACGATTTTGGAACAATCGTCTCGCGCATCGACATCGTGCGCGCGGTTGCTCCGGCTGAGCCCTATCAGACTCTGCCCTTTGTCCGCCCCGGCGGCGAGATCCTGCTGCGCATCGATGGCTGGCCGAAGGTCGAGCGCGTGCTGCAAGCGATCGACGCCGTGGAGGCGCTCGACGTCGATCCAGCTGATGTTGCGCCCGATCACTGGCGCCATGTGCACAGCCGTCTCACCGTCGGGCATGAGCCGCGGGCCTATACGCGCGCGCAGCATGACGCCTGGCTGCTGCGCCGGCGGGCGCAGCCATGATCCGCTTCGGATGGGTCATAGCAACCTGTTTGTCAGGCTCTGCTGCGACCGCCGCCGCCTTCGTCAATCCGCAGCCCAAGCTCATCTGGAACGCCAGCGCCAGCGCGCCGATCGGCCTCTACGCAGTGCGGCCGATGGGCGCCCTCCACGACAGCGAGCTGGTCGCCGTCATGCCGCCGGAGCCGGTCGCGAGCTTACTTGCCGACGGCGGCTATCTGCCGCGCGGCGTGCCGCTGATGAAGCGCGTTCTGGCGCTGCCGGGACAAACCGTCTGCCGTGACGGGGTGCTGATCACAGTCGACCAAGTTGAGGTTGGCGCGGCGCAGGCCCGGGACCGACGCGGCGGCGATCTCCCCGTCTGGCAAGGATGCCGAACGCTTCATCTCGGCGAGGTTTTTCTGATGAACCCGGGCGTGCCTGACAGTTTGGACGGCCGGTATTTCGGACCGCTTCCCGCCTCTTCGATCATCGGCCGCGCCGCGGCTCTCTGGACCGACGAAGAGGGTGACGGCCATTTCGTCTGGCGCGCCGCCGCCCGCTGACGCCACTGCACTGCTGCTAAGGAAGGGAGATCTCAATGGCTCATATCGGAGATTTCACGCGCACGGCCGACGGCTATTCCGGCCGACTTCGCACGCTCACGCTCGACATCGAACTCACCCTCGTTCCGGCCGATTCCGGCGATCGCGGGAACGCGCCGGACTTCCGGATTCACCGCGGCGGGAGCGCCGATTGTCCCGAGGTCGGCGCCGGCTGGAAGCGCGCCGGCGAGAAGGCCGGAGAATTTGTCTCGCTGCTGATCCACGATCCGGTGTTCACCCAGTCGATCCGCGCCAACCTGTTCCGGGACGAAGTCGAGGAATCGGGTTTCCATTTGGTCTGGAACCGCCCGGCAAAACGCAAAGAGCGAGCGTAACACATGCGCGCCCGCTTACCTCTCACTTCGCTCTCATGTCGTACAACGCCGATCCGTTCGTCCGATCGGGATGCAGGCATTTTCTTCGTCCTGATCGGCGCCGTGGCAGCAATTGCGCGCGGCCTTGATCAAATGCGGCCGCAATCCGGCGCTCGTACCTTGCCCTTCGCTGATGCGCACAAGAGAGCCTGCTCGTGTCAAATCGAAAGCAAGGTTCGCCTCGCAAGAAAAGCCGTTGCCGCCGTCGCCATCATGATGATTGGTGGTCCAATCGCAATGCCATTCGCGTCGCCGGCATACGCGGAGAGCGACCAAATCGTGGTTGAGCGCATTGCCGATCCCTTTAGCGCCATTGTCGCCGAAGCTTCGCTTCGTTTCGCCGTGCCGGCACGGTGGATACGCGCGGTCATGCGCACTGAAAGCCAGAACGATCTTCACGCCGTCTCTCCAAAAGGTGCGATGGGCCTGATGCAGATTATGCCGTCGACCTGGACGCTTTTGCGCGCTCGTCTCCGTCTGGGCGACAATCCCTTTGATCCGCACGACAACATCCTGGCTGGCGCGGCGTTCCTCCGGGACCTGCATGATCGCTACGGGTCACCGGGGTTTCTGGCCGCCTATAACGCCGGTCCTGGTCGATACGAGGACTATCTGGCGACCGGCCGACCGCTGCCGGCCGAGACGCGGGACTATGTCGCCGCGCTCGCGCCTGTGATCGACGACGGGTGGGGCGACAACTCCGTTCCTGTCGTTTCCGCCGCGGGCTCCTGGACCAAAGCGCCGCTCTTTATCGGCCTGGATCAAGGCATTCAGACTGTCGATCAGGCACTGCTTCCGTTGCGGCCGAACCGTCCCTCGAACGGCCGTCGCGTCGTGGATGTGTCCGCCCTCGCGCCGCTTTCAGACGGGCTCTTCGTGCTAGTTTCGGCTCGGGAGCCTGTACAATGAGCGCCTGCGCATCCCTTCGGGTTTTCTCGGACTTCTTCGCAGATTTGGCGGCGGGAGGGAGAGAGCAGGGACACGCGACCGTATGCGTCCGGAGTTTGCACGTGACGTCAGGTCTTGACAGGATTTCCGGCTTTCCAGGCCCACGGCAGCAGTTCGTCGAGCCGGTTGATGGGATGTCCGTTGACCATGCGCTGGAGCACGTTGGCGAGGTAGGCGTAGGGTTCGACGCTATTGAGCTTGGCGGTTTCGATCAGCGAGCAGACGATCGCCCAGCGGTCGCCGCCGCCATCGCTGCCGGCGAACAAATGATTCTTGCGGCCGAGCGCCACGGGACGGATCGCACGTTCGACCGGATTGGTATCGAGTTCGATGCGGCCGTCGTGCAGGAATCGCGTCAGTCCATCCCAGCGCGAGAGTGCGTAGCGGATCGCCTCTGCGAGGGAGCTGCGTCCAGGTATGCGCGGAAGCTGCGCTTCGAGCCAGACACGCAATGCCTCGACGGCGGGCTTCGATCTGCCCCTTCGGGCTGCGAGCCGATGCGGCGGCGACTGGCCTCGCGCCTCCGCTTCAACGGCATAGATTTCGCCGATCCGGCGCAAAGCCTCGGCCGCCATGGGCGATCCGGTGGCCTCCGCGACCTCGTAGAATTTGCGCCGCGTATGCGCCCAGCAGGCGGCGAGCACGATGTCGCCGTTGGCGGCCAGTCGCTCGAAGCCGGCATAGCCGTCGACATGCAGCACGCCCTTGAATCTCTCGAGATGCGACGCCGGACGTTCAGCCTTGCGGTCCGGCGCGAACAAATAAATCGCCGCAGGCGGCTCAGGCCCACCCCACGGCCGCTGCTCACGAGCATAGACCCAAAGTCGTCCGGTCTTGGTGCGTCCGCGGCCGGGATCGAGCACCGGGACTGGCGTGTCGTCGGCAAAGAGATGGTCGGAAGCGAACACATTCTTGCACAGCCGCTCGTGCAAGGCCTCCAGCCACCAGCAGGCGCCGCCGACCCATCCGGCGAGCGTCGAGCGCGCAAGATCGACGCCATGCCGGCTGAAGATCTGCGATTGCCGATAGAGCGGCGTGTGATCGCAATATTTGCTGACCAGAACCTGCGTGAGCAGCGCCGGCGTCGCCAGGCCGCCTGCGATCAGTCGCTCTGGCGCAGGCGCCTGCGCCACCGTTTCGCAGACACGGCAAGCATATTTCGGGCGGGTGATGCGGATCACGCGGAGCTGCGCCGGAACCCAGTCGAGCATCTCGCTGACGCTCTCGCCCATCGCATGGAGCGCGCCGCCGCAGCACGCGCAAACCGCGTCGTCGATGTCGAGCAGAACGTCCTCGCGCGGCAGATGATCGGGCAGCGGCTTGCGATGGGATGGCCGCTCGGATGGCTGCTTCTCGACGCCCGGACAGCTCTCCTGAATGCGGGCGATATCGCTGTCGAGGTCTTCCAGCGCGAGCGCCAGCTGATCGGGATCGAGGCGTTCGGAGCGACGGCCGAACTGCGCCCGCTGGAGCTTCTTGATGATGGATTGAAGACGTTCGATCTCGCCGTCGCGGCTCTCGACGACGCTCGCCATCTCGCGCACGAGCCGGTGCAGGAGGTCCACGTCGGAGGGCAGGTTTTCGAGATCGAGCCGCATGCCCGATTCTACTTCAAGGCGCCTTGTTTCCCAAGCAATAGTGCCTTGAACTGCGTGGGTTTTAGCGCTTTTTCAGCCGGCGATCGCCGGTCTCCAGACGCGCTCAGGCACGCGCCAGTCGATGCCCTCGATCAGCATGGCGAGCTGCGCCGGACTGAGCGTGATGGAGCCTTCGATCCCGGCCATCCGGGGCCACACGAACCCGCCTTGATCGAGCCGTTTGGTGAACAGGCACAGCCCGTTCCCGTCCCAGAACAGGATTTTGATGATCTGCGCCCTCTTTCCCCGAAAGGCGAAGAGATGACCGCTGAACGGATCCTTCTTCAGCGTATCCTGAACCAGCATCGCGAGGCCGTCCATGCCCTTCCTCATGTCGGTGTAGCCCAGCGCCAGATGCACCTTCACGCCGGCCGGAACGATCATCATCGCGCCGCCTCCCGGTTGAGAACATGCTGCCGGACGGCTTCCGGATCGCTGCCGATAGGCGCGAAGACCCGTCGCCCGTCCTCCAGTTCGACAGCCGTCATGCCGTCGGGCGGCTGCAGCAGATCATGCAGCACAAGTGGCGCAGAAGATGTGCCGGTCTGTCCATCGGCCAGTCTCACGGCCGCCAGCTTCGCGCGTTTGTTCTTGCCGAAGCCGAGTTCGGCGCGCCACCGGAACAACATGCTGGCAACCACGCCGTGCCGCCGTGCGACCGACGATACCGTCTCGCCGGCGCGTTCGGTTTCCAGCACGATCTCCAGCTTTTCTTCTGCGCTGAAGCTGCGGCGGGTTTGCTTCTCTGAAGTCCGCGGATCATCGTCCGATGCGGCTGTCAAGCCGGATTCGGCCGCGCAATCGTTAGCACTACCCTTAGCACTAGTGCTTATTGGCGGGCGGGCGCTCGGATGAAGACGGGCGCGCCAGTCGACCTCCACCTCGCCGGACTCCAGCAGATCGCGCCAGCGGCGCAGACTGTTGGCCGAGATCCGATGCGCGGCGGCGTAATGGGCGGCGGTCGATCCGCTCCACGTCATGGCTTCGACGTGCATCGCCCAGAACGCCTGAACGGCGGTCGACCGCTTCGACGTGCACAGCGGAGAGGCGCCTCGACGGCGGCGCTGACGACGCTGCTCCTGCAGGAGTTCCCTCGCTTTACGCGCGGCTTCCTCGCCTTCCAGATACCGCAGCCAGCGATCGAACGTCGCCTTCGTCAGGCGATGCTGGCGGCAATATTGGGTCCGGTCGAGACCACTCCGCCGCCACGCCTCGATGTGAACCGACCACCATGCCTGCCGAGCCGCGTTCTCAAAATGTTTCGACGCCACCGGAGATCCTCCAATGCACGAAGGAACCCGAAATGGACCGCCAACGCACCCCCAATTCGATGTGCGAGAACCGGACGCTTACAACGCGACCGACAGACCGCGAGATAAAAGCGGCTCTCCTGTCGCCATCCAAGCCCTTGACTGGACTTGTCTTTCTCCGTGCCGGGCGGTCGGGTCGCGTGCCGCTCCAAGGCGGAAGGCCAATAATTTCAATGAAACTTTCGGCACTGCTCCCTATCTCCCGCCGTCAGGCTCCGGCCAATGAGCGACAGCGGCGAGGATTTTCGGGTCCGGCCTGGGCGCATCCGCGGCGCTCGCGCTGGTAAGCCGAAGAGCTTCATCAATCAGGTGGTGCGCGCCGCAAAGAAGGCCGGCCATCAGGCCTCCCAGACCGGCGCTGGCAAGCGCACTGGCCTAGGTCGCTCGACATTCGGCCGCGGCCGGATCGCCTTCAGCCGTAACCGGCTGTTCTCGACCAGCCGCCGCGTCGTGGTGAAGGCGCGGATCGCGCGCCATCATGGCCGCGCTTTCCGCTCCGCGCCAATGTCGGCGCATTTGTCCTATCTGAAGCGCGAGGGCGTGACCCGGGATGGAGAAAAGGCGCGCATGTTCGATGCCGAGGCCGACCGAGCCGATGACGCCGCATTCGCCGACCGCTCGAAGGACGATCGGCACCACTTCCGCTTCATCGTCTCGCCCGAAGACGCCGCCGAGATGACCGACCTCCGCGCCTTCACCCGGGACCTTGCCCGGCAGATGGAAGCCGACCTTGGGACTAAGCTCGACTGGGTCGCCGTCGATCACTGGAACACCGACAATCCCCATGTTCATCTGCTGGTGCGCGGCGTCGACCAGAACGGCGAGGATCTCGTCATCTCCCGCGATTACATCAGCCGAGGTCTGCGCTCTCGCGCCGAGGAGCTTGCATCAATCGAACTTGGTCCCAAGCCCGAGCACGAGATCCGCTCTGCTCTCGAGCCGGAGGTCGGCGCCGAGCGCTGGACGCGGCTCGATGCCGAGATCCGAATGGCCGCCGACGAGACCGGCTATATCGACCTGCGGCCCGACGATCCGGGTTCGAGCGACCCTGAAACCCGCCGGCTCATGATCGGTCGGCTCCAGCATTTGGAGAAGATGGGGCTCGCCGCGCTGGCAGGTCCCGGCGAATGGATGGTCGGGCTCGAAGCCGAACCCAACCTACGCGACCTCGGCATGCGGGGCGACATCATCAAAACCATGCACCGCGCCTTCACCGAGAAAGGTTGGAACCGCGGCATCGGCGACTATGTCATCGAAACTGGCGCGGCGGCGTCCCCGATCATCGGCCGGCTCGTGGACAAGGGCCTCCATGATGAGTTGACCGGGGAAGCCTATGCCGTGATCGACGGCACGGATGGCCGCGCCCATCATGTCCGTTTCCGAGGCGTCGAGGCCTTCGAGCATTCCCCGCCGACCGGCGGCATTGTCGAGGTGCGTCGTTTCGGGGGCGCCGACGACCGGCAGCCGACGCTGGTGCTGGCCAATCGCTCGGACTTCAACCTTGCCCGGCAAGTCATGGCGCCCGGCGCCACCTGGCTCGATCATCGGCTAGTCGAGCGTCAGCCGATGCCGCTCTCCATGGGTGGCTTCGGACGCGAGGTCCGCGACGTGATGGCGGCTCGGGCCGAATACCTCGCCAAAGAAGGCCTCGCCCGCCGGCAGGGCCAGCGCGTCATCCTTCAGCGCGATCTCCTTGATGCGCTGCGACGGCGCGAGCTGGATGCGGTCGGGGCGAAGCTCTCAGCCGAGACGGGATTGCCCCATGTCCAGGCGGACGTCGGTGAGCATGTCTCGGGCGCGTATCGCCAGCGTCTGACGCTTTCCTCTGGCCGGTTCGCCATGATTGATAATGGGCTCGGCTTCCAGCTCGTCCCCTGGTCGCCGTCGCTGGAGAAGCAGCTCGGCCGCCATGTCGCTGGCGTCGCGAAGGGCGGCGGCGGCATTGAATGGAGCTTCGGACGGAAGCGTGGGCTCGAGTTCTAAATGCCCCTGAATGGCGCAGTTGGGTGGTTTTCTGCCAGTCCGCTCCCGGGCCGGCAATTTGGAAAGCGGCCATTCCGTCTATGGCGTGGCCTGGCCGCCTCCGGTCCGGCGGGTTCTGGGAGGCAAAGTGAGATAGCTGCCCTTCGCCGGCACACGACGTCTCAGACAGGCGTCGACCCATCTTCACCGTTCAGCACTCGCCGTTCCCTTCCCGGAACCGGACATTCATACAGCGGCCTTCGGCCGAACCGTTGTTTCCGCCTAGCCGATTTTACCCTCGCACTTTGCTTGACGGCGGCCAGGCGGCATTGGACGTTAGGCTATGGCCGACGAAAACGCTCCTGAGAACACGATAGATTCCACGCTCGTCTTTCCGTCGGCGGCCGATGCTATCGGCGACATTACCCGGTCGCAGCTTGAGCATGCGCTAGATGCGAACCGGCGTCGGCTTCGGATCTACGAAAGCCTCAAAAGCCTCAACGACGTCATCGGCACCCAATATGGCGATCGAGTTCTCTTCGAGCTTCTTCAGAACGCTCACGACGCTCATGATGCAGATGAAGCAGATGAAGCAGGTGAGATTGCGGTAAGGCTGATCATCGACGGTCCGGACCGGGGAATGCTCCTAGTCGCGAACAAGGGCCGTGCGTTCACTGAATCCAATCTCGAGGCGATCCGCAATATCGGGACGAGCGACAAGGAGATTGGTGAGGGAATCGGCAACAAGGGCTTGGGCTTCCGCAGTGTCGAGGCGCTAACCGACGATGTCCAAATCTACTCGGCGGGTCGAACCCGACACACGCCGCGATTCGAAGGCTATTGCTTCCGGTTCGCCACGATCGACGAGATTACCGCCGAGCTAAAGCTGCTCGGCGCCTCCGATCCGGTCGCGGTAAGGGTCGCCGCGAACATTCCGCGCTACCTCATCCCGATTACCGTCGATCATCAGTCTGATGAGATTTGTCGGCTATCGGAGGAAGGCTATGCGACGGTCGTAGCACTGCCTCTCGCCTCTGTGGCGGCCATTGATCTTGCCCGCAAGCAGGTGAGCGCCGTCCTGGAATCGCCAGCGCCGGTGCTGCTCTTCTTGGATCGTTTATCCGCGCTTGACGTAGCGGTGAGCACGACGGGCGAGCCCACCGACCGCAAGCGCCTGACCCGAAGAGTCACGGCGATCGCCTCGGAGCTCCCTGCCGGCATGCGGATGGAGCGGATCGTCCTGGATGGACAGGCCGATTATCTGGTCGTTCGGCGGGTGCTGCCGAAGACTGCGGTACTCGACGCGGTTCGGGCGAGTGTTACGGCAGCTCCCCCATTGAAGCGCTGGCTGGCCTGGAAGGGTGACGCGGTCGTGTCGGTCGCCGTGCCGCTCAATGCGCCGATGCTCGCGGCGCCGAGGCTATTCAACTTCTTGCCGATGGACGATCGTGCGGTCTCGCCGATGGCGGGCCATATCGACGCACCGTTCTTCGCAGATATCGATCGGCGGTCGATCAAGCCCGACCTTCCCCTGAACAAGTATTTGCTCGAGGCGGCGGCCCGAACCGCTGCGCAGTCAGCGCTCGCGATCGTCGATGGCGAGATGGCGTTGCCGGAGAATTCGGTCATCGACCTCGCCGCTTGGTCCGGTCCGCATATGCCGAAGATTGTCGAGGCTTTTGCCGCGCTCAATCGGCAGCTGGCCAAAGCAGAGATCTGGCCGGTGGTATCGGGCGGACCGACGAAGTGGGAGAGCTTCAGCCATCTTTATGCTTGGCCGGATGTCCGCACTCATCAGCTAACCCCGAGCAAGCTCGCTGCGGTCGCCGAGGCGGCGATCGTGCCGGCCTCGATTGGCGAAGGGCGCCTGACGCGTCTTCGTGCGCTTGCAGCTGCGGTACACCTGCCGCTCTCGCCGACCGAGGACACGCTTTGCCGCTGGGTCGAGGCGATCACTGAACAAATTGCGAGCAGACGTCAAACTCCCCGACGCTGGCGTGACTTCTACGACGACGTCGTCACCCTCTATGCCGCGACGAAGCTGCGGCTCTCGTCGTTGGAGGGAAAGAAGCTATTCCTCGATCCCGACGACAAGCTTCTCATGGCGACGGCCAAGGGCCTCGAGGGCGCTCCACCCGTCTTCCACCGGATCGGAAGAGAGCGGGGGAAACGCAACGAGGGGCCGCCGAGTCCTCCATCCTCGCTGTCCCGCAAGTTTCGCTTTGTCAGTGCAACGGTCGAAATCTCGGAAACGAGCCTGCGCGCGCTCGAAAAGGCAGGGCTCCTTCGCCGATACGATCCGCTCGAGGCGCTCAACAGTCTAAAGGGGGCGCTGGGTGATACAGCCACCGAGACGCAGCGCCGCGAGGCGCTAATCTGGGCCTACAAGGTCTGGCGTAATACCGGCGGCAAGGCAGTGGAGGACTCACTTCGCGCCGCTGCATTGTTCGTGCCGTGCCTGGCTGGCTGGACGGCGGCGTCGCAGTCGTCATTCTCCGCGTCCTGGAGCCAGCCCGGGCGAACGCTCGAGTTGTTTCTCCATGAGGCGGCACCCGTGTCCCTGGATGCCAACGATCAGAAGGGCCGCCTGCTCATCAGCTTCGCCGATTGGCCTCGCGCCGCCTCCGATGATCGGCGCGAGGATTGGTTGCGGTTCCTTGGGGTGATAGGCGTTCGGGACGGCCTGTACCCGATCGCAGGCGCCGTCCGTCGCAAGGGTACGCCGTCCAACCACTGGAACAGCTTCCTCTTCTCCGGGCAGGCAAAAGAAGGTCTCGATGCAAACTGGGCCGTCCATGGGCGCAAGGTGTCGCTCTCCTATCCGCAGACCGACTATAATCTTACCGGTGAGGTATGGCGCTTGCCCGGCCAGATTGAGCATGCCGCACTGCCGGTGTCCGCGAAGGAAGCGCTCTCCGAACTGATCGTCAGCTATCTGCGTGAACACGGTGATGCGCATTTCACCTTCTCGATCGAGCATTGGCGCGGTTTTCAGAAAGTCGATCTGCCGACGCCGCTGCAAGTGTTCCTGCGTGAGGCTCCATGGCCGGCCAGCCTGCGACGCGACGAAACGCTGTTCGAGGTGCCGCGGAGCAGCTGGTCGACGACGGTCGGGCGCCAGATACCGCCGCGGTTCGTGCCGCGCTTCTGGGCTGAACCAGGCAGCCGCGCTACCCTGCCACCCATCCTGTTCGAAGAGCGGATTGCGTTGCGGGACTGGGCAGCTCCCGCATCCGCTCCCGCCCGGCTCGCCTCGCTTGGCGCCGCTCTTGCGGATATGTCCGCGGCCGAACGTCGTGATCTGCGCGAGCAGCTCAGGCGCGCATGGAATGACGTGGCCGAGCACCGGCTGGAGCTTCCCAAGGGATTGGAGCTCGTTGTTGAACGCGCCGGTGGCCTTGAGGTCCTTGCCGCCAACGCCTGGACGCCTCCCGTGGTGCATATCACTACCGAGCGTCAGGGGTTTGCAGCACGAGCGTTGGCCGACCGTGGTGAAGCAGTCCTCGACATCGGCGAGATCGACGGGACGATCGTCCACGCGCTTCTCGCCGCAACCGGGGGTTTCACGCCACGGCTCGCCGATTCCGGAGACGTCCAGCTCCAGGTCGATGGCACGAGGTTCGAGCCGGACCTGGCCGACCTCAATCTCGTCGCCGGTCATCTCTCCTGGCTCAGCGACGTCGCTATCCTCGCCCATGAGTATCTCGGCGATGCGCTTGAGCTGCGCAATCTTCCGACCGACGAGCTCGATCGCCGCATCCGGCAGATCAAGCTCCGCCGGTGCGCCCGCTTCGCGCTTCTGATCGACGACCAAGAGATCACCGCTCATGGGAATGACCGAGTGCAGGCGGCGCCACATGCGCGCTTGCCGACCCTCCTCGTCACGGGCAGCGAACCACTCGATGTTGATATGCTCCTCGAGGCAGCGCCAGCGATCACCAAACTGATCGGCGCCCGGCGCAATACGCTGGAGCCGATGCTAGGACGCCTCCGACGCGATGGCTATTCCGATGCGTCGCTCGCCCCAAGCGAGGACATGCTCGCGCGCGCCATCCACCGCGATATCGGCGTGGTGCGAGACCATTTCGCGGCGACGCGCGGCGGCATCGAGCGCCGCGTTGGTGCTCTGCTTCCGATCGTCGCCTTTCTCCGCGACCGGGCGCTGGCGGATAGCCTCGCCGAGTTGCATGACCGGCTTGGTCAGGCGCTCAAGCTTCGAAGCTGGCTCTCCCAGGAGTTCGGCCCCAAAATCGCGGACCATGCTTTGACCGCAATCGATGACACCGATGATCAGGCCCTGATCCGTCGCCGGATGGGATTCGATTTTCAGGGATATGGCCGCACGCTCGCCGAACTTGGCTACCCGGCGCTCAACAGCGAGGCGGACTTTCGTCGGTTGTTCGGTGTGTTCATGGCGGAGCTGAAACCCGGACTGATTGAACGGGTCCGACGACGCTTCGCCGTCGACTGACGAGCAGGTCAGGATCTCAGCGACTATGTGGGTCATCGAAAGCTGGAATTCGTCCAGTTCGATCCGGCATGGCCGATCGAACATGAGACGATCGACCGCGACTTCGTCGGCGGGGTGGCCGCCGCTGCCGCGGACGCGACGCTAGGCCCGGATGATCTTTCCATCAATCTCCCAGAGTTCGACGGCGCCGTCTCAACCAATCGGAAGCTGATCACATCGAACCATACGCGGCTCGTGAGCCTGATCCGCGCATGGTGTCGAAAGAACAGCACCACCCCGCCGCCGCTGATGGACATGGCGGATCCGCAGCCGCTTGTCCGGGCGCTGGACGAGCGCGGTCTGATCGATTTCGAGCCGGTAAAAGCACGGTCGCTGCCGGCTCTCCTCGCACGCGTGAACGCGTGGCCGGGCACCATGCCGCACTCCGATGTTCTCGACGATCTCGATCTGACCGAGGCCGACCTCCAACACGAAGAGCGTGAGGCCCGCGAAGCTCGGCGCAAGGCAGAAGTGGAGAAGCGCACGATCGAATTTGGCGGCACGCCTCTCGATACGGGCAGTGACGACTTCACCACTTTGTTCGAGCAGCTCGCCGATGCCGCGCTAACTCAGGAGTCGGGTTGGTATGGTCGGAGCCGGGCACCCCGACTCGCGGTGCAGGAGCAGACCGCGGGCGAGCGGAAGCGAACCGGTTTAGGTGGTGGAAAGGGGCAGGATTGGCGCAACCAGCCGCCCGATGCGGTCCGCAGGGCGATGGGCATCGCGAGCGAATGGCTGGCGCGAGAGTATCTGAAGCGTCGGCACCCGCGCGAGATGAACGACGATTGTTGGGTCTCATCGAACCGCGCCGCGTTCTGCACCGGCAGCGAAGGTTGCGACAGCCTGGGATATGACTTCAGGGTCGAGACCACGCGACACGAGTATCTCTACGAGGTGAAGTCCGCGCTCGACGAAGGCGGAGAGTTCGAGCTTAGTGCCCGTGAGCTGGAAGTCGCAGGCAGCGCGAGCCTCGAGCGCAAGCGGCGCTACCGTATCCTCTATGTGCCATTCGTGTTCGATCCGGCGCGATGGCAGGTCCTGCTGCTCAGCAACCCGGCGAGCGCGGATACAAGAAATCGGTTCCGCGTGGTGCGCAGTGGTTCGGTGCGCTATCGCTTCGAGCGGCGATAGGCGCTCCGACAATCATAGCAACACAGACTAAGTGTCAATCGGCGGATAGCCCCCCTCATCGGGAGCCTGCCCTTGGGAAGAGGTTCCCGATGAGGTATCAATTGCGGCGTGTCCGGGGAAACCCCGGCAACGCTCAGCGAGGTGTGAACGTCCAAAGCGAGAGCGTCGCCTTCTGCCCCTGCCATTCCTGCCCGACCCTGGTGAAGCCGGACCCGGTGAGGTTATTCTTCATAGTGCTGCTGTCGGTCGTCGCGAAGACTGGCACGCGCAGGCCCTTTACGATCGCGTCGACAAGACAACCCGAGAGCTGCCTGCCCCGCATGTCTTCGGCGACCACGACATAGCCGAGTTCTGGCGCTGCCTCGAAACCGGTGATCGGGACACCAGCGATCGCAAACTTATCGGCCCGATACCCCTGGCCAGGTGTCTTGAGCACGGCGACGCCGACAATCCGATCAGTCGCTTGGTCGTGCAGAAGCGCAAGCATTTGTGTCCGGTCCAGTCGGTTGGTGACCTGCTCGATGCTGCCGACGATCGCGCCGCCATCCTTCACGAGCTGAGCGACCGATCGCCGGTCTTCGGAGATAAGATCAGCAAATCCGCCGGACCAGGAATATAGCTCGATATCAGCCATCCGCGTACCTTGAGGAGAGAGGCGACAACTCGGCCTCGGTGGAGGCGCCCGTCATTCCACGGGCTCGTAGTAGATGGCATCGAGCATGGCGACGCGCGCGTCCCAGAGCTCCATGTCGCGACCAGCCGGGCGCGGTGCATTGTACCAAGGCGCTTGCTGGATCGTCTGGATCACCCGCTCCCAGTAGTTGTCGAGCCTGATCGTGGTGGGGGCAAATGACAGGGCCTCGGCGAGACCCGCCGTATTGCCGCCATTCACGCAAACAAAGACGTCGGGGCGCTTCATGGCGAGAAGCCGGGTGGCGGGAGCAAGCCCTGCGGTTCGCGAGGCCCCCGAGAAGGCGGCCGTGAATGCCGCAGCATAAGCGTCGAACTGCGCCTCGGTAACGGTGCCGCGCTTTGGGACCGCATCGAGCGCGTCCCCCAATGCAGTGTTTTTCCGGCCGATCAATTCGGCGAACGTGCCGGCGCCGCCCATCGATCCGAACCATCCCCATTCGAAGCCTTCAAGCTTAGCCTCTTCCGCCTCGCGATCTCCGAGCACGCCGGCTATGCCCTTCCATTCGGCGACAGAAAGGTCACCGAACGAGGCGGTCCTGGCAAACATCTGCTGGATCTCTCGCACCAGTCTCATGCGCTTCTTGAAATCGTGATGGAGATCCTGCCGGGCGCCTTTGACGAAGTCCTTCCACGACATGGTGGCGAGCGGCGAGGTGACGCGCTTCCAGTCTTTTCGATTATCAGGCAGAACCGGGTTTTTCGGCCTCGGCGTCTTGGCGGCCGCTTCTGCCGAGCGGCGGTAGCTGTCAGCCAGCGGTTTAGTGATCGGGAGACGCAAATTGCTGTAGCTCTCTAGCTGCTTGCGAACCTGTTCGAAAAAGGGGTCGCTGACGGCACCTTTAGCGTGGACGCTGGCCTCAAAATTTGCACCAAGTCCGCCCCTCGTGAAGTTAGCGCTGCCGATGATCGCCTCGGCCTTAGCGTCGGAATGGAAATAGAAGATCTTGGGATGGAAGCAGCCCGGCCGGTTCTTGGTGACAAAGGCGTTGGGGACATCGACGAGACGGTCAAGGAGATCAGGGTCGGTCGCAGAGAAGTCCAGACCCAGTAGCACGCATTCGAGCTTAGATGTGTTGGCGAGCAGCGTCTCAGAGACCGGTGTAATCCCGCCCCAGGCAACAGCAATCGCGATGCGGTCATGCTTCTCGATGAGCGCCGATAATCGTCGCGCAACCGCCTTTGCATCCAACAATGAAACGTGCATGCTCCGCCTTCTCCCTCTGTCTGGCCTGCACGTTAATCATCGTTGGCCAATCGTGATAGGGGCACCAATCAGTCGCTAGAATGAATGAAGACAGGGCGCGCTTCGCCGGGGCGCCAAGCGTGCCTTCCGAGGAGCCGCCCGCCCGGCGAAGCACCCCGCGGCAGGGGAGGATAAGCGTGCGAAGATGAGCCCGTTCTCGATCAGCTGAAGCAAGACGTGCTGCAGTGGTTCGGCGAGCCCAATTAGCCATTAGCCCTAACAAAGCTCAGTTGGAACGACCGCTTTCCCGTCAGCTTCGCTTGGCAGCAGTCAAATTCGGAAGTCCCCGACCCGGTCATTTGAGCGGGTCGGGGACAACTGTCACGAACGGCGGGTTACGGGACTGCCTATCAGACTGCTGAGTGACCCAGATGGGCGCGAAGCGGTCATGACGAAAGGGGCGTGAGAGCGGACTGTCTCCTGCGTGAGGGGCGCCGGCCAAGGCGGACATTCGCACCGAGGTAAGTCGGGGGATCAAGTTCGTGGTACGAAAATCTTGCAGACCGTGTGAAAACTCACGTTTTGTCGAAAAACTGGCTCGCTCAGCACGACTTTGAGCGATCGGCCCCCTTCCGGTCGCTCAAAACGGGCCAAGATTCTTCGAAATTTGGATTGGCTGGATTGACGACCGAGTTTTCACACAGTCTGCTTGAACTGTGCACCATTCAAGGTCTGCTTTCTGGAACGATTAGCGCGCCTCCAGATGGCTGAGATGTTTCAGAAGGGCCACAAGATTGGTCTGAGGCGACGGCAACTATGGGTCGCAAGCGGTCTACGGGCCTTTTACGCCATTCCCTGTGTCTCTTCGCTGACGCCGCCGAACCTGCGATCCGCAACGGAGAAGTCTTGTAATCCGAAGCGCTGGCCGCCGACCTTGATGGCATTCGCTGCCGAGGAGCCTGGCGTTGTCCGCCACCAAAATTCTCTGGGGCCAGATCACCGTCGTCTTCTTGATTGTGCTCGTCACGATCTGGGCCGCGACGCAGTGGACGGCATGGCGGCTCGGCTTCCAGCCTCAGCTTGGCCAGCCATGGTTCGAGCTCGCGCGGGACATACCGGTCTATCTCCCGCCTGCATTCTTCTGGTGGTGGTACGCCTATGACGCCTATGCCCGGTCGATCTTCGTCGAGGGCGCGTACATTGCCGCTTCGGGCGGATTCATTTCGATCGCCGTCGCCATCGGCATGTCGGTCTGGCGCGCCCGCGAGCCGAAGAACGTCGAGACCTATGGATCGGCGCGCTGGGCGACGACCGCCGAGATGAAGAGCGCCGGGCTGCTCGGCCGGGACGGCGTGGTGCTTGGAAAGCTGGACCGCGATTACCTCCGGCACGACGGACCGGAGCATGTCCTGTGTTTCGCCCCGACCCGCTCCGGCAAAGGGGTCGGCCTCGTCGTCCCGTCGCTTCTGACCTGGCCGGGGTCGGCCATCGTCCATGACATCAAGGGCGAGAACTGGACGCTCACCGCCGGCTTCCGCGCGCGGCATGGCCGCGTGCTGCTGTTCGACCCGACCAACGCGGCGTCCGCAGCCTATAATCCGTTGCTCGAGGTTCGTCGCGGCGAATGGGAAGTGCGCGACGTGCAGAACGTCGCGGACGTGCTGGTCGATCCCGAAGGCTCGCTGGAGCGTCGGAACCATTGGGAGAAAACCAGCCACTCACTGCTGGTCGGCGCCATCCTGCATGTCCTCTACGCCGGGGCGGATAAGACGCTCGCCGGCGTCGCCGCCTTCCTCTCCGATCCAAAGCGCCCGATCGAGACGACCCTCAAGGCCATGATGACGACGCCCCATCTAGGCGAAGCAGGGCCGCATCCCGTCGTGGCGTCAACGGCGCGGGAGCTTTTGAACAAATCCGACAATGAACGCTCCGGCGTTCTTTCCACCGCCATGTCGTTCCTGGGCCTCTATCGCGACCCCGTGGTCGCCGAGGTCACACGCCGCTGCGACTGGCGCATCACCGACCTGATCGCTGACGAACGCCCAGCGACGCTCTATCTCGTGGTCCCGCCTTCGGACATCAGCCGCACCAAGCCTCTGATCCGACTCGTCCTCAACCAGATCGGCCGCCGGCTGACCGAGGACCTGCACGCCAAGAATCGCCGTCATCACGTCTTGCTCATGCTCGACGAGTTCCCCGCGCTGGGCCGGCTTGATTTCTTCGAAAGCGCGCTCGCATTCATGGCCGGGTACGGCCTCAAAGCCTTCCTGATCGCCCAGAGCCTCAATCAGATCGAGAAGGCCTATGGCGCGAATAATTCGATCCTCGACAATTGCCATGTCCGCGTGAGTTTCGCGACCAATGATGAACGGACCGCCAAGCGTGTCTCAGATGCGCTCGGCACAGCCACTGAGATGAAGGCGATGAAGAACTATGCCGGGCACCGTCTGTCGCCCTGGCTCGGCCATCTCATGGTCTCGCGGTCCGAGACCGCGCGGCCATTGCTCACGCCCGGAGAGGTGATGCAACTCCCGGCGACCGATGAGATCGTCATGATCGCGGGCGCGCCGCCGATCCGGGCGAAGAAAGCGCGCTATTTCGAGGACAAACGCCTGACGGAGCGTATTCTGCCGCCGCCCAAGCTCACGTCAGCGGTCGTACCATCGAAGCTCGATAGCTGGTCCGCACTCGCACCTCAGAGCCCGTCGGCGGCACTGCTCGCCGAGATCGAGAAATCCGAGGACGCCCCTAATGGCGGCCTGCGCCGGGAGCCAGAACTTCCCAATCACGTGACGATCGCGAAGGAAACTGCAGATCCGCAGCTGCGCGAGGAATTCGCCATGATCGACGACGAGCCGGAGGACAATGCGCGCCAAGCGCGAGTTCTTCGTCAACAGATGCGCGGTCTCGCGCGGCAGGCCTCGCTCGATTCGGGCGACGGCCTCGAGCTTTGAGGTGCTGGCCAATGCGCGACAGGATGAACGTCTATTTCCCGCCGGAACTGTTGAGGCAGATCGGCGACCTCGCCGAACGCAAGGGGCTCTCGCGCTCGGCGATCGTAGAGGCGGCCGTCGCATCCTTCCTGTCGCCGGATGGCGCGGACCGCCGCGAAGCAGCCTTCGCCCGCCGTCTTGACCGGCTCTCGCGGCAAGTTCAGCGGCTTGAGCGCAATGTCGGCATCTCGACCGAGACCTTGGCGTTGTTCATCCGCTTCTGGCTGACGATCACGCCGCCGCTGCCGAGCGATGCGCAAGCGGCGGCGCAGATCAAGGGCCGCGAGCGGTATGAAGGTTTCATTGAGGCGCTCGGCCGGCGGCTGCAGAAGGGCCAAAGCCTGCTCGATGAGATTCCACAAGATATAGAGGGCACGACAGGAGAGGGAGGATGACTGGCGCCCTTGAAACCACACGGACCCTCCCGCCGAGCTATGGCATATACAAAGCCGACATTCCATTGAACCGGAGAAAAAGACCCGCAGCTGACTTCCGAAGCTGGTGAATAACTTGGCCGCTTCAGTTGCCATTCGGTGGCAGCTAATTGGGGAGTTCAAAAAGGATGCCGACAACCTCCTGCAGGCCGGTAAGACGCGGAAGGCCGAGCACGCCTTCGAAGCTGAGTAGCTCGCCGGGTGCCGTACCATCTGGGTTCAGACTCTCCAGCACAACGAGGGGACCGTGACGATGGAATCGTTTGAAATATCGCGCGCCGTTCTCGTCAACCGCAATGACGAGGCGTCCATCCATCTCACCGAGCGATGCAGGCGTCACCGCCACGGACTGAGTTATGATGAACTGGCCGTCAAGTGCGATCGGTTCGGCGCTTCTGCCACTCACTTTAAATAACTTGGCATTCTGAAGTAGTGCGTTGACGACTGTAAGGTCACTCAGTGCGGTGAACTCGACGTTTTCATCTTTTGGCGGCGTCGGAAGCCTAGAGGAAGCAAACAGCGTCCCGACTATCTTCCGGGGCTCTATCTTCTCCTGAGGCGCGATGACTGGCTGCGCGAGCGCATAGGGATCTACGGATTGTCCGGTCAGGACGGCTATGTGCGGGTGGATTTCCGTTTCGTTGTAGCGCCGCGCGAGCAGCTGGTCGCCGAACGCCGCGACCACGAGGTTGCGCTCGTGAACTTTCGCATAGTTGCTGACAATGATGACGTCACCAATGGTTGCCACCGGGTCGAGCGTTCCTGCGGTGAGCTGGTAGGCGTTATGATTATGCAGCGTGATGTTGGCTGCTTGCGCCAGCTCCTCTATGGTTATCAACCCGTCTCCCACGCGGCCGTCGGACTTGGCCGCAGCGGCAATTCCCGTGTGCACAAGATTGAGATTCTTGAGTTTCTCGGCGTTGCCCGCAGGCAGCGGAATGACATTGTCCATCCACGGGAATAAACGCGGTTCGCCCGAATAGGCCTCGTATTCCGCAAAGACTTTGAAGCACGTATGGAGTTTTGTTTGAAGCGTGCCTTCCCAAAATTGTCTAATATCCTTAGCCTGTGCAACTCCGATTGACCCATCTTTCTGGTGATGGGAGTTATTTAGCACATCAAATAGTTTTCCGCCCTTTCCGTCCGTGAAAACGTCAAGAAGCTTTCTGAACGGCCTGAGATTGAACGGAGGCACGGCATCTTTAACGACTTGAGTCAGGAGAGGCACGAGTTCGCTAAGGCACTTTCCTGTGATCTGACTATCCGTGCTTCTCAACATTATCTTGAGTAAGTCTTCACAATAGATCCTAACCTCGCTAACGTATTGATGACCGTGGGAATCATCATTTTTGTCAATCGCCTTCTGATAAGCTTGAGATAAGGACGAGCCGTTAACAACGGTCACGACTCCAGCGGCCTTGTTCAATTGCACGACCATACCCTGCTGGCCTATCAGCTTCTCGATGTTCACAAGAAGCTGAAAGAACTGGCGTTCATGGGTAACAACCAAAAGCTGCATGGCTTCTGGTGTGGCTGGACCCGAATTGGCCAGCCGGGCAATTTCCTCGGCCCATTTTCTCTTATTGCGCGGGTCGAATGTAACTTGGGGGTCATCGAGCACCACGAGCGGGAACGGGTTCGCGCCTAGTGTTTCCAAGGTCTGTTCCCGCAACGCGAGGACGAACGCCCAAAGGATGGCACGAAGCCATGAACTGTTGGCGACGGTCGATGCATCAATCCGAATGCCGTGGTCGAAGCTGCCGGACACCTGAACGGACTTCTTGCTCAAGGCCGCGTCTTCGAACGATAGACGTTCCTTGAAATGGATGCGGTCGAGAACCGATTTCATTCTCCCGGACAGCGCGGAAATCGAACCGGCTGTTTCGGTCGCCACCAGTGTGCGCAAATCCTTAAGCGGCTCCAGAGCGCCTGCAATCGCTTCGCGGACCAGCTGTTGAGCGTGGATGGCAAGCCATTTCTCGGCTTCGTTCGCGGCGTCTTTTAGCACTTTGGCAAGGTCGTCGAGAGGAGCAGCCTTTTCGAGCGCCGCTTCAAGCGCCGCGAGTTTGCCCTCCAGACTGTCTGGCGGAAACTTGCCCTCCGCATCAGCGACGCCTTTGAGCGCATTCCAGCTATCCACAAAGGACTGCCGATTAATGGCCCACCAGTCCACGAGCGCCACGATGCGCAGGACGTTCGTGATGTATGAAAAGAGGTTCTTGGCGGCGGCAGGCGCATCCGGCGGTTCACCTGCTTCTGTATGCTCGAAGATCGGCAGCTTGGCCGCGAGCGCGCCGATGGTTGTCGTTGCAAAATCCGCCATACCAGTCAGGACGGTGGAGAAGGCAGGTTCCTGTGTGAACCGCTCCTTGGCGGCGGCTTCAAAGGATTCACGGGGTTGCATTGTGGTGAGCAGCGCGAAGTGCGCGTTGAGCGTCTGGGGGATGAGATCCCGGATACTTTTCTCAAGTTCCGCGCACGCATCGGTGAGCTTGCGCTCAGCCGCCGTAGCAGCTTTTTTGAGTTCTGCGAGTTCCACTGCAAGGGCCTTGCGTTTGTCGCCCGAAAGCTTGCTCTCGCACAGCGGGCAATTCGCATCTTCGTGGGCATGGCCGGAGGCCACGAAGAACTGGGATGCAAGAGCCTTGAGCCGCAGCTTGCTGTCTTCCGCCTGGCGCTTGTCCCATGCGATAGCTTCGGGAAGGATTGCCTTCGCCTCGACAATAGCTGCGGGCAGATTTTGAAAGACTGAGTCCGTGTGCGCCGTCTTCAGGGCAGCCCACGCATCGAACGAGGTGATGCCTTTGACATTTTGCTGGAGAATGCCTCGCGCGGAATTGACCGCGTTCTTTATCTTGGCGCGGTCGTCAGGCTTGCTGGTGTCAAGGCCACTGGCCACGTCTGACGCGAGAATGCTAAGATGAGCGCCCGCCATTGCGAAGCGTTGTTCGCGACCTCCCGAAGCTCCTGGGCGTAATCTCTGCTTTCGCGTTTTCCGGTGATTTTGAGTTCTAACGCGGCCTTGGTGGCCTCCTCTGCAGCGCGCTTAAGCGAAAACTCCATTTTCGCTTCAATCACCTGAATGCCGTTGTCCACCCCGTACTTCAGAAAACGCTTGGCCTTGTGCGTCAGGTTCGCAGCGCCTTCACCAATATCGGCAAGCTGATCGAGCCCGGTCAGAAGCTTGACGGCCTCAAAAATGGATTGGCTCTTGTCACCGAAGCCGATGCGCGCCAGTCGCGCGGGCATCAACAGGCCAGTCTCGATGAGTTGCGGAGCTGACTGCAATACCGGGTCTATCTTGACCTGAATCGTCGGCTCGCCAGAGGTGGGCGCTACCAGTCGCCTGTATGCTTCTACCGTGTCGCCGTTCTCGTTTTGGAAGGTGAGACGAACCCATGCCTCGGCCGGACTACTCAGCTTAAGGTGAGTAGTAGGATACGAGACCGCGGGGGGCCAGTCGCCGATTTCGACGCCGGAGTCATTGAAAACCGGCATGCGCCGTCCGTCGTCCGGGATGACGCCGTCCTGGTCGCGGCACCGGCATCCGGTAAGTGCCCAGATGATGGCGCTGACAATTGACGTTTTGCCCGAGCCATTCTGACCTTCGAGGCACCAATTCTCGCCATCGAGGGCGAGCACGAAGGTTGGGCCGTCTACCAAATTGAGGCCGCCGAACCCGGCTGATTCCAGACGGACCAGCCGCCATCTGCCGGTGTCTGCTGTCGCGGTGGTCGCCTTAGCGGCGGCAGCAGGATCGAAGGACGTGTTCTGCCAAGCGGCTACGAGGCCGTTGAACAATTCTTCTTTGGCCTCTGCGACCTTGCTCTGGTCGCAAGACACGAGGAAGTGTAGCAGCCGTCGCGCACCGGGCGACCCAAGCTGGATATTGCCTGCCTTGAGCTCCCCGAATTTGGTCCACGACAAGACGTTCCCGGAAAGAAGGGTCTGAACGGCTTCGGACAGTGAAACGGGCATTTCTCCCTCCGCCTCTTATGAGTAGAACAAAAAGGCGGTCTGCAGAAGTCTTCCCAGGATTTTTTCAGATGCAAAGCGTCTAGAGGTCACCGGCTTTTTCAATGGAGCTTAGACCTGGTCCGGGCGGGACATCGGGCGAATTTCCGCTTTTGACGCGAGAGGCAAACGTCCGCCCCTGCCACGAAAGAGACCATCCATTTGACCACGATCGCTGATAAGTAATCAGAGCAACTCCGCCGTCCCCCTGTCTTTGCACGCTACGGCCCTACGCACCTCGTAAGGTTGTTGCGCCAACCTGGTTCCTACCTTTTCTAATTATCCCCGATCCAGGGCCGCCTTTCGCAGCCCACGACAACGGGGACGCAGGTGGCGGTTCATTCCTTCCAGTCCGAGGCGATGTCTCGTGGCGCGCGCATGCTGCGCACGGCCCTCGGACCGGCGATCGCCGCCTTCCTCGAAGACCCCGCTGTCATCGAGGTTATGCTGAACCCCGACGGGCGGCTCTGGATCGACCGACTCTCCAGTGGGCTGTCCGAGACGGGCGAGCGCCTCTCCGCCGCGGACGGAGAACGCATCATCCGCCTCGTCGCGCATCACGTCGGCGCCGAGGTCCATGCCGGCGCGCCGCGCGTGTCGGCGGAGTTGCCCGAGACGGGGGAGCGGTTCGAAGGTCTCCTACCGCCCGTCGTGGCGGCGCCCGCCTTCGCGATCCGCAAGCCCGCCGTCGCGGTCTTCACCCTCAACGATTATGTCGCGGCCGGCATCATGGCTGATGGTCAGGCGGCCGTCCTGCGTCGGGCGGTAGCGGAGCGCAGCAATATCCTGGTCGCCGGCGGCACGTCCACCGGCAAGACGACGCTGACCAACGCGCTGCTCGCCGAGGTCGCCAAGACCGCAGACCGCGTCGTGCTTATCGAGGACACGCGCGAGCTTCAATGCCAGGCGCAAAACCTCGTGGCGCTGCGCACCAAGGATGGTGCCGTCTCCCTTTCCGAGCTGGTGCGCTCGTCGCTGCGGCTGCGCCCCGACCGAATCCCGATCGGCGAGGTGCGCGGCGCGGAGGCGCTCGATCTTCTCAAAGCCTGGGGCACCGGCCATCCCGGCGGCATCGGCACCATCCACGCCGGGACGGGCATCGGCGCGCTGCGCCGCCTCGAGCAGCTCATCCAGGAAGCCGTCGTCACCGTTCCGCGGGCCCTGATCGCCGAGACGATCAACGTCATTGCGGTGCTCGCCGGACGCGGCGCCCAGCGCCGGCTCGTCGAGCTCGTCCGCGTCGCCGGGCTCGGAAAGACCGGCGACTACAAACTCGTCTCGGCCGCCAAGCCTACCTCACCCGGAGATCCAGAATGAAAAAACCTTTTCTCTCGCCGCGCCGTCACATCAAAGCCGTCTCCGCCTTGGCGCTTTCCATCTCATCGCCTTTCCTGGCGACGAGCTCGGCCTATGCCGCCGGCTCGAACATGCCGTGGGAGCAGCCGCTCAACCAGATCCTGCAATCGGTCGAAGGGCCGGTCGCCAAGATTCTCGCGGTCATCGTCATCGTCGTCACCGGCTTGACGCTCGCCTTCGGCGACACGTCCGGCGGCTTCCGCCGGCTGATCCAGATCGTCTTCGGCCTGTCGATCGCCTTCGCCGCGTCGAGCTTCTTCATCTCATTCTTCTCCTTCGGCGGCGGGGCGCTGATCTGATGCAAGACCTCGCTGGCGACCAGCCTGTCCCCGGCTATGTCGCGCCCGTCCATCGCGCCCTGACCGAGCCGATCCTGCTTGGCGGGGCGCCTCGCGCGGTCGCGATCCTCAACGGCACGCTGGCGGCCGCGCTCGGCCTCGGCCTCCGGCTCTGGATCGCCGGGCTGCTGCTTTGGGCGATCGGTCAGGCCGCCGCGGTCTGGGCCGCAAAGCGCGATCCGATGTTCGTCGATGTGGTGCGCCGCCATCTGCGCATCCCCGGCCATCTCAGCGTCTGAGGCCAAACATCATGGACGTTGGCCGATGATGAACCTCGCCGAATATCGCCGGTCCGCGACGCGCCTTGCGGATTTCCTGCCCTGGGCCGCCCTGGTCGGCAAGGGCGTCGTCCTCAACAAGGATGGATCGCTCCAGCGCACCGCCCGGTTCCGCGGACCGGACCTCGACAGCGCCGCGCCCGCCGAGCTCGTCGCCGCAGCCGGCCGGCTCAACAATGCGCTGCGCCGTCTCGGTTCCGGCTGGGCCGTGTTCGTCGAGGCGCAGCGCCATCCGGCCTTCCATTACCCGGAAAGCCGGTTTCCGGACGCGGCTTCGGCGCTGGTGGACGCCGAGCGCAAAGCCGCCTTCGAGGAAGAAGGCGTTCACTTCGAGTCCAGTTACTTCCTCACCTTCCTCTACCTGCCGCCCGCCGAGGACGCCGCGCGCGCCGAGCGCTTTCTCTATGAAGGCCTCGAAAGGGCAGAGGGCGCCAATGCCCGCGAGGCGCTGCGCGGATTCGTCGACCGCATCGGCCGCATCCACCAGCTCGTCGAGGGCTTCATGCCCGAGAGCCGGTGGCTCGATGACGCCGAGACGCTGACCTACCTGCATTCGACCACCTCGACCAAGCGCCAGAACGTCCGCGTTCCCGAGATCCCTATGTATCTCGACGCGCTGCTCGCCGATCAGCCGCTTGCCGGCGGGCTGGAGCCGAGACTCGGGGATGCGCATCTCCGCGTTCTCACCATCGTCGGTTTCCCCACCGCGACCACGCCAGGCGTTCTCGACGAGCTGAACAGGCTCGCCTTCGCCTATCGCTGGTCGACGCGGGCGATCATGCTCGACAAGACCGACGCCGTGAAGCTGCTGACCAAGATCCGGCGGCAATGGTTCGCCAAGCGCAAGTCGATCGCCGCCATCCTCAAGGAGGTAATGACCAATGAGGCGTCGACGCTGCTCGACACGGACGCGCACAACAAGGCGATGGACGCGGATGCGGCGCTCCAGGAACTGGGCTCCGATCTAATCGGCGAGGCCTATGTCACCGCGACGGTCGCCGTCTGGGACAATGATCCGCGCATCGCCGACGAGAAGCTCCGCCTCGTCGAGAAAGTGATCCAGGGCCGCGACTTCACCTGCATGGCGGAAACGGTCAACGCCGTCGACGCCTGGCTCGGAAGCCTGCCCGGCCACGGCTACGCAAACGTGCGTCAACCGCCCATCTCGACGCTGAACCTCGCCCATATGATCCCGCTCTCGGCAGTCTGGGCGGGGCCGACGAGCGACGAGCATTTCAAGGCGCCCCCCCTGTTCTTCGCCAGAACGGAAGGCTCGACGCCGTTCCGCTTCGCGCTGCATGTCGGCGATGTCGGGCATACGCTGGTGGTCGGCCCGACCGGCGCCGGCAAGTCGGTCTTGCTGGCGCTTATGGCGCTGCAGTTTCGCCGCTATAGACGAAGCCAGGTGTTCGCCTTTGACTTCGGCGGTTCGATCCGCGCCGCCGCCCTCGCCATGGGCGGCGATTGGCATGATCTCGGCGGCGCGCTCTCCGACGATGCATCCGAACCGGTCGCCTTGCAGCCGCTTGCGCGGATCGAGGATATAGCCGAGCGCGGCTGGGCGGCGGAATGGATCGCCGCCATCCTGACCCGAGAGAAGATCAGCGTCACGCCCGATCTGAAGGATCATCTCTGGTCGGCGCTGAGATCCCTCGCCAGCGCGCCGGTCGGTGAGCGGACCTTGACCGGCCTGTCGGTGCTGCTGCAGTCGCAGGCTTTGAAGCAGGCTTTGCAGCCCTATTGCCTCACGGGCCCCTATGGCCGCCTGCTTGACGCCGAAGTCGAGCGCCTTGGCGATGCAAACGTTCAGGCGTTCGAGACCGAGGGTCTGATTGGCGCGAGCGCCGCGCCCGCCGTCCTCGCCTATCTCTTCCATCGCATCGAAGCCAGGCTCAACGGCCGGCCAACCTTGCTGATCGTCGACGAAGGCTGGCTCGCCCTCGACAACGAGGGCTTCGCCGGCCAGCTCCGCGAATGGCTGAAGACCCTTCGGAAGAAGAACGCCAGCGTCGTCTTCGCGACGCAGTCGCTGGCCGACATCGACGGCTCTGCGATTGCGCCCGCCATTATCGAGAGCTGTCCAACCCGTCTCTTCCTGCCGAACGAGCGCGCGATCGAGCCGCAAATTGCCGCCATCTATCGGCGGTTCGGCCTCAACGATCGCCAGATCGAGATCCTCGCCCGCGCGACGCCGAAGCGCGACTATTACTGCCAATCGCGGCGCGGCAACCGCCTGTTCGAGCTGGGCCTCGGCGAGGTCGCGCTCGCCTTCGCCGCCGCATCCTCGAAATCCGACCAGGCCGCGATCGAGCAGGTTCTCGCCGAGCACGGCCGCGAGGGCTTCGCGTCTGCCTGGCTGCGGCTGCGCGACGCCGGCTGGGCCGCCGACTTCATTCCGAACCTCGCCAATCTGGAGAGACCGATATGACCAAGCTTCGTCCTCTGGCGGCGGCGAGCCTGCTCGCCCTGTCGCTTGCGCTCGCCGCGCGGCCGACTTCCGCGCAAATGGTCGTCTTCGACCCCAGCAATTTCTCCCAGAACGTGCTGACCGCCGCGCGCGAGCTGCAGCAGGTGACGAACCAGATCACCTCGCTTCAGAACCAGGCGCAGATGCTGATCAATCAGGCGCGCAATCTCGCGCGCCTGCCGTATTCCGCGCTGCAGCAGCTTCAATCCTCGATCCAGCGCACCCAGCAGCTCCTCGCGCAGGCGCAGAACATCGCCTACAATGTTCAGCAGATCGACCGCGCCTTCCAGACAACCTATGGAGGCGCGAACGCAGGCCAGTCCAATCAGGCGCTGATCGCCAACGCGCAAGCGCGCTGGCAAAATTCCGTCGCGGCTCTGCAGGATGCGATGCGGGTGCAGGCGGGCGTCGTCGGCAATCTCGATACAAATCGCACCCAGATGTCAACGCTGGTGACGTCGAGCCAGTCGGCGACAGGCGCGCTTCAGGCGGCTCAGGCGGGCAATCAGATCCTCGCCCTCCAGGCGCAGCAGCTAGCCGATCTCACAGCCGCCGTCGTCGCGCAAGGACGCGCTCAGAGTCTGCAAGCCGCGCAGCAGGCTACCGCACAGGACCAGGGGAAGGAGCAGCTTCGACGCTTCCTGACGCCGGGCGCCGGCTATCAGTCCAGCACAATCACCATGTTCCACCAATGAGGGCGCGCGTAAACGCGACAACGATCGTGAGGATCGGGGCGATGGGTTTCGTCATGCTGGCGCTCGCGGCGGCGGCCATCGAACTCCGGCGGTGCGACGATGGGCCGGACGTCGCGACATCGTCGACGCCGGCCGTGGCCAATGCTGATCCGCGCCGGGATGCGCTGATCCATTGCCAGGAACTTGGCGAGGCCGGCGCCCATGATCCTAACTGTCTGCGCGTCTGGGCCGAGAACCGCCGCCGCTTTCTTGGGGATGGCGTCCGGCCGCTGGAGCGTCCGCCGATCGACATGTTCACAGGCGCGCCGCCGACGGCGGGCGGCGCGGCCGATCCGACGACCGATCAGCCGCGGGCGCCGTAGACGATGGGCGGCGTCGGCGTCATCGACCGTTTCCTCGCGGTCTTCACCCAATATATCGACAGCGGCTTCGGCCTGCTCGGGAGCGAGGTCGGGTTCATCGCCGCCACGCTGAGCGTCATCGATCTGACGCTCGCCGCGCTCTTCTGGGCCTGGGGCCCGGATGACGACATCATCGCGCGCCTAGTCAAGAAGACATTGTTCGTCGGCGTCTTCGCCTATCTCATCGGCAATTGGAACAATCTCGCCCGCATCATTTTCGAGAGCTTCGCGGGTCTCGGATTGAAAGCGTCGGGAACGGGCTTCGCGGAAGCCGACTTCCTGCGCCCCGGCCGCATCGCCCAAGTCGGGCTCGACGCCGGACGGCCGCTCCTCGACTCGATTTCCGGCCTGATGGGCTATGTCTCCTTCTTCGAAAACTTCATCCAGATCGCCGTCTTGCTCTTCGCCTGGGCGATCGTGCTGCTCGCCTTCTTCATTCTCGCGATCCAGCTTTTCATCACCCTGATCGAGTTCAAGCTGACGACCCTCGCGGGGTTTGTCCTCATCCCGTTCGGCCTGTTCGGCAAAACCGCCTTCGCCGCCGAGCGCGTCCTCGGCAATGTCATCTCCTCTGGCGTCAAGGTGATGGTGCTCGCCGTCATCGGCGGGATCGGCTCGACCCTCTTCTCTCAATTCACCTCAGGCGTTGGCGGCGCGCAGCCCTCGATCGACGACGCCATGGCGATCGTGCTGGCTGCCTTGTCGCTCCTTGGCCTCGGGATATTCGGTCCTGGCGTCGCCAATGGCATTGTCTCGGGCGGTCCGCAGCTTGGCGCAGGCGCGGCGATCGGCACTGGCCTCGCGGCCGGCGGCGTTATCGCGGCGGGCGCGGGTCTCGCCGCCGGCGGCGCGGGCCCCGCAGGCGGGCAATCGCGGGCCGCGCGGGGCGGTGCGGCGCTCGCCGGCGGCGCGGCGGCAGCCTATCGCGCGGGGGCGCGTCCGGCGTCCTAACCGCCGGCCTCTCCAAAGGCGGAGAGGCGATCACCAGCCCGCTGCGCCGCGCCGCCGCCAGTCTCACGTCGAGTTTCGAAGCCGGCGGTCGGGCCGTGACGGGGAAGCGGCGGGCGCGGAAACGAGCGTCGCCGTCGCCTCGGGCCAATCCCTGTCGGCCGAGGGCCCGCCCGCTTGGGCGACACGGATGCGGCGCTCCCAGACCATCAGCCATGGAACGTCGGCGGCGACCCATGCCGTCAAGTCTGGTGACGGCGGCGGCGCCGGCGCGTCCGTCGATCTTTCCGAGGGGGAATAGAATATGTTCCAACGACCATCGGTGCGCTACGGGCGCACCCCCGAGCCCGAGACGCCCTATCAGAAGGCCGCCCAGGTCTGGGACGAGCGCATCGGCTCCGCCCGCGTTCAGGCGAAGAACTGGCGGCTGATGGCCTTCGGATCGCTGTTCCTCTCCGCCGGCCTCGCCGGCGGCCTCGTCTGGCAAGCGGGGCAAGGCGAGATCACGCCCTGGGTGGTGCAGGTCGACAAGATCGGCCAGGCGCAGGTTGTGGCGCCGGCCGATGCCGATTATCAGCCGACCGATCCGCAGATCGCCTATCACCTGGCTCGCTTCATCGAAGATGTGCGCGGGCTGCCGGCCGACGGCATCGTCCTTCGCCGGCAATGGCTGCGCGCCTATGAATATACCACCGATCGCGGCGCGGCGGCGCTCAACGACTACGCCCGGGCCAACGACCCCTTCGCAAATCTCGGCAAGGCGCAGATCTCCGTTGAAGTTTCCAGCGTCATTCGCGCCTCGCCCGACTCCTTTCGGGTCGCCTGGATCCAGCGCCGTTACGAGAACGGCAGCCTCGGCTCCACCGAGCGCTGGACCGCCATCCTCACAATCGTGATCCAGAGCCCGCATGACGCCGATCGCCTGCGGAAGAACCCGCTCGGAGTCTATGTCAACGCCATCAACTGGTCGAAGGAGCTGGGGCAATGAACTCGCGGTCTTTCCCCAATCACGCTCTTCTCACTGTTGGCACCGCCGGCTCTCCGGCTCCGGGCAAAGCATCGGTTCCGGCTTCCCGTAAAGGCGCATGTCTGGCTTTGCTGCTGTCCGCCTCTGCGCTGGCCGGCTGCGCGCAAAAGCCGCCGGAGATCGCGCTCGATGATGCAGCGGAAGCCGCGACGCTCGAACCCGCGCCGCCAGTGCCCATGCGGGTCGTCGAATTGCCGAAGCCGCTGCCGCTTCCGGGCCAACTGAAACCCGTCCCTGCCGGGAAGGCTCCGCCGGAGCCGGGCGATCCGACGGTCCGCGTCAACCAGGCCAACGCCGCCGCCCGCGTTCAGCCCGTGCGCGACGGCTTCATCAACGCCGTGCAGGTCTATCCCTTCCTGGACGGAGCGCTCTATCAAGTCTATGCCGCGCCCGGCGAGATCACCGACATCGCGCTTCAGGAAAGCGAGCAGCTCGTCGGCTCCGGTCCGGTCGCCGCCGGCGACACGGTGCGCTGGATCGTCGGCGATACGGAGAGCGGCGCGGGCGCGAGCAAACGCATCCATATTCTGGTGAAGCCGACCCGGCCGGACCTCGTCACCAATCTCATCATCAACACGGACCGGCGCACCTATCTCCTCGAGCTGCGCTCGACCGAGAAAACCTACATGGCCTCGGTCTCCTGGCAATATCCGCAGGACCAGCTCATCGCGCTCCGCCGCCAGAATGCGGCGGCCGCGACCGCGGCGCCGATCGACGCGGGCGTCGATATCGCGAAACTGCGCTTCCGCTATCAGATCACCGGCGACAATCCGCCTTGGCGGCCGCTCTCCGCCTTCGACGACGGTTCGAAGGTTTATATCGAGATGCCGCGCGGCCTCGCGCAAGGCGAGGCGCCGCCGCTCTTCGTCATCGGCGCTGAAGGCGACGGCCAGCTCGTCAATTACCGCGTCCGGCAGAACTATTACATCGTCGATCGGCTCTTCGCCGCCGCCGAGCTTCGCTTCGGCGGCGAGCATCAGCAGATCGTCCGTATCTCCCGAACCGATGGGAGGCCAAGATGAGCGACGGCCGGGAGGAGGAAGAAGGCCTTGAGCCGGCGCGGAGGAAGGAGCCGCCAAGCCCGGCCTTCCGCCTTCGGCCGGAGCGGCCGCGCGTCACCCGCTTGTCGCGCAAGGTGCTGGCCGGCGGAGCGGCGGCGGCGCTCCTCGCAGTATCCGGCGCGGTGATTTGGGCCCTGCAGAGCAAGAACAACCACGGCGCCGCGCCGGAAGAGCTCTACAGCATCGACCACCGCGCCACGGCGGACGGGCTCGCGAGCCTGCCGCGCGACTATGCTGGCGTTCCGAGGCAAGCGCCCCCGCTGGGACCGCCCCTCCCGGGCGATCTCGGCCGGCCCATCCTCAACGCCCAAGGGCAACCGAGCGCAGAAGGCATTTCCGCCATGGCTCCCGACCCTGAGGCTCAGAGGCGGGCGCAGGAGATCGAAGCGGCCCGGCTCAGCCGGCTCTTCGCCTCCACCAATATCCGCGAGCTTCCAATTCCGACGATTGGCCCAGCCGCGCCGTCGCCCGACGCGGGCGTGGGATTCGGACAGGCCGCGCAGCCCTCCACCGACGCCGCTTTTGCGCAGAATGGCCAGGACCGCAAGCTCGCCTTCGTCAACGCCGCGGTCGATCGGCGCACCACCAGCCCCGACCGGCTGGCCGCGCCGGCATCACCCTATGTGGTTCAGGCGGGAACGATCATTCCTGGCGCGCTGATCACCGGCATCCGCTCCGATCTTCCAGGCCAGATCACGGCCCAGGTGACGGAGAATGTCTATGACAGCCCCACCGGCCGCTCGCTGCTGATTCCGCAAGGCGCGCGCCTCATCGGCCAATATGACAGCCAGGTCGCCTTCGGTCAGACGCGCGTGCTGCTGGTCTGGACGCGGCTCATCCTGCCCGGCGGAAAATCGATCGTGCTGGAGCGCCAGCCTGGCGGCGACGCCGCCGGCACTTCCGGCCTCGAGGACCAGGTCGATGATCATTGGGGCGCGCTGTTCAAGGCGGCGCTGCTCTCGACCCTCCTCAGCGTCGGATCGGAGGTGGGCGTGAGCAACAATGAGAACAGCCTCGTTCAAGCGATCCGCAGCGGCGCCTCCCAAAGCTTCAATCAGACCGGCCAGCAAATCGTCGGGCGCAATCTGAACATTCAGCCGACGCTGACGATCCGGCCGGGCTTCCCGGTCCGCGTCATCGTCAATCGCGATCTGGTGCTCGAGCCCTACCAAGGCTGAGGGGGAGCAGATGGCCAAACTCAAACTCGGCGCGCTGACCGATGACAAGCCCGTCAAGATCGCGATCGAACTTCCCGCTTCGGTCCACCGTGATCTCGTCGCCTATGCCGACGCTTTGGCGCGCGAAACCGGCCAGCCCGTGAGTGAACCGGCCAAGCTCATCGCGCCCATGTTGGCCCGCTTCATCGCGAGCGATCGAGCCTTCGCCAAAGCGCGAAACGTCAGGAACCAATCTCAGGCCGCGGCAGCGCCGGACGGCCCGACGACAGGGACCGAGCCAGGCTGAGAAGCCGCCGCAGCGCCGGATTGTCATTGCCCGGCAGCCAGACGGCGCTATAGGGCAAGATATCCGCCGATGTCGCGAGCGGCCGGAACACGACGTCAGGATAGCGCGTCGCCATCCCCGCCTCGCTGATGAGGCTGACGCCAAAGTTGAGCCCGACCAGGACCAACAAGGTCTCGCGGTCGACGCGATAGCGCTCAACCGAAGGGCTGCGCCCGAGCTCCGCCAGCCGTTGGACAATATAGTCATGGATCTCCGGACCTGGCGCGCCCCGGCTGACGATAAAATGCTCGTCCTTCAGCTCTTCCCAATCAATTTCGTCTTCGTGGGCGAGAACATGCCGCTGAGGCAAAGCCACAAAGACCCGCGCCTTCCACAGCGCGAGAGCGTCGCAATGCGACGCCTGGGGCGTCCCGGTGACGAAGGCGATATCGAGCTGGCGCTCCGTGATCCGCGCGATTTGCTCGCGTGTGGAGCCTTCGACAAAGTCCGTAGCGATGGCAGGATGGGAGTCCCAATAGGCGCTCAGCAATTCGCGAACAAAGCCGGCCGACAGCGACGACACGACGCCGATCCGTAGCAAGCCCTCGGCGCCGCGCCCGGCGCTGCCTGCGGATTTTATAGCGTAATCGATCTCGGCGAGCGCCGAACGGGATCTTTCGAGAAACCGCCGACCGGCCTCGGTCAGTCGGATTCCGCCCGCGTCTCGCTCGAACAAGGATACGCCGAGCTCGTCCTCCAGCTCTTGCACGCGGCGGCTCACCGCCGATTGCCGGACTCCAAGAATTTGCGCCGCGCGGCTGAAGCTCAAATGTTCGGCGACGACAAGCGCCTGAGAGATCGATGCGAGCTTAACCACGCGCCAGTGTCCAATCCATATGTATTTGCAATACATCACATGAATATCTGACACATGAACTTTGGCAAAAGAGCGGCGATGAACTCCTACTCAAGCTGTTCCGGCAAGCGCGAGTTCCAGCCGCTTTGGGATCGCACCGAGCGCCTGACGGCGTACAGCGTGCTTTTCGAGGGCGACCGCGTCATCCGCGTTCACGGCTCGAAAGCGCTTTCTATCGAGAGGCTGACCCAACCGATGCGGCGATGTCCGCCATCGATCGAAACAACAGAAACGAATCGTCTTTGGACGGGATAAAGCCGCGTCTCAGCCAAAAAGCGGCCGCCTCGGGATCCACAGCGCGGACGATGAGCGCGCGTCCGCCGATAAGCCTTGCGGCAGTCACGCAGCGAAGAAGCGCATGTTTCAGCAGGCCACCGCCAACTCCTTTGCCAGCCCAACTCTGGTCAGTCGCCAGTTGGCCCAGGAGCAAGCAGGGAACTGGGTCTGGCGGTTGGCCCGTGCGGATGGAACGTGGCAGGACCGATGGCGTGATGGACGCCGGCGCAAGGCCGTAATAGCCGACGACTCGATGGTTCTCATGGACAACAAGCACCGCCGTGAACCCCTTCTGCTGGTTCGATAGCGCGCGGGTCTTCAGCCAGTTGTCGAGGGCGGGCTTGCCACAAGAGAATGCGGAAACATCATGCGTCTCCGTTATCGGCTCGGGCGCGGAAAGGGCCAAGGCGTCCGCGCTTACTTTCTCGAACCGGCTTCTTCCCAAGGCGCCGGCCGCTGAATGAGTTCCACAATCTCCGGCACGGGCACGGCCGGCCCGGAAAGCGCCGCCATGAACGCGTCGAATCCTCCCGGAGTCATGCGGATGGGGGTGTTTTCCATCAGCACTTCTTCGGCGGCCCGGACGGCGGCCTCACGGACGAAATCCGTCCTTGAACGCCCGCGAAGACTGGCCGCGCGGTCAATAATGGCGATATCGGCTTCGGGAAGCCGCATTGACAACGGATGTTCCTTTTTCTCAGCCGCGCGGGACATTTGAAGCCTCCTTGAATTCCGAGGAAGATAATGCCGCGTAGCGCATTTTGCAATACGTTCGCCAAGCTTGCTTTTCTTCTTGTCTTCTTGGGATTCCGGCTCGACCATTATCAGGGCGCCGGAGCGCGGCTTTCCCAGCCGGAGGCAGCGTCACGCGCCGCGCCGCGCCGACGAAAAGGCCTCTGTGTCCACGATTGCCGCCTCAACCCGATTCTTGCCTCCCATTGCCGTGACGATCGAGCTAGCGATCATATTCGCCGCACGTCGCAACGGGTCGGCGTCGAGATGCGCATATCTTTGAGTTGTTGCGGCCTGCGAATGGCCAAGCAGCTTGCCCACGATGGGCAGACCCAATGACGCCCCAGCGCCTATGCTCGCAAACGAATGCCGGAGGTCATAGAGACGAACGCCCTCGAGCGCTGCGCAACGCCTCACCGCCACCCACGGCCGGTTGAGATCAGCTCGCGGCGTGTCGAGGCTCTTGCCGGTAATCACAAAGCGACAGCCCATGAGCCTGGGCAGGCCAGCGAGAACGTCGAGCGCAGGCCCGCCAATAATGACGCATTTGCGGCCGGTCTTGCTATCCGGCAAAAACAGAGCGCCGCGTTCGAAATCCACATGCGACCATTCGAGATCGAGGACTTCTCGCGGGCGCATGCCAGTCAAAATCAAAAGGCGGATCGCTGCGATCCCAAACGGATCCAAAATGTTGCGCCGGTTCTCTGGCTTTGCGCCATGTTTCGATTGCGGCTCCGCCTCCGACCAAGGGAGGCCCTCTGTTTCCGCAAGGCGCAAGGTATCGCCGAGGCGGGCCAATTCGTCGCTCGACAAAAAACGCTCGCAACTCTTCTCGGGAAAGCGCTCAAGGCGAGCCGCGGGATTTCTTGTGAACTCCGCTTCGTCGCGCCGAGAGGCCCAACCCCAAACGGCGGAGATGACCGAGATCACAAGGTTCGCCTGACGCGGCGTCCGCCGCAAACTCGAATGCAGGCGCGCCACATCGGCGCGACTCACATCGACGATTCGCTTGGCGCCAATCGCCGGCAAGACATAAGTGTCGAGCAGCCGCCCGTATTCAACCGCCGTCTTGGGCTTTCGCTTTGCCGCAACATGATGTTCCATGAAATCCGCGGCGATCTCACGGAACGTGCGCACGGCGCGCGCCGCCTTGCGTTCGGCGATTGGGTCTCCGCCCGATTCGACCTCGCCGAGCAAGATCGTCGCCTGCGAACGGGCTTGTTCGGCGGTCATTGGGCCATAAAGCCCGATCTTCGCCTTCTGCGAGCGGCCGTGCCGCTTCCACTGCGCAACAAAGGTCTTGCGTCCGGATGGCAAAACGACAACCCCGAACCCGCGCAATGCGTCGTCCCAGAGAATGTCCATCGCCTTGCCGGTCGGACAAAGCAGCTTGTCGACGTTTGTTTTGTTGATCCTGCCCTTGGCCAAGGCCCCGTCCCTCAAGGTAAACAAGATTAGATTTTAGAAGCGTATTAGAAGCCGTTCAAATAAAATCAGGGCGTATTCTGGAGAACAGTAGCGAAGCTTGTTTGTCATAAGTGATTGATTTATAGGGAAAACGGAAACTGCGTCGTAGAATAGCGAAGTATAGATTCACGCTTTGTAATCAGTAGGTCGCGGGTTCGACTCCTGCAACCGGCACCAAATCCCCGTCCACAAGCATCCAAAGCCGTCCATAACTAGCTTAAAAACAGTATGTTATGCCCTAATAGGCATCCAAGAACGTCTCAGGGCGTGTGTTGGTATCCGCGCAAAAAGTTGGTACATTCGTTGGTACAGCGTCGATACCAACAAATGAGATACCAACATGGCTCTCACCGATATCGAAATTCGCAAAGCCAAGCCCGGCCCCCGCCTCATCAAGCTCTCGGACGGCGGCGGGCTGCAACTTTGGATCATGCCGGATGGCGCAAAGCGCTGGCGTCTCGCCTATCGGTTCGCCGGCGGCCAAAAATTGCTCGCGATCGGCGTTTACCCCGAGATCGGCCTACGCGAGGCGCGGGACGCGCGGGAAGAGGCCAAGCGCCTCCTGGCTAACGGACAAGACCCTTCGCTCGCCAAGAAGCTGGCCAAGGCTGCGAATGTCGCCGCTTCCGCCAACACGTTCGACGCCATTGCCGACGAGTTAATAGACAAGAAGAGGCGAGAGGCGAAGGCCGAAAGCACTTTGACCAAGCTCGAATGGCTTTTGAGCCTTGCCCGTCCCGCCATAGGCATGCGCCCGATTTCGGAGATAAGCGCGCCGGAAGTCTTGGCGATCCTCCGAAGCAGCGAATCGCGCGGCCGCCATGAAACCGCGAAGCGGCTCCGCGACCATCGGCGAGGTCTTCCGTTACGCGGTCGCGACCGGGCGCGCCGATGCCGATCCAACCGGCGCCTTGAAGGGAGCCTTGGCCGCTCCGACCGTTCAACATCGCGCAGCGATCATCGAGCCCAAAGCATTCGGCGGGCTTCTCCGCGCCATCGCGGCCTATGAGGGCGCGCCGGAAACGCAGGCCGCGCTCGAATTGCTCGCCCTGACCTTCGTTCGCCCAGGCGAGCTTCGCGCGGCTGAATGGACGGAATTCGATCTCGACGCGAGCGTCTGGTCGATACCGGGCGAGAAAATGAAGATGAAGCGCCCGCATCGCGTACCGCTTGCGCCGCACTCCATCGGCATCTTGCTGGAACTTCAAGCGATAACGGGCCACGGGAAATTCCTTTTCCCGTCCGTCCGCTCGGCGGTGCGCTGCATGAGCGAAAACACTATCAACGCCGCCCTTCGTCGTCTTGGCTTCGAAAAAGACGAAATGACCGGCCATGGTTTCCGCTCGGCGGCGTCTTCGATGCTGAACGAAAGCGGCCTTTGGAACGCAGACGCCATCGAGCGCCAACTCGCCCATGTCGATAATGATAGCGTCCGCCGCGCCTATGCCCGCGCCGATTATTGGGAAGAGCGCGTCCGCATGATGGCTTGGTGGGCCAACCGCTGCGATGAATTACGGCGGGGCGGAATTGTGGTTCCGATCCGAGCGTGAACCTTTTGCACCCAATTTGGAAGGCGGATTGCGGCGGTTAAGCACGGATGATCCGCAAGCGTTATCGTAGATTCATGCTTTTCGATTGAAGCAGTTTCGGCGGCGTCGCCCGAGATGGTTTCTCGGTTTTTGGACAATCTAATCTGAGCGCCTGGAGCCGTTCTTCAATCATACTCCAAGGGACAATAGTTCGAATCGTGGCGCATCGTCTCGGTAGAGTTCTACCAGCTGCGAGACAGGCATTAGCCGCCTCTTCTACAATTGCTTTTGGCGCACCGACGCCTTCCCCAAGCCAAAGAATCATGGGTGGGCACATAATATGATTGTAAACAAAATCGGCCGTTCGGCCCTGGTAAACTTTGCGATCATAGGCCCCTGGTCCATCGTATTCACTGAGCCACCCCAGCCAATGCTCCTTCTGGTGACGATACCACGCCTTTTTCGGCCGCTTGCTCCGAGCGGCAAGAGCTTCGGTCAGCGAATCTGTAACTGGTCCTGAAGGAGAGAGGCTCTCAATCAGCAACATCAATTCCTTTGGCGTCATAATCGCATTCCAGCCAAAGAGCGTGGCCAATCCTCCGAGGCCCGCCGATCTCTTCAAGCGCACCAAATGCACACAAAGCTTCCGACAATTCAACTCCCGCGTCATAGGTCAAACTGAGGGCGCGCTCGGATAAATATGTCCGCACGTGCGGCGGTCTGCGCGGTCGCGCAAAGGATCGGCGCGAGGGATGGGGCGCAGATATTCAGCGCCAGCCCGAAAGGTCAAGCGGCCGCCTTTGCTTTGACCTGGGCGAGAGTCTCGACAAGAATCTTCACTTCTGTCGGAGTGAACACGCCACTCACGCCCTGATCATCCACGTCAGTAAAAGGACTTTCATATAGGCGTCGGGGGTCCATGACGCCGCGATCCATCAGATAGTCGATGATCAGGTCGACAAATTCGATTTGATTGGCGGAAAGCGTTCGTCCCGATACGAAATCAGCAAGCGCTTGCTTCGCAGCCTCTCTGTCGAGGCCAATGAGGGATCGGACGAACAACCCAAGCCCCCCTTCGCCGCGAATGCGTTCAAGATCTTCGGGGCTTGCAACGGATTCAGTGAGGAATATCCGCTCCAGCTCCGTAAGGTCTTGGGGCGTCAATTGCTCATTGCGCCGAAGCTTTTGAATCGTGATGTGATTCTCGTGCTGGGTCAGGAAGTGGCGGACCTTCATCAGAAACCGCGCCTTATCCGTGCCCGCGCCGATATTCGGGAGCGCCACATCGATCGCAGCGCCAATTTCGTCCTGAAAGTCAGTGTAGACGATCTTGCGTTCTTTTGGCTCAATCAGCTTGACCAATTGGCGTAACCGGCGGCGCACATTCTCTAGGATTGGCAGGTTAATATCCTGCCAGAACTCGTCGGTCTGCACGTCCAAGATTAACGTCATTACAGCCGCAACCATGGGAACGTTGCCTAATTCCTCCAGCTGGGAAGCAATGCCCATGATCCTAGCCTGGTGGTTCACTAGCGCCGGATCGGCGCGCAATATCGCCAGCTGTGCAAGCAAAACCAGGTAATCGAATTGTTTGGCGGCGAGATCATCGTCCTCGTAAGAGCTAGGAAGCCCGGCGATATGCTCGGTCAGCTCCGCCCGGTCGTCGGGTCCAAGCGGGTCCCAAGCATTCCGGGCCTGGAACTTTTCAACGAAACGTCGTTTGGGGCGGACGATGAAGTTGTCGAGACTCATGCCGGTCACTTCGTCATACAGGCGATCAATGACCGACTGGCGGAGACTGCTGAGTGTTTCATCGGCCTCCTGTTGTTGGGCAATTTCGCCAACTAGTTCGACGCGGGTTTTGAACAGCTTGGCTCCAAGGGAGATGCCGAGAGCGCCCTCAGTTATGGCCGGATTCTGGTTGAAGAACTCGAAATTTTGGCAAAAGTCGAAGACAAGGAAGTGCTCCTTGTGGCGGCCAGGGCCGAACAAGTCGGCGCTGAGCCGCGTGCCCCGGCCGATCATTTGCCAAAACTTGGTCTTCGAGCGGACGATCTTGAAAAAACGAGATTGACCACTTCCGGCACATCGATGCCCGTGTCGAGCATATCCACCGAAATGGCTATGTGGGGGGCTTTGACCGGGTTCGAGAAGTCGTCAATCAGCGATTGGGCGTAGGTGATCTTATGCTCGATCACCCGCGCAAAATGGCCCTTCAGATGCGGATAGTTGGCGTCAAACCGTTCTGCAATAAATTGGGCGTGGTCTCTGTTTTTCGCAAAAATAATCGTCTTGCCCAGCCGATCGCCTTCTTCGACCTTGAGGCCGTGGGTCATCACATGCTCAAGCACCTTGTCGACGGTGTCGGCATTGAACAGCCATTTATTGACGGCGGAGGCGTCGACGCTGTCGGGGATCTCGCCATCCTCAGTCCATTCCAGAGCGTCCCAGGCTTCCTTTTCCTCGTCCGACAGGTCGTCGTAGCGGATGCCTTCGCGCTGAAACCTGAGGGGCACCGAGACGGCCTTCGGAGGCACGAGATAGCCATCGGCGACGGCTTCTTCGAGGTCGTAGGAATCCGTCGGAACGCCCCGCTCCAATTCGAAAAGCGAATAGGTGTCGCGGTCGATTTCATCGCGAGGGGTGGCGGTTAGCCCGACCAAAAGGCTATCGAAATAGTCGAAGATGGCTCTGTATTTGCGATAGACGGACCGGTGCGCTTCATCGATGACGATCAGGTCGAAATGTCCCGAGCCGAAACGGCGCACGCTGTTTTGCACCTCATCGATCAACCCCACCATAGTTGGGTAAGTCGAGACGAACACGCGCCCTTCCGTCTGCTTATCGGTCACCAAATTGACGGGCGCGGCATAAGGCATATGCGTCTTGAAGGCGCCCACGGCCTGATTAACAAGGGCGACGCGGTCCGCGAGGAAGAGAGCGCGCTTCACCCAATTGGCTCGCATCAATTGGTCAATCAGCGCAATGACGGTCCGGGTCTTGCCTGAGCCGGTCGCCATGACCAGCAGCGCCTTGCGTTGATGATCCTTTTCAAAGGCTTCGCCGATGCGCCGAATAGCGCGGGCCTGATAGAAACGGCCTGCAATGCTCGAATCTATTTCGACGCTGGCGAGCGATCGCCGCGTGGTCCGACGCTGATGCAATAACATCAGCTCGTCCTTTTTCAGAAAGCCTTGCACCGAACGGGGTGGATAGCTCGCATCATCCCAAATCCAATGATCGTAGCCGTTCGTGTAAAAAATGATCGGGCGCTCGCCATAGGCCGTTTGAAGGCAATCGGCGTACAACTTTGCCTGTTGCTGACCGATGCGGGCGTCGCGCTTCGTCCGCTTGGCTTCCACCAAAGCCAACGGTTTGCCATCATCGCCCCACAGAACATAGTCAACAAAGCCTTCACCGGTTTCGTTCGGCATGCCGGCAACCGGGAATTCGCGGTCGCGGGTTTGATCGAGCGGCCACCCGGCCTCGTGCAACAGAAGGTCGATAAAAGCGTCGCGGGTCTGCGCCTCATTGTAGTCGTGCGCATCGGGAACGGCGGCGTTCGCCAGCTTGATCGCCGCGATTTCGGCGCGCAGCCGGGCGTTCTCGGCTTCGATCTCCGCGCGTTGGGCCTCGGTTTGAGCGCACGCGGCTTCCGCCTCTTCGCGGGCTTTGGCCTGGTCGGCGAAGCGCCTGGCGATCTCTTGCAGGCGTCCGAGAGTGGTTGCTTCGACTTGGGCGGTTCGCGGCAGCGCCTCGACGGAAAATTGAAGCGCGGCGTCCGGTTTGGCGCCCTTGGCGTAGGTGTGGACCAGCCAATAGCTGAAATGAAACAATTCGCGCAGCGCTGTTGCGGCTGATTGGGGAGGGACGGCCCGCGTGTCATGCACGGCGCGGTTGCCCTCGTCCTTGATGAGGCGCGCCTTGGCGACGCGATCCCGACCGACGACGGCGCGGAAACTCGGTTCAGAAATCAAGGCCGACAAGGCATTGTCGTAGGGCGTCCGCAGCGCCTTATCGCGCTCGTACATCCATTTGACGGCCGTCTCCAAGGCAAGCCGCGCATAGAAACAAGCTGCGCGTGGATCAGAGAAAGCGACGCCTTCCGCCCTCCGGGCGTGGTCATAGACCGGAGAGAATTCAGGCTGGAGGAAGGCGAATTGCGACATAGCGGCCTTCCTATAATTCGCCCGCAAAGGCCCGGTGTTGGAGGGAAGAAAAGAGATGCTCGGTTTGGACTAAATAAGCCGCTGTGCTTAACTGAGTAGTCTTTAGACGCAAAAGGCGCTCGGCGAATTTGTGTTGAAGGTGGATCGGTGGCAGGAACATTTTAATCTTCACCATTCGCTTTAGTCCGAGATCCTGATTGCCAATTCCATGAGTCAGTGTTTGAGACTGGCGGTAGCAGTACGAGCTGTTGAGCATTGCCGCCAACCAATAGGGGGCGATGAGATCTCGGTTAGGCTTGAGTAGCGCGATGTGGACCCAGATCGCTATTTCGAGATCAAAATCCACAACCGTGGCGATGCCAGTGGTTCCCCCCTTCGTATAAAGTATGTCACCCGCTTCCGGCTTACACTTGCGCCATTGAATTCCGGCACTTTCGGAGGAGATGTACTTGAGATCCTCCCAACACACACCACTTGGCCGGATGTGGCGCGCAGAGAGGAAAGGAATGCCAGTATCGGAATATTCGGGGCTTACGTGGGGGCCGTCTGATACTGAGTGCACCACGTCGCCGAGCACCCCTTCCCGCCATTCCATGGGATTTTTGGCAGGATCTCCGAACATTTCATAGAATATCGCCTGTTCTAACTGATTGAGCCTATCAACGGCGCGCTGCCGTAGCAGTCGAATTTCGTCGGCCTGATCGAGGATAGCCGCGATGCGCTTCTGCTCGTCGAGCGGGGGGACGGGAATACGTGTTCCGAGAAATTCCTCACGATTCACATGCTGCATTGTCGAACCGTGAGCATATTTGCCCATATCTTCGAGCGCTTTCACCAACATCAGCCGAAGATAGTCTTGTCGAATTTTTTTCACATCCGGGACAACCTTGAAAATGTGCTGATTCAGTAGCGCAGTATCCGGCTCATTCCATTCAAACACGCCGAGGGACGCCGACCAAGAAACCAATAAGGTTCCTGGCTCTACGTCATACTTCGATGCAACTTGTCTAGTAGTGCGGTTAAAAGGTTTTGTTGGGTCAGTTAGATTTTGAATTCGAATTATCCGCCTTCCTACTTCGCCCCAATCGTTTGGCTTGAATGCCGCACCATTAATAAATTCCGCCACTTCGCCTAAATCCACTGTCTTCATCCCAGCATTTCCTCAAGCCTGGTGAGACCGCTGGAAATCTCCGTCTCCAAGGCCCGTAAGTCGCGGATGATATCGGCCGGCGCTGCGTGGAGCTGGTCTTCGTGCTCTACTTTCTTGTAGCGGTTGAGCGAGAGGTCATAGGTGCTGGAGGCGGCAATCTCCGCCTTCGGCACAGAGAAACTCTGCGCCGTGCGCGGACGCTTCTTCTCTGCGCTGTTCCGCTCGTCCCAGCGCATCAAAACATCGGGAAGATTGTTCTTGGCGTGCTCCTCCTCGCTCAACGCCTCGCGTGGGCAAGCCCCCTGTTTCTCAGCAGGCAGAAGGGCCGCGCGCTTATCGTCCAGCGAATAGCCATCGGCTTGCAGGTCATAGAACCAAACATTGTCCGTGCCGCCGACGCCGGTCTTGGTGAACACGAGAATGGCGGTTGAGACGCCCGCATAGGGCCGGAACACGCCCGAAGGTAGTTTTACTACGGCGTCGAGCTTATGGTCCTCCACCAGCATGCGGCGCAGTTTTTGGTGGGCATTTGAAGAACCAAACAGCACGCCATCCGGCACGATGATGGCGGCGCGGCCGCCCGTCTTCAAGAGGCGAAGAAATAGGGCGAGGAAGAGCAGCTCGGTCTTCTTGGTCTTGACGATCTGCTGAAGGTCCTTGGCGGTCGCCTCGTAGTCGAGCGACCCCGCGAACGGCGGATTGGCCAAGACCAGAGAATAGGTCCCGGCGTCGGCTGTGTGGTCCTGGCCCAAACTATCGCGGTAGGAAATGTCCGGGTTCTCGACGCCATGAAGCGTCATGTTCATCGACCCGATGCGCAGCATGGTCGGGTCGAAATCGAATCCATGAAACATCCGTGTATGAAAATGCTTGCGCTGCTTCTCGTTGCGGAAAAGCGCGGGATGGCGCCGGCGCAAATATTCTCCGGCGGCGACCAGAAAGCCGCAAGTGCCAGCCGCCGGGTCGCAAATCACGTCATTGGGCGTTGGTTCGGTCAATTCGACCATCAGCTGGATGATATGGCGCGGCGTGCGGAACTGGCCATTTTGTCCGGCGCTGGCGATCTTACCCAGCATATATTCGTAGACATCGCCCTTGGTGTCGCGGTCCTCCATCGGAATCTTGTCGAGCATTTCGACAGCCTTGGCGAGCAAAGCCGCATTGGTGAAACCCAAGCGGGCGTCCTTCATGTGGACGCCATAGCTCGATCCTTCTTCGCCCAAGGTGCGGAGGAAAGGAAAAACATGGTCGGCGACCACGGTCATCATCTCACGTGGCTCGAAATTCTTGAAACGCGACCAGCGCATATCCGCATAGGCTCGGCCCCGTTCGTCGGCGCCATCCGGGAACACGCGGCGCTCCATCGGAATGCCAAGGGTTTCCGCCTTGTTTTCTTCGAGCGTATGCAGATCATCAAGCCGCTTGATGAACAGGAGGTAGGTGATTTGTTCGATCACTGAGAGAGGATTCGATACGCCGCCGGACCAGAAGGCGTTCCAAATTTGATCGACCTGATTGCGGATTTCACCAGTCAGCATTGTAGAGCGCTTCCACTAAATTAAGGTCGACTGCTTCGGCTGATCCCCATCGGGACCTGCCGGCCGGGTCGGAAGCTGCGCGATTTCTTGCCCCGCCTTTTCTTCGGCGACGCGGATGTCATAGGCGCTTTGCAGGTTGAGCCAAAACTGCGCGCTTGTTCCGAACCAATGGCCAAGACGCAGGGCGGTGTCGCCAGTGACGCCACGGCGACCATGGATGAGCTGCGTTACGCGATTAGCCGGGACGTTGATCTGACGCGAAAGCTCTGTTGGCGTGACGCCAAGCTCCGACAGCTCGTCGGCAAGGATTTCTCCAGGGTGGACGGCGGGACGCGGCATGGCTCAAATTCCTCTCAATGGTAGTCCACGATTTCAACATTCGACGGACCGGCTGAGTCTTGAGGCCACTCGAAGCAAATCCGCCACTGCATGTTGATGCGGATGCTGAATTGGCCTGCCCGGTCGCCTTTCAGGACTTCGAGGCGGTTGCTGGGCAAAGCCCGCAAATCCTCAAGACCCGTCGCGGCGTCCAGGATTTCGAGGCGCTTGTAAGCCTGCCGGTCGAAACCCTGAAACTCCCGGACAAATTCGCCCCGCGCGAAAGCTTCGGTTCGTCTGTCCCGGTAGCTCAGAATCATGCTTTGAGACTAAAGCATCGTGACGATTTACGTCAAGCGTAAACACCGTATATTTTGAAAGGCTTATAGCAGGCCGAACACCAATATTTTTGATTCCGTTGGCAGAAAAGCGAGCAGCTGCTTTGCAGCCCCAGGACAATAACGCTAGCGTAGGCGTCGCCAGGCTGCTTGCATATGCGATCCTCGCGGCATGGGGCCAAAACTGACCACGTCATTGTCGCAGCTGATGATCGTGAGCGCTTCACGTCATCGCCGAATTATCAACGTATCCGACCGCCTAAATCAATGGTCATGGCAACTAGCTAAAAATTTAACACTTCCGGCCCGATTTTATTGTTGGCGCAATCGGCCTTTGTGGCCGGCGCACCTAACCAGGGTCAGGTCGTCGAAGGCCGAACAGATCAACAAACAGCCCCAATGGCTGACCTCGACTGGGTTCCCGCTGGCGTGGAGGCCGCCCTGGCTCGGACGTAGAAAGGGCCGACCTTGCGGCCTTCGTCGCGCAAGGTCTCGATATCAGTCGGAATCTCGCGTCGCGATGGCTGCAGATCGAAGCGGCCGGCTCCGGCTACGGGAATCCTCAGTGCGGTGGCGAAGTCATAGACTTCGGCTCATAGGCATATTATATATATTCTGCTTACATTATGTATATATCCCGCTATTGCATAATTAATACATTACTATATTGTTTACGCATACGGCATGCCTAAATAATGCAGTATACATGACGCATACTACTTACATTACTTGACACTTTGCGCAATATGCCGTATATGACAGTCAGAGTATGCTCACAGCTATGTGCATACGGGTCAATTTGCGGTGGCAGAATGTCAGATTCAAACATTGTGAGCCTCAGAGACAGAATTTCTTTGCGCATCGACGAAGTTGTTAGCGCGTCTGGACTTTCAAGAAGCTCAATCTATAAATTATTGAAATCAAATGAACTACCATCTCGGATAGTTGCGGGACGGCGGCTTATTCTCAAAGATGATCTAGAAAATCTAATCGCAGGGACGCCTCCTTCGTATACAGGAGGGTCGTTAAAAGTCGATCGGCACGCGAACCCAAGAGATTAATTTTCCATCGTTCGTCTTGTTATCAACCATGACTATTACGGCAAATATGAAAAACTTTAGGCGCACATTGGAGGCGCAGAATGAACTTTCCGGTCAAAAACAGACCTCTTTTTTCAGCAGAAACACTGAATGTCGTATGTATCTGCCTTGCGGAACACAGGACCCCTGATCGGCCATTCCTGATAGCTGCGCAATTCGAAGACGGCTCCGTCATACCTCTCGCCTATGAAGCCGATATCGGAAAGGCGTACCGCTATGCGGGAAAAATCGCCCGCGATTGCGGCGTTTCGGCGCAAATAATTTTACACCCGAAGAGGCTGGAAGATGAGTGAGGGGTTGACTGCCGACTATGTCGCGCCGCCTTTATCGCCGAACGATTATGGCTACGTCTCGATCTCGAAAACTTTGCCCAATGTAAAGCCACATCAATTCATCTTTGACGGCCAAAATCACAGTGCTCCGGCGCCGACGATTGTAAAAGGGCTCGTGCCAACCGAAGGAATTTGCTTCATCGCTGGCCAGTCCGGTGCGGGCAGAACGTTCATAGCGATTCATTTGTCGGTTTGCGCTGCGAGCGGCAGGAGTTTTTTCGGGCGAAAAATAAAGGAACGGTGCGGAAGCGTCATTCTTGCGGCTGAAGGGGAGGGCGGGATTCAGGCGCGGATCGATGCAGCGAAGGAAGCCCTTGGCATCGCGGGCGCGCTCCCGATCGCATGGCGCGCGGTAAACGATAACCTTCCAGAGGCGCGTCGCCTGCGGCAAGTCATCGAAGACCTGAAAGACCTAAGCCAGAAATTTCGAAACCAAGACGGTGTTCGTCTTGGCGTGATCTTCGTCGACGCCATTGGAGCAGCGTTCGGGCTCGAAGACGAAAATAATGCCGCGCAGGTAAATGCCGCAATGCGCGCGTTGCGACAAATCGGCAACGCAGTCGGCGCCGTCATTATTCCGGTGCACCATTATGGTAAAGGCAAAGCGGCTGCGGCGGGCATGCGAGGTTCAAGCGCGTTCCGGGGTGCGGCCGACGCCATTTTATCCGTTTTGGTTGACCGGAATGAAGAGTCGGGCAAATCAACCAATCGATCTTTAGCCTTGGCGAAGGCGAGAGAAGGCGAGGAAGGACCGATCTCTTCATTCGAACTCAGGTTCGTTCGCCTCGGGTTTGACGAAGACGGGGAACCGTTCGGCTCATGCGTCATCGACCCAAGCGACGCACCGGCGGCCGCCAAGAAGGACGTTGGCTCCGAACTAACCCGGACCGCAACAAGAGCGCTCAAAGCCCTGCAGGAAGCGATCGTCGAGCGCGGTAAAATCCTGCCAGCCTCAGATCCTATCTTGGCTAGCGTCAAGACCGTCACAATCGACGAGTGGCGCGAATATGCCTTTAGGCGTGGGATAACCACTTCTGATCAGACAAGAGCCAAAAATATTGCTTTCCAGCGCGCATTGAAGGTTCTTTTGGACACGGGCTCAATCGCGAAAAGTGAGCCCTACGTATGGCTGATTTGAAGGGCACAACGATGGGGAACAAACGAAACAAATGTTCTTCTTGTTCCTCTGAAGCCCCGATACGCGGCAGCGCCCATTTTTGATCGCATTTTGTTCCGCTCGTGGCTATGATTAAGATGCCGAATCGCCGTTGCTGACCTTCGGGCTCCTTGGGAGCGCCGTCAGGACCAGCGGCGGCACAAGCGGGGCGATTAGCCTCTCTTGGCGGGTTGGTGGCTCGGTGACAATTGTCGCCGCGCTCAGGCCCGGAGACGGTCCGCGCCCCCCGGCTGGACAGCGTGCGACTGGAGTTACGCCTATGTGGTACTGTGAGACGGTCGCCGAACAATTATGTCCTCTGCCGGACGGAGCCGCGTGCGAGCTTGACACCGCCAAAAAGCTGATAAGCTGAACGGGGGTGCGCGCGAGCGCGGCAGCGGGAGCAAAAACCAACGGGCCAGTCGGGGCGTCGCCCCAGGCTGACCGTTGCGACGATCTTTGTCGCTTTGACCTTCGGGCTCCTTGGGAGCGCCGTCAGGACCAGCGGCGGCACAAGCGGGGCGATTAGCCTCTCTTGGCGGGTTGGTGGCTCGGTGACAATTGTCGCCGCGCTCAGGCCCGGAGACGCTCCGTAGCCGGGGAGAACTATGCTCACAGTCCCCAAAGCTACCGTAAAGAAACGGCCTTTGACGGCTGGCCTTGCGAGTCGCGTGCGCGAGACAGCAACCCTACTTCAGGCATGGCACGCGATACGCCGAAACGGTGAAACCTCGCGGAGCCCACAGACACGCGAAGCCACCAGGAAATTTGGTGCCGATCTTCCGCGCCAATTGCGCCGTATCCAAGAGCGCCTGCGCAGATCACCTTACGTATTTGCCCCTCAGATTGGCGCAACTCCCGAAAAGGCAAAAGGCAAAGGCAAACGTCCGCTTGTGATTGCCCCCTTAGAGGATCGCATCGTTCAGCGCGCCATTTTGGACGTCTTGCAAGACGCAAATGAGCTGCCGAAAGTACAGGAAGTGCTTGCTACCCCAACTTCGATCGGGGGTATTCGTGGTCGAGGTGTGGAGCATGCAATCAAATTAATTCAGGAAGCACACGGTCAAGCGAATGCGAACTTCGTGGCTGGTTCTGATATATCCGGCTTCTTCACGAGAATCAGTCAGGCTGAGGTTGTGACTTTTCTCAGAGAACAAACCGATGATGAGGAGTTTTTGGACCTGTTTACGCGCGCGCTTCGCGTAGAACTGGTGAATGCGAATGAAATGGACCCCGACGACCTTAAGATGTTCCCCACCGACGATATCGGTGTGGCGCAAGGTTGCCCACTTTCGGCATTCGCCGGGAATGTTGCCCTTCGGACGTTCGATACGAAGCTGAACGGGAAAGGCATAATCTGCATACGCTATATCGATGACTTCATATTGCTCGGAAAGCGCAAGGAAGCCGTCGCAAAGGCGTTCGACAGCGCTAGCGCTCATCTGGCAAAAATGGGAATGTCGATCTACAGACCTGAAGAACGGCCTGACAAGGCGTTCTTCGGATCGATCGGCGAAAATTTTGAGTTCCTTGGGTACCAGCTTGTACCGGGCGTCTACCCACCCGCAAAAAAGAACCGCGATCAGATCATTGAGTCCGTCCGCAAGGAATTCGAGCAAGGCCGCGCACATATCCTGCGAGCCTCGCACCGCGACATTGGAGGCAAACCGCTTCAGCTTTACGCGCAAACCCTTGTGGCGGTCGATGAATTACTGCGTGCGTGGAGCGGGTCGTTTCGCGCGAGCCGCTGCCTTAAGACTGCTAGGGAGGTCGACGAAGCAGTGAACGAGCTTATCAGCGGCTTCATTGCCTTCTATAGAGAAAATGTCGAGGGGCGCGACAAGACAGATCGTCGTCGCTTGTTAGGCATTCATGTTTTAGCGGACGATGTTCGACGAAGATTACGCGGTTAGAATCAACGACGTTAGCACATTGGCCTTTCCACAACGCTACTGCCGTCAGGTGGCGACCTGCATCCCCACTTTGTCATTCCTTTGGAACATCCTTGACGCGACCCTTGGACCATGCGCGGAAGAACACAGGCGTCGCGGCTCGTCGTATGGTGGAACTCTTTGTGGAGAAACCAGGCCCTAGAAATACGAAACTCGCCCAGGAGGCGGGGCGGTGGCCCGGCAAAGCGTTGCCAAAACACGTCAGAGCTAAATTGGCTTGCCCGACTTCTATGACGCAAAGACGAAATCACCTGTTTTGTCCTTGACGAGTTCCACACAGATAACCAGAACCCGCACGCGCCGCGCCTTCATGAGCGGAAAGACCGCAATTGACCCACGGCTGCTTCGCGAGCTTGCGCGATACGGAGAGAGCCAAGACCCGAAAAATGTTGGTATTTTTGTTGGTACATAAATTTATTTCTATAATATATACATGTTAATTCAAATAGTTACATCTGCAGTTCGACTCTCCTGCAAGTAGCTTATATTACATAGTAATTAGAACTGACGCAGAACCTTAGCCTAGACCATTAGCGCGTTGTGTGAGCACTATGTAAGCAGACGGATCGAAACCGCTGCTTCCAGCGGGCGCACCCCCCTCCCCCATTTCAGACAGATCACCTCACGACCTTCTAGGTCCTCTAGCCCCCTCTCTTCTTATTCCTCTTTTCTTGGTTAAAGAGAGAAGCCATCCAAGCCCTCCAAAAGTCGAGCGTTTGCGCCTGCGACCGCCGCCCGGAGATTTCCGCAAGGGCGTGGATTGAGACGAAAGATGGGATAGCGCGCCTGTCCGCGGGTCCTTCCCTCTCCCTTTTTGCCTTGCGCCGCCGCCGCAGGCCGGGATTTGTCCAGTAGGTCGGCCTCGGGGATCGGTTCGCCGGTGAAAGCCCGCGGCGACCAACGCTCGATAAAGAAGGGCGCGATCGCATGGTCCGCGCTGCGTGAATCGGCCTTGGCCATATCAACGAATCTCTTTCGCAGGCGCGCATCAACCCGCCGCCGTCAGGCAAAAGTCGGGAGATGCGCGCAAGCCATTTAGCGCATATTCATGCAGCGCCAATAAGCTCTCCGAACAGCGACCGCGCCTCAATGCGTGGCGTAGATCTGGTCGAAAACGCCGCCGTCGGCGAAGAACTTCGACTGCGTCTTGGCCCAGCCGCCGAAATCGCGGTCGACCGTCACGAGCGGGATCTTCGCCAGGCGCGCCAGATCTTCGGGGGCGGCAGCTTCCGGCTTGACCGGATGATAATAGTTCTTGGCGATGATCGCCTGCGCCTTTGGAGTATAGAGAAAATCGAGATAGGCCTCGGCCAGCTTGCGCGTCTTCTTGGCGTCGACATTGCCGTCAACCAGCGCGACAGGCGGCTCGGCGAGCACGGACAGGGACGGGGTGACAATATCAAACTGGTCCTTGCCGAATTCCTCAGAGACGAGAAAGGCGTCGTTCTCCCAGGAGATCAGCACGTCGCCCAAGCCCCGCTGCGCGAAACTGATGGTCGCGCCGCGCGCGCCCGTATCGAGAACAGGCGTATTCTTGTAGATTGCGCCGACGAATTCCTTCACCTTGGCTTCGTCGCCGTTGAACTTCTTCGCCGCATAGCCCCAGGCGGCAAGAAAATTCCAACGCGCTCCGCCCGACGTCTTCGGATTGGGGGTGATTACAGAGACGCCGGGCTTGATCAGATCATCCCAGTCCTTGATGCCTTTTGGGTTGCCCTTGCGAACCACGAGCACGATGGTCGACGTATAGGGCGTCGAATTATTTGGCAGCCGCTTCTGCCAATCGACAGGGATCTTTCCAGTCTTCGCGGCGATCGTATCGATGTCGGCCGCGAGCGCCAGAGTGACCACATCGGCGTTCAGGCCGTCGATCACGGCGCGCGCCTGCGCGCCAGAGCCGCCATGAGACGCGCGCACCGCGACGGTCTCGCCGGTCTTTGCCTTCCAATCGGCGACGAATGCCTCGTTGATCGCCCGATAGAGCTCCCTAGTCGGATCATAGGACACGTTGAGAAGCGTTTCTTCCGCCCGTGCGACGCCCTGCGGACAGGCGAATAATGCGATAGTCAGACACGCTATGCCAAAAGCCTGGAGCGCCGAGTAGCGTCCGAGGCGGTTACGCCGAAGCCAAGTCATTTCATGCTCCCGTCAGTTCTCTATCATTCCTATAGATGAACTGCGGGCAGTCAAGCTGCCGGCCGCCAATTTTTATCTGCGGCAATCGGCCCGGCGATCGGAGGCTAAAGTCAATCGCTCGCCAGGATCACGTGCGAAGTTTTGAAAATCGCCCAGACCTTTACGCCAGGCGCGATTCCGAGGTCCTCAGCCCCTTCCCGCGTGACGACCGATATGATGGTCTTGCCGCCTCCAATATCGACCGTGACCTCGCTATCGATGCCGCCATCGGCGCGGTCGACCACGACGCCTGGAATCTTATTGCGCGCCGAGATGCGCAGCGCTTCGTCCTTCGGGGCCAGCATGACGGAGGAGGCGTTGACCATCGCGACGACGGAACGGCCCAGCGTCAAGCCGAGTTCGGCTATGCTCGCATTGGTTATGATCGACGCAATCTCGATCTCGGGCGTAACCTTGAGCTTTATTTCAACATTGACGGGCGCAGGGATGATTTCGACGACTTGGCAATGAAAGGCGTTGCGGACGCTGAGCTTCAGGCCGATGCCCCAGAACAGGAGGTCCTGTTCATGCTCCAGGCCCTCCTCGACTATGGCGTTGGAAATCCGGCCGAGCTTTTCTTCGAGGCGGCGGAAGGCGGTGATCAAGCGCCGTCCCTCGTCGGTCACCTCCGCGCCGCCGCCGCGCGGCCCGCCCGTATGCGTTATGAAGGCCGGCCGTGGCAGAAGATTGTTGATCGCGTTGACCGCGTCCCACGCTGTTTTATAGCTGAACCCCGCGATTTCCGCGGCCTTGGTGATGCTGCCGTGCTGGATCACGGCTTCAAGCAAGGTAACCCGCTCACGGCCGACAAGCAGCCTTCCATCGGCGCGCAGCGCCAGCAAAGTATCTATTTTTCCGGGCAAGGTTCGAGGCAATTTGTCCTCCGCAAACTCCCTAGATGCACGAATTTTTTAGGTGGGACAACTAGAATTAGAGAAATTCTTATCAGGTAATATAGTTCACTTACGTTATAGGCCAACCTGCAGCATGCTCGTGCAAATCGGGATCTCAAGCCTTCTATATTGGCCCGTATATTGACTGGACGCGCAACTTCAAGCGAAGCTGCTCTCCGCCCGCATTCACACCACTTCGACTGTGGGCGCGGCGAACAAAGCCCCCGCGGCGCCATGCGCCCGAAGCGCAGCCGCGGGCAGTTCATGAACCTCATTGTTCGGCGCTTGTTCGAGCAGCGCCTCGATCCGAGCCCGCGAACGCGCGAGCAGAGCCTCATCCAAGCGGCCCCGATCGATCGCGCCGACAATCGCTTCGGCGAAACGGCGGGCGCGTTCGGTATCGGTGAAATGGGCGCAGACCATCAGCATGTCGCAGCCCGCGGCCATGAAATTGGCTGCGGCGTCCGGAGCGTCGAAAATTCCATTCATCGCGGCCATGCCGACATCGTCCGAAACTGCGACGCCGGCGAAGCCGAGTTCATCGCGCAGAATCTGCGTGATGAAGCGCCGCGACAGGGTGACCGGCGCGTCGGCGTCAATGGCTGGAAACAGAATATGCGAGGTCATGAGCATGCCCAGCCCGGCGTCGATGGCGGCGGCGAAAGGCTTCAATTCCCGCTGGCGGAGCGCGTCGATCCCGAGATCCAACACGGGCAGGCCGAGATGGGAGTCCATGCTCGTGTCGCCATGACCCGGAAAATGCTTGCCGCACGCAATGACTTTTTCCTCTTGCATGGCGCGCATGAAAGGAAGCGCCGCCGCGATCACCGCGTCCGCCGACATCCCAAAAGCGCGCTCGCCGATCACCGGATTTTTCGGGTTGGTGTGAATGTCGAGCACCGGCGCGAAGTTCAGGTTGACGCCGAGCGAAGCCAGTTCACGTCCTATCGCCCGGCCCACTTCGGCGGCATGTTCCGCCCATTGTGCGGCATAGGCGAAACGCGTAATGGGCGGCGGCGTCCGGCATACGCGGCCGCCCTCGTGATCGATCGCGATGAACATCCGCCGCCGTCCCGTCGCGGCGCGAATGTCGTCGATGAGGCGCGCATGGATTTCGAGCCAGGCTTCGTAAGGCAGATCATGACGGAAGTTGCTTTTATACAGGATTACGCCGGCGGGGCGCAGATCGTTGAGCAAAACCCGGTCGAGATCATGCAGAACAGGCGTTGGCCGCAGGCCTACCAGAAAATGGTCGCCGACGGCGGCGATGGAATCCTTGAGCATTATGGCGCGTCCCAGCCGAATCAATCTTGCATGATTGTCGGAGCATTTCCGTTGGCGCAAGAGCCGCCAGCCAAGAAAGCCCGAACATGATCGCTTTGCAGCCTGACGATCAGGCTTCTATTTGTTTTCACTGATGAATGATCTAATCCGATAGATCTTATCGAAAGCCGTGATTTAGCATCGCGCCAGCGTATTTCCATGCTCACGAGATGGCTGGCCGAGCGGCTGTCGCCGGATCATTCCTGTCGTCGCGCCAGCCCGGATGATTGAAATGAATGACAAAGTCGCCGTTGTATGACGCGACGGCGTCGTCAAACGTCAACTGGCCGATACGACGCCAATTCTTGAAGCTTCGCCGCACATGTCCAAGAAAGTTGCGCATCGTCCCTTCGTCCGTCACTTCAATATGGAACGTGAGCTTGCGTTTTGGAGCGGCGTCGCCCTTGTCGAAAATCTGCGCCATCACTTCGTCGCGGAGATCCAGGGCCTGGCCTTCGATCCTGGGCTGATCGGCCGCAACAATAAGGCGCATAAACATGGGCGCGCGCGTAAGTTCGTCTCTGGGCTTGCCGAGTTCGGCGATCTGGTAAAGCTGACGTAAAATCGCTTTCTTATCGACGAGCGTAAAGACAACAAGCGTAATCACTGAAATGAGCAGAAGCGGAATGCTTTTGCCGCGAGGCCATGGCGTGACATCGGGCGCGTTTCGAAGCTCGGCGTCATTGATATATTCCGTATGGTCCCCGCCGAGATCTTCCTGGGTAAAGAAATTCGCCGTCCGAAGCAGTTCGGCGTGATCGGGATCGGTCGTTGGAAATAGCTTGCCGACAAGCGCCAAGGATCGCGTTTGACCGCGCACGACGACGTTGCTCGAATAACGCCCGACGACCAGGGCTTGGCTTCCTTTCCTGAAATAGCCCGAATATTCGGTCTCTTCAGTAATCTCCCATAAGCCCGTCAGGCAAACGCCATTTGGATGTATGAGGCGTCTGAATCCTCTTCTGTCCGGACCCCAGCGCAAATCCGAATGGGAGTCGACGGTGCGCTCCGCGGCCTTCCGCAGCAGATAGCGCCGGCTGAAGACGCCGCGCAGGGCGCCCGAAAGCGTCGCCTTGTAATAAGGCGGAGGCGATTCGCCCTCGCCGCCCCAAACTTTCTGATAAGGATTAGCGAACACGGCGTCCCGCACATCGCGAAAGCGCGATCCGCCATAACCCCAATCTTCTTCAGTGAATTCTTCGATTCCAAAATATTCTGGTTCCATGACGCGCTCCATCATCGTAAAGCGACAGTCCCATAAAGGCATTATTTGGAAAGCCAGACTATAGAGTTTAGGGCTTCAAAAGAGCTGTTCGACTTTTTTGATCTAGACATGCTCACAATACTTGAATTTGAGCCGCCTCTCCACCGAGTAAATCCATTGGATCGAGACGCGCTATAGCGCGAGGTCAGCCTCGCGCGGCTGCGCCATAATGAGCGGATGGCGTCATCGCGCCGAAGCTCAATCCGAGAGCGGCCCACAATACCGCCTGGACGCCCAAGGAGGCCAGACGAAAACGCCGGAGAAGATCGGCCGGAAATTCCGTGGGGACTTCATCGACCGGCGGCAGCAAAAAAGCTGCGGCGCCGACGGCGGCGACAAAGAGGGCGGCGCAAGCGAACCCGGCGTTCCAATCGCCCACCCGATCCGCAAGCCATTGTCCGATCATCGCCACGATGATCATCGCCAAGAGCGAGCCAAGCGCCATGATGAAATAGAGGGCCGTGCGCGCGCCGATCGTCTCGGCCGCGCCGATCGCGGGAGGATTGGCCGGATATTTCAACGCAGGAACAAGCGCGATCGCGACAAAGCCGGCGCCGGCGAGAAACGCCGACACGATGCGAGGATCCGTCCCGCCAATGCGGCCGTAAGCGAAGGCGAAGGCCAAACCAAAGACCCCGCCAAGAGCCGCGCCATAAACCGCGCCGGCGGTCAAAAGTCCCGCGCCGCGCTGAACCTCGCGACTTACGATTGCAGGCTCAGGCGGTTCGCCGGCGGCTTGCGCCGCGGCGCTTTCGTAAGCGATCGCGCGCTCGATCGACGGCTCGCCGATAAGCGCCCCAAACATAACGGCAAGAAGTCCCGCGAGGACGCCGGCTAGCATTCCGCGCAACAGAAGAGAGCCAACCATGTGCGGCGCCTCAATGGCAGGGAAAGCCCATGAGATGGCGTCCGTCATGGACAAATTCATGGATATAATGGCCGGAGATCAGCGCGGTCGCGCCCTGCTCCGCCCCGACGAAATAAATCGCCAAGAGAGCGAGAAGGCCGCCGAAAGCGAGCCAAGGCAGAATGTCGCGGACGGGAATCGGAGCCGGCCGGGCGGCGGCGGGCGCGTAAAGGGCGTTGCTCATGTCGTGACTCCTGGGATGACGCGTCCCTTCTTCATCGCTCCGGAAAGGGAAGGTCTGGCTCGCGACGGTCCGGCCAAGCTTTAAGCTGCTCCGCCGAGGCCCTTCGCTGACAGTGGCGCGACCGCGGCGGATTTGCACCGCCTTCTTCGCATCCCGGTAAGCGCGACCGTATGGCCGGCGCCGAATTCTGTCAACCAAGACGCAGATATTTGAGGGAATGGCCGCAACCAGGCGCCGGGGAAATTCATTGGCGATCAACCGCGAGCGCTTGCGCGGAACCACTCTAGTGATCAGGCGTTGGAAAAGCATGATCGCCGCATTTGACCTGCTCGAAGCCCTGCCGGTCGCCGTTTACACGACCGACGCCGAGGGCTGCATCACCTTCTACAACGAAGCAGCAGCGGAGCTTTGGGGACAACGGCCGGAGCGTGGGACGAAATGGTGCGGGTCATGGCGCCTCTATTGGCCCGATGGTCGGCCTATGCCGCATGACGAATGCCCCATCGCGACAACGCTGACGGAAGGCCGGCCGGTCCAAGGGATCGAAGCCATTATCGAGAGGCGTGACGGCTCGCGCGTGCCTTTCATTCCTTATCCGACCCTATTGAGGGACGAGTCGGGTCGCGTGACCGGAGCGATAAACCTGCTTGTCAACATCGCCGACCGCAAGCACGCGGAAATCCAATCGGCGCGCCTCGCCGCCATTGTCGCCTCTTCTGACGACGCCATCATCAGCAAGACCCTGAATGGCCAGATCACCTCGTGGAATGCCGGAGCGACGCGCATCTTCGGCTATGAGCCGGACGAGATCATTGGCCAATCGATCACCCGCATCATCCCGCCGGAGCTGCGTCAGGAAGAGGAGGTGATTCTTGCGAAACTCCAGCGCGGCGAACGCATCGACCATTACGACACGACTCGCGTGACGAAGGACGGCCGCCGGGTCAATATCTCCCTTACCGTTTCCCCTTTGCGCGACGAGACCGGAAAGGTGATCGGGGCGTCCAAGGTGGCCCGCGACGTTACCGAGCGAAAGCAGACGGAAGAATTGCAGCGCCTGCTGCTTGACGAGCTCAATCATCGCGTCAAGAACACGCTCGCCACGATTCAGGCGATCGCAAGCCAGTCTCTGCGTAGAGCGGCGAGCCCCGGCGATTTCCTGGAGAGCTTCAATGGCCGGGTTCAAGCATTGGCGCGCGCGCACAATCTTCTGGTCCAAAGAAAAATGAAGGGCGCCGAGTTGACGGACCTCGTGCGCGAGCAGGTGGTGCTCGGCGCGGCGGACTGCGCCAGGGTCTCCGTCTCTGGACCGTTCCTGATTCTAGACGCCCGGGTGGCGGTGCAGCTGGCGCTGGTGTTGCATGAGCTTGGCACGAATGCGCGGAAATATGGCGCTCTTTCCGCTTCTGCGCCAGCCGGACAGCTCTCGATCAGCTGGAAGATGCAAACGGATGGCGAGCGCGAGTTGCTTCTGGAATGGAGCGAGAGCGGCGTCCCAAACCTGAGCGCGCCGACGTCGCGTGGTTTTGGCGCGACGCTCATTGAGCGATCGCTCGAAGCCAATGGCGGCGAAGCCGCCATTAGATATGGCGCGGATGGCGTCGTGTGCCAGATCAGACTGCCCCTGCCCGAGGAATCCAAACAGAGCGCAGCCCTTCACGCGGCGCCCGCGACGCGCAAGAATGAGCCCAGGCTGGATCGGGAGGCGCTTCCTGCCGCTTTGCGTGGGAGGCGGATATTAATCGTTGAGGACGAGCCGCTCGTCGCCATGGAAATCGAATCGCTACTGGCGTCCACGGGCTGCGAAATCATTGGACCAGCCGCGACGATCCAAACCGCAAAGCGATTCATCGCGGATGCGACTATCGACGCCGCTCTCATCGACGCCAACCTCGCAGGCCATCCAGTTCATGAACTCGCGGCGGCGTTGACCCAAAAAAACATCCCCTTCGCATTCGCCACCGGCTATGGACGCGAAGCTCTCCCCCTCGGATTCCGCGACGCGCCTGTCCTTACGAAGCCGTTCAGCCGAAGCCAACTGCTCGTGGTGATTGAGGCCCTGCTGAAGGAGCTTGCCGCGCACGTCGCCTAGCTGCTCAGGCGGCAGGGCCGGCCGCGACGCCGATGCGCATCCGCGAAGTCGAAAATTTGGCTCCGAGGTCACTCAGAAATAGCGTAACGGACCAGAGGGTCGCGGAGTCGCTCCGCGGCCCTTTTCTGCGATGCGCATATGGCGTCTTGCGCGTCATAATTTTAGGCCAGGTAAGTTTTTACGCGCCCGGCGGCGGCGCAGCCCCGCGCTTAAACATTGGAGCCCAAACTATGACCTGCGATAAGATCATGCTGATCCGCCATTCGGAAAGGCCGAGCGCCGACAAAAAATTCCGCGGCGTGAACCTGGAAGGCCGCAAGGATAAGGAATCGCTAAGCGTGCGCGGCTGGCAGCGCGCCGGCGCGCTTGTGCGCTTCTTCGCGCCGCGCGACAATCATTTCGTCCATCCAGCCCTCGCACGGCCGCAAACCCTTTATGCGTGCAAGGCGGCGCCGGAAGATCCAAGCCTCCGGCCGCAGAACAGTTTGCTGCCGCTCGCCGAGCTGCTGAATGCTGAATCCAAAGTCGAATTCAACCGCGATTATTTCGAAGGCGAAGAAGCGGCCCTCGTGCAAAAAGCGCTCGCGGCGCCGGGTCCCGCATTGATCGCCTGGAAACATCTCACCATGCATGTGATCGCCAATGCTATTCTCGGCGATGACACGACAGCGCCGCAATATTGGCCGTTCGAGCGTGTTGACCTTGTGTGGGTTTTCGACCGGCGCGGGGGCGCCTGGACCTTTACGCAAGTTCCCCAGCTTCTCCTCGCCGGTGATCGCGCCGATGTCGTCGAATAGGCCATGGCGGCGGCTTTACGGCGGGGACGGCTTGCGGCTATGTCAAGGCTCTGCTCCGGGAGCGCAAGATCATGGCGGCTGAAAAAGGCCCAAGACATCGCTTTGAGCGCATCGCCTTTTTGTCCTCCGGCGCGCCGGAGGCGACGGCGGCGCTTCACGAGCTCGTCGCGCGATATGGCAATGTCCATCCGGAGGCGGCCGACGTCATCGTCGCGCTCGGCGGCGACGGCCTCATGCTGCAGACGCTGCATCGCTTCATGGGCGCGAACAAGCCGATCTACGGGATGAATCGCGGCACGGTCGGCTTTCTCATGAATGAGTTTCATGGACCGGACCTCATCCAGCGCCTCGATGAGGCCGAGGCCTCGATCGTGCATCCTTTGCTGATGAACGCGATCGACATGGAAGGCGAAAGCGTCAAGGCGCGGGCGATCAACGAAGTCTCCCTCATGCGCCAGTCCTATCAGGTGGCGAAAATGCGGATCTCGATTGACGGCAGGGAGAGGCTGGGCGAGCTTGCGGCCGATGGCCTCCTCGTCGCGACGCCCGTCGGCTCAACCGCCTATAATCTTTCGGCGCATGGCCCAATTCTGCCGCTCGACGCCACAATGGTGGCGCTGACGCCGATCTCCGCCTTTCGTCCGCGCGGCTGGCGCGGCGCATTGCTGTCCGACAAAATGCGGATCACCATCGATATTCTCGAAGCCGACAAGCGCCCGGTCGCCGCCGTCGCCGATCATTTCGAGCTGAAGAACATCATCAAGGTGACCGTCGCCATGGATCACGCCACGGGGCTCACGCTCCTCCATGATCCCGGCCATTCACTCAACGAACAGATCTTGCGCGAACAGTTCGGATATTGAGACATGGTCGAAGACATTCGCATTCTCAGCCGACAGGTCCTCGCTCGCGGGCGCGGCCTTTTGGAGCAGATTATGCTCGAGCGCAGGCGCTTTGACGGCCGCCTGCAAAGCGTGACCCGCGAAGTCTATGACACCGGCGACGGCGCCGCGATTCTGCTCTATGACCCCGATCGCGCGCGGGTGGTCTTGGTGCGCCAGTTCCGCGCGCCGGCTTTTCTCTCGGGCGGCCATGAAGGGCTGATCGAAGTCTGCGCCGGCAGGCTCGAAGGCGCCGACGCCGAAGCGCGAATCGTGAAAGAGGCCGAAGAGGAGACCGGATTTGCAGTGCGCCATCCACAACGACTCTTCGAAGCCTATATGAGTCCGGGCTATTTTTGCGAAAGACTCACGTTCTTCGTCGCGCAATATGAGCCGAGGGACCGCACCGGCGACGGCGGCGGGCTCGAAGAAGAAGGCGAGGACATCGAGGTCTTGGAGCCGACGCTTGACGAAGCGCTCGCCATGATCGAGCGCGGCGAAATCATCGACGCCAAGACGATTTTGCTTTTGCAATACGCCAAGCTCGCCGGCCTGATGCGCGGCGGCGAGCGGGCCTGAGCAAGACTGAAAAACCAATGCAGGGCGGACGCAGATGAGCAATGAACCGCAAGTCGCAATGGCGGAGGGCTCCCCGCGCCACAAGCGCGGCGGGCTCTATTACGAGGATTTCGTCATCGGCGCGACGATCGAGCATCGCCTGACCCGGACCGTCACGCAAATGGACAATATGCTGTTCTCCAACATGACGCTCAATCCGCAGCCGTTGCATATCGACGCCCATTTCTGCGCGACCGAGACCGAGTGGGGAAAGCCTTTGATAAATTCCCTTTTCACGCTCGGCCTGATGATCGGCATTTCGGTGAACGACCTTACGCTCGGCACCACCATCGCCAATCTCGGCATGACCGAGGTCAGGTTTCCGGCGCCTCTCTTCGAAGGCGACACGGTTCATGCGACGACGGAGGTCGCGGCGAAACGAGAGTCGAAATCAAGACCCGACGCCGGCGTTGTCGAATTCATCCATCGCGCCTATCGCCAGGACGGCGCGCTCGTCGCCGAATGTCGCCGCCAGGCCTTCATGAAGAAGAGGCCGGCTTGAGCTTTGATCAAAACCTCGCGTAGGTCTTTCATGCGCTCTCAGCTTTTCGTTCCAGCCGATAGCGAAAAGAAGCTCGAGAAGGCTTTCGCCGCCGGCGCGGATTGCCTGTTTCTGGACCTCGAGGACTCTGTCGCCGCTGTCGCCAAGCCGAAGGCGCGGCAGACGGTTTTGAGCTTCATTCAAGAGGCGAAGAGCAAGGGTCCGCGTCCGCTCCTCTATGTGCGCGTCAACGCGCTCGACTCGGGGCTAATCGACGCCGATCTCGACGCCGTCATGCAGGCGGCGCCCGATGGCGTTCTGCTGCCGAAATGCGTCAGCGCCGCAGCGTTGCAACATCTCGGCGCCAAGCTCGCGGTCAAGGAGGCCGAGCATGATCTGGCCGATGGCGCGACGCGCGTCATCGCGATCGTCACGGAGACGGCGGCTTCGCTCTTCAACATGGGCGGCTATGCGGGCGCAAGCGAGCGCCTCACGGGCCTCGCCTGGAGCGCCGAGGATCTCTCGGCCTGTCTCGGCGCCGAGACGAATCGCGGCCCCGACGGCGCCTATACGGCGCCTTATGCGCTCGCGCGGAGCCTCACGCTCTTCGCCGCGAGCGCGGCCGATGTCACGGCGATCGATGCGGTCTATCTCAATTTTCGCGACCTTGCCGGATTTCGCTTGGAATGCGAGGCGGCGCGGCGCGACGGCTTTACCGCCAAGATGGCCATTCATCCGGCGCAGGTCGCCATCATCAACGAGGTCTTTACGCCTTCGCAAGGGACGATCGAAAAAGCGCGCGCCATAGTCGCGGCCTTCGCAGCCGAGCCGGAAGCCGGGGTCGTCAGCCTTGACGGCGAGATGCTCGACCGGCCCCATCTCGTCAGGGCGCGGCGGCTGCTGGAGCGCTTGCCCAAATGAACGCGACGGTCGCACCGCAGGCGAAAGCGCAAGCCCGCCTAAGCCCATTCAAAGCTTTGAAGCGACGCTTTTGCTGCGCCCCACGGCAGATAGATCGAAGGGAACGAATCCGAGCTCGAGCGCCGGACTATCCGGCCGCAGGCTGAAGTCGCCTGCCGCGGGATTTATGAAAAGAGGATCGGCGTTGATCTTCGAGTTGACGTCATAACCGGCGCGCCGCCATTCGGCAAAGGTCAAATCCGGCGCATAATTCGTGATGGCCGATCTATATTTGAAATAGAGATTCTTGTCGGCGACAATCGGCTTCTGAGACAATCCCACATTCGGGCTTCCATGATTCCAAAACCACGCATTCACGCTCCAAGCGTCTGTAGAGTCATCGTCGAATGCGACAATGTTGTTCTGAAAATCCATCGCCGGCGTAATGGAGGCGGGCGTGAGGTTTCCGTCCCCGAACGGATAGGTGAAAATAGGCCGCGCCTTGCCGCCGCCGATCCCAAATGGGACGCCCTTCCGGAACTTGCCATAGAAAATATTGTTGCGAATGACATGGCCGGAGCCCTTCAACACGAGCAGGGCGTTCTCGGCGTCATAAAGCAGATTGTTTCGCACCGCCACATAGGCGGAGTCCCCGTCGATATAGAGCGCGCTATTGTCGCCGCCATAGGCCTGCAGCGCCCCGCCATACACGACCGGATATAGCGTATGAATATCATGGATGCGATTGAACTCGACGGTCGTGTTGGAGCCCCTGAGATTGAGATAAACGCCTCCATAGTCGCTCGCGAGCGCCGCGCCGCGTCCGCCGTCCCAGCCCATTTCATAGACGTGATTGTAGCCTATGTAATTATCATGAGTTTTCGGGTCTACCGATATGCTGTTTGAGACATATTGGTTTTGAACCCTTATTCCCCATGATGGCCCGTGATATACATCATTGTGCGAGATCGCATTATTGGCGCCCTGACCGAGATATATCCCGGTTGAGCAGGTAAACACCTTCCCATAATCATGGACGGAATTATTGCTTATTGTCGTATTGCTCGTCCCGACCAGCGGGACGCCTGAGGCGTAGGGGCCGGAATAGACATTGGGCCAGCTATATTGATAGTCGTCAGCTGCGCCGATCCCCCCGCTTCCGAGATCGTAGAGCTCGTTGTTCGTCGCGGCGTTGCCGCTCGATCCGGGGCCAAAGATGATCCCCTGCTCGCCAAGATTTCGCAGCGTGGCATGATCGATAGTCACGCCGCGCGCGCCAATCGTGGCGATGGCGGCGTAGGGATCAGTCTGGTCATTATTGAAGTGGCCGATATAGCCTCTTGCGAGCGAATATGACCCGGTGTGGGCGAAGGTCAAATTCCGAAACGCGATATTGCCGACGGGATGTCCTGCGCCGCCATAGGCCGCCGCGTTGGAGATCAAAATCAACTGATCCGCAACCGGCGCAACGACCGTCGAATTTGCGGGGGTCTCTCCAAGCCGGGGAACATAGGTCAGCACCCCGGTCGTCCGGTCCAGATACATTTCTCCTACTTGGCCATTCGTTCCCAAATCCTCGTATACATTCTCCCGCCGCCACGGCGTTCCGACCGGCAATGTGTCGTTCAGCGTGTGCGAGTTCATCGTCACGATATGATTGGCCATGTCGATCGATGCGACCGGAATAAGCGACGAGCTGCTGCTCGGGTGAGAGACTCTGATTCTGATCTCGGCGGGATTAGTCCAAGCCGCGGAGATCTCGCCCGCATTGAAGCCGAACCGGTCCGTGTTGGTCGGCGGCTTGGCCGTCGAACGCGTGAGCTTCTCGCGCGCCGCGCCCGAGAATGGCGGCCGGATCGCATCCCTCGCCGCGCTGCCCGAGCTCGCGACCTGGGCCGCGACATGAAAGCGGTCGCCGCCGCGGACCGGCCGGACCGGCCATCCGACGCGCGCGTCATTGACCCATATCTCGTTGAAGGTCCAAGCTCCGCCCTGAACATCCGGGATATGAAGCTTCCAGAACCCTGTAGCGCGATCGACCACGAAGCCCTTGAGAACGCGGCCGCCGCTGATGAGCGCCGACTCTCCCGGATAGGAGGCATAGGTCACGACATGACCTTCGCCGCCGGAATCCGCCAATGTGAAAATCTCCTTGTCGGCAAGGCGATAGGCTCCGCCGCGAAAAATAACCGTCCAATCGCGCGAACGCCCGCCGGCGGCGGCAAGCTTCGCGGCGATGATTTCCTTGGCCCGATGCAGCGTGGCGACCGGGCCCTTTGTCCCGTTCTCGCTTGGCGACTGACCCGTCCAGGCGTCATTCCCGGCAGGCGATACAAAAACGTCCGCCACGGGCGCGTCCCTTTGCGCTGGAAGGGCGCGGCCGGCTCCATTGAGGGCGTCGGACGCGGCCGCAAGCAAAACGACACAGGAAAATGCAATAAAATAGCGGCCCAAAGCCGCCTCGCCATCGAATGCGAGGGGAAAGCGCTTAAAGAGCAAGCGGAAGGCGCGACGCAGCATCGAATTCTCTCGCCTAGATGAAAATACAAAGTTCAAAATTTATCCAAAGAAAGCGTGGCTTTAGGGCATTTTAACGCAAGCGCATCGCTATCGCCAAAACCGCTCGCCCCCCCCGCCGGCGCCGATCGTTCTCTATGTCAATCCTATGCGCAAATTCACGGCTATGACGGAAGTCATCATGCGAACCCGCGCGACGATCCTTGATGTTCGCCGCCGCGGCTCCAGATCAATGACCGGAGCTTGATCCAAATCAGCTCGACGCAGCGCGGCGACGTCTAAGGAGAATCGCTCAACGCTAGAGCGCGGCGCCGTTCAGGCTACGGTTGGCCAACAGCGGCAACGCAGCGAATCTGAACGAAACGAGGCGGAGCAGTCTTCAGCTGCCTTGGGAGCAAGCATAGCATGGCGTCCGACAGTCGGAAACAGACCTGGGCGATCTGGTACATCATCGCCGCCGTTTTCGGCGTGCTGCTGCTGCAGCAGGTGTGGAGCGCCTATCAGCAGACCGAAACGATTCCCTATAGCGAGTTTGAAAAGCGCGTCGCCGACAAGCAAGTGTCCGAAGTCGTCATCGGCTCGGACACGATCGAAGGCACGCTCAAATCGCCGGAGCCGAACGGCGTGAGCAAATTCATCACGGTTCGGGTCGATCCGGCGCTCGCCGACAAGCTCGCCGCAGATGGGATCAAGGTCACTGGAGCGCCGCCATCTGGATTGGTTGGCGTGATCCTCGCCTGGGTCATTCCCGCCCTTCTCTTCTATGCTCTCTGGGTCTTTCTTTTCCGCGGATTTGCCGAGAAACAGGGGTTCGGCGGGCTCATGACCATCGGCAAGTCGCATGCGAAAGTCTATGTCGAAACCGACACAAAGGTGACTTTCAAGGATGTCGCCGGCGTCGAGGAAGCCAAGTTCGAGCTGCAGGAAGTGGTGTCATTCCTCAAGGACCCGAAATCCTTTGGCCGCCTCGGCGCCCGCGCGCCAAAAGGCATTCTCCTGGTCGGACCGCCAGGAACCGGCAAGACCTTGCTCGCCCGCGCCGTGGCCGGCGAAGCCGGGGTCGCGTTCTTCTCGATATCGGGCTCCGAATTCGTTGAGATGTTCGTCGGCGTCGGCGCCGCGCGCGTGCGCGATCTGTTTGAGCAAGCGCGCAAGGCCGCGCCTTGCATCATCTTCATCGACGAGCTCGACGCGCTCGGCCGATCGCGCACAGTCGGCGGCATAGGCGGGGTCGACGAGAAGGAGCAGACGCTCAATCAGCTCCTCGCCGAGCTCGACGGTTTTGATCCCTCGATCGGCGTCATTCTGCTGGCGGCGACAAACCGGCCGGAAATTCTCGACCCTGCTCTGCTCCGGGCCGGCCGCTTCGACCGGCAGGTTCTGGTCGACCGCCCGGACCGCAAGGGGCGGCTCGAAATCCTGAAGGTTCATGCGAAGAAGATCGTTCTCGATCCGGCGGCCGATCTCGATCAAGTCGCAAGCATAACAACGGGCTTCACCGGCGCCGATCTCGCCAATCTGGTCAATGAAGCGGCGGTCATCGCCACCCGCCGCAAGAGCGCGGCGGCGACCATCGAGGATTTCACCGCCGCGATCGAGCGCATCGTCGCCGGGATCGAGAAGAAGAGCAGGATCCTGACGCCGCCGGAGCGCCGCCGCGTCGCCTATCACGAAATGGGCCATGCGCTCGTCGCCGCGAGCCTGCCCGATGTCGACCCGGTGTTGAAAGTCTCGATCATCCCGCGCGGCGTCGGCGCGCTCGGCTATACGATCCAGCGCCCGACGGAGGACCGCTTCGTCCTCGCCGCCAGCGAATTGCGGCATCGCATCACCGTCCTCATGGGCGGACGCGCCGCCGAGACGCTTCTCTTCGAAGGCGATATCTCGACCGGCGCCGCGGACGACCTCCAGCGGGCCACCGACATAGCCGTCGAAATGGTGACGCTCTACGGCATGGCGCAGAGCGTCGGACAGCGCACCTATAAGGCGCCGCCGCAATTCCTCCTCGGCTCGCAGTCGCTCGATAAGCCTGCCGCCTCGGAGGCGACGCTGCGCGAGATCGATCTCAGCGTCCGCGACATCGTGGGCGAAGCCTTCGTCGAAGCGCGCGACATTCTGGCGCGGCGGCGGGGCGATCTCGATAAGGGCGCGGAACTGCTGCTCGCGAAAGAATCGATCACGGCCGAGGATTTTCCACCGATCCAACGGCCGCAGAAGCTTGGCGTCGTCCCGGCGCTTTCGGCCTGAGGCGGCTCGCTTGGCGCGGTCGGCGGGCGACGAATATAGCGCTGGACCACAAGACTCTGATCCAGATCAAAACATAGCCATTTGGTTAGGCGCTCATGAATCGGAAAGCTTGGAAACCGTTAGGAGCAGGGCGATGACCAACGTAAGCTCAACCGGATATGGCGCCGGCGCCAATAGCATTGATCCGGCAAATGCCGCCGCAAGTTTCACGACATGGTGGAACGCCACTTTTCTGCGCCTGCCCCTGACGGTCGCGGGTGAAACCTTGCGCTTCACGGCCAACCGGCTGCAAGCGCAGGCGGAATATCTGACGCGCGTCAACCATTGCGCCAATGTTCCGGAATTCATGGAGGCGCAATCGCAATTCATGCGAAAAGCCACCGATGATTATGGGGTCGAGACGGGACGGCTCATGGAGGAAGTTCGCGCGGCGATTACGCGAAAGGCCGCCTGAACCCGCCGTAGCGGCCAGACCTATGCTGCTTCTCGCCTTGACGCGCGGGGCTCAAATCATGAGTTCCGGCGCGGCGGCCCGCTCCGAAGGAGATTTTTATCTTGTCCCACGCCCCCACCCATCCGGCGCCAGAGCAAAAATCATATCCCCACAACTTTCGCCGCATTCGCCTCGAATTGGCGCGTGAAAAAGGCCACCCCGAAGGCAGCGCGCGAGACGGCTACATTCTCATCCTTCCGCTCGACGATCAGTCGCGGATCGACGTCGACGCTTGGAAGGAGCACCGCGACCTTTGCCGGATCGTCCGATTCCGAGAGGGAGAGGAAGACGAGCTTGGCCGCCTCCAGCGCAAACAAGGCGGCGGTTGGGCGTTCCATTACTCCAGCCCGCCCAATGTCGAGGACGAAAGAGCCCTGCATTTGGAGAGCGACCAATTCGTCATCGGCGACTATGTCGCGATCCGCGAAGAGAAGGCGCTCCATACGTTTCAGGTCGCGTCGGTCGATTACGTTTGAGCCGCCCTGCCCTTCTGACCTTGTCTATCCCAAAGGCGGTTCAGGGCTTGAGCTGAGCGTGGTCTAGCTTCGAAGCCTTCGTTTCAGAGTCAGCGGCGGCCGGCCTTGCGACACCGGCCCCGCCGCGCCAGCGATCGAGTTCGGCCAATTCGGCTTCCGGCCGCTCGATGACAACCTTGCCTCGGCCGAGATAGACCGCGCCAGCGTCGCCGTCGATCGAGATCCAGTCTCCTTCTTCGACGGCCGCGGCGGCGATTTGCGCCCGCCGGCCGGAGACGTCGACCACGATGCTATCGCAGCCAACCACGCAGGGCTTAGCCATCTGCCGCGCCACAAGCGCGGCATGCGCGGTGGGGCCGCCAATCGCCGTCAGGATGCCGGCGGAGACCGCAAAACCCTTGACGTCATCCGTCGTCATCGTCGGCCGCACGAGAATGACCGGGTCGCCCGAGCCCGCCAAATGCTCCGCGCTGGCCGAGTCGAAGGCGACGCGCCCTACCGCTATGCCGGAGGAGGCGCCTTTGCCGCGCGCGATCGGATCCCCCGCCTCGGCCAGCCGGGCGTGGGCGACCGCATCGAGATTCAAGCCGTGGAGCCGACGCAAAGCTTCCTGCGGGGTAATCAGGCCTTCATGAACGAGATCGATGGCGATCCGCAGCGCCGCACGCGGAGTCCGCTTCGCGGCTCTGGTCTGAAGAATCCATAGCCGCCCGTTTTCGATTGTGAATTCAACATCCTGCACGTCCTCATATTCGCGTTCGAGCTGCGCCAGAATCTCCCGCAATTGGCTGGCGACCGCAGGCAGCGAACTCGCAAGCGCCGCCTCGGTCTTGGGCGTGACGCGTCCGGACACGACATCCTCCCCCTGGGCGTCGAACAGCACATCGATCACCGGCTCGGCGGCGCCGTTCGAGGGATCGCGCGAGAATGCGACGCCCGCCCCCGAAGTCAGCCCTCGATTGCCGAAGACCATGGCCTGAATGGCGACGGCCGTCCCGCGCAAATGTTCGAGCTGCTCAAGACGACGGTAGGCGCAGGCGCGCTCGCTTGTCCACGAGCGATAGACGGCCCTTGTGGCGCCGAGGAGCTGCGCCATCGGATCTTCCGACGGGCAATCGTCCGCGACGAGGGTCTGGTAGGCGGCGGCAAGCCTTTCAAGCGCCTCGCCGTCGAGATCCCGATCGCTCTCGACTCCTTCCCCGGCGACAATATGCGCGAGTTCCGCGCCGAAGGGGGCCGGATCGTATCCGAGCGCGACGCTGGCGTAGCCTTCGAGAAACCGACGGCGGCAATCCCAAGCGAAATGCGGATTGCCCGTCATGCGGATGAGGCCGTGAACCGCCGCCGAGGTGCAGCCGACGTCAAGTATGGTGTCGAGCATGCCGGGCATGGATCGGGCGGCGCCTGAACGCACCGAAACGAGCAGCGGCTCGCGGCGATCGCCGAACCGCTTGCCGGTCACGCCTTCCAGGAAGGCGATTCCTTCCTTCAGACCATCGATCAGGTTGCGTTCGGCGTGAGGGTCCCCATCGATGACCGCAGCGCATAGCTTGACCGGAAGCACGAAAGCAGGAGGCACGGGCAGCCCGAGCACGGCCATTCGCGCGAGATTGGCGGCCTTTGCGCCGATATGCTCGGCCGAATGGCGTTTGGCGGACCCATCGCCAATGCGGACGATCTGCATAGCTTCAATCCCTTTTTTGGAGCCTATTATGCGGGGCTGGCTGGTCTATTCGCCCAGGACCGGCCCCGACTTATTGATCTAGGACAGTCCCTGCTGAGCGAATGCTCCCAGCCGATCGGAACGCGCTAAGCGGCCAAGTCGGCGAGAACATGCTGGCGAAGCCTATGCCCGAACCCGGCCAATCGGTCGGTCGCCCGCTCGATCGCCCGCGCCAGCTCGAGAACAGAAAGCGAGGTCGTCAGATCGAGCCCGCCGCGCAAAACCTGAGCTGTGACCGCGCGCTCGGCGGCGTCTGCTATGTGCTCGACGTCGATAAGTCTCGCGACGGCGGCGAGCGCGTCCTCGGAATCGGCGCGGCGCCCTTCCGGCGCCTCGGCGGCGGCGACAATTCCGGAGGCCGCCGCCTCGGTCCCGGCCACGGCTGCGGCGCAAAGCTCCGCCAAGGGCTTCAACAGCGCCGCATCGACTTCGGCGGGCACGAGCGAAGCTATGAAGGCGGCCTGCTCCAGCTCGTCGATCGCCGCCTCGACGCCATTGACGAGATCTTCGATCGTCGCGTCCGCCTCAAATCTCGCCACCTCATTGCGCGCTTCGACTGCAATTCGATCGGCCTTTTCCTCGATGCGCCGGGCAAGCGCCGCCATGGCGGGTCCATCGGTCCTGCGTCCGGATTGCCGGTCCGCGATATTGAGCGACAGCGCCGCCGCGATCTCGCGGGCGAGCCCGGCCTGCCGCACGACAATCGCGAGCAGCATGCTCTCGACCCGCTCCAAACGGCGGACGAGATCGGCCTCGATGCGGTCCCTGACAAGGCGCACGGATTGGCCTTCGAGCAAGGCGTCCGTTGAGACGCGCAGGACCGTCTTCAGGAAATCAACCGCCGACTCGCGGCCGAGAGAAGAATCGAGTCGCTCGCCGAAGCCGATGCGGGTCGGGATGGCGTGGCGCACGGCGGACGCCACAAGGTCGGCGCCGCCGAGTTCAAGAAAGGCGCGATGGCCGATGGAGTTTCGCGCCGCCCAATCGAGAATGCCGATGGCGTCGCCCTTGGAGACCCAGAGACGCAGAACCTTCCGCGCCTTGTTCCAGTCGATGAGGAAGACCAGCGCCGCGCCGATCGCCTCCAGGAAGGCGTCGCGGGTTTCCGCGCTTTCGGCGGCAAATCGCCCGGTGACGAGATAGAACGCGCCATCGGCGTCGGGTCCCTCGGCTTTCTTGGTCTCGAGGCCGCTCCAGCGCACTGGAAATTTGTCGAAGAGGCCGGTGAAGAACTTGGCGCGGACCAGATGGACGTCCGTGTGGGTGACCGTCACGGAATCGCCTTCGATCCCGAGCACGATCACATGGGCGTCCGTCGTGCCAATGTCGTTTTGGATGATCAGGCGCGATCCCGATCGCGCCGCCGTGGTCGCGAGACCTGGATGGCCGAATTTCAGGGGCTTGGTCCGGTTGAGGCCGCGCATGAACGCCTCGACCGCCGGCCTATCCTCGGCGCGCAATCCGTGGACATGCGCGCCGGCGAGAATTTCCTCGGCGCAAGTTGCGGCGAGCCGATTCAACGCCTTGTGCAAGTCCATGACGAGGCGATGGAGGCTGTCTCCGCCGGTCGCCGAGACGCTTGTCAGCCTTGAGATCGCCGCCGCCTCGATTTCCTCGGCCGGCGCGAGGGCCCCGGAGGCCTCGATCGCCACCAGCCTTTCAGCCAAGGTCTTGCCTTCCGGCGGGGCGCCCACCTCGACGGCGCGGAGCATGATTTTCACGTCTTCGAGAACGCCCGCAGTCAGCTTGGGGAGGTCCGGGATGGCGATCCGGCCCGCCGCCGCTTGGCGCGCTCCGGCGATGAGCGATTTTATCGCCGCAAGGCCGAGACCGGCGGCCTCGCATTCAGCCGAAAGATCGATCGGGGCTTCAGCGGGATCGCGCGCGCGCTGCGCCGCCGCCTGCAAGGCGCTCATGCGCACCTTCACGCGATTATTGGCCGCGAGCCCGTCCGCGACGAGCGACGGCAGCAGGATCTCGCTCTGCCCGAGCTGTTCGATGATCTGGGCCTTCATGCCGATGCTCCGCATTGAAAGAGGCGCCGCGACGCCCGCTGACGGCGTCCGGCCTTTTTGGCACAAGTGGGTTCGTGCGGTTCTGTTCTATCTCAAGGCGAAGGGAGATCGAGCGCGCTGGTTAAATCCCCGAGCCTCTGGCCGCCCGCCGCAGCCATCGCCTCGTCCCGCTCCCGCAGGCCGTCAAGAACCGGCAGCCCGAAGCGCCTGGTTATGAGCCGCAGCGCCGAGGTCGTGTCCATGAGCGTATGGTCGACGAAGCCTTTTTTGGCGAAAGGCGAGACGATCAGCGCCGGAATGCGATTTCCCGGACCCCAGCGGTCGCCTTTCGGCGGCGCGACATGGTCCCAAAATCCGCCATTCTCATCATAGGTGATCAGCACGAACATATGCGCCCATTGGGGGCTCTCTTCGAGATGCCTGACGATCTCAGCGATATGTTCATCGCCGGCGAGGACCTCGGAATAACCCGGATGCTCGTTCAAATTTCCTTGCGGCTTGTAGAATGCGACCTGAGGCAGGGTCCCGGAGTCGATCGCTTCGATGAACGAAGCGCCATTGATCCCGCCGTCGCGCAAATGCTCGGCGCGCGCGGCCGACCCCGGAGCATAGGCGGCGAAATAGTTGAACGGCTGGTGATGGAATTGGAAATTCGGCGCAGGCGTGACCGCCGCGCCATCGAGCGCCGCGCGCCAGGCGCCGGCGTACCAGGCCCAGGTCACGCCTTTCTCGCTCAGCAAATCGCCGATCGTCGTTTCCGTCTGCGGCGGCAGCGTGGTCGGCGCGTTGGGGTTCGCATATGCCGGATCGCCGCCCGGCGCAGGCTTGACGCCGCTCGGCTGATAGGGCGGCTGCATGGTGTTCACGGCGTAAAAATCGTGCGGGGTGATGCTGCCGTCATTCTCGAATTTCGGAACGCCGTCGAGCGCGGATTTGGGGGAGTCCGGCGCGAGCTTCAAGGTGACGCCATCCGCCTCGACCGCGGCGATCAGACCTCTCGCGGGGCTCTGATCGGCGTTCGGATATCTGGGCTCGCAGGCGCAGGCCAGATAGAAATGATTGACGAAAGAGCCGCCGAACGCCGCCATGAAGAAACTATCCGCGAGCGCATATCTTTTTGCGACCTCCCAGAGCGGCAGTTTCGAGCCGTCATAATGACCCATCACCAAGGCGCCGGAATCGCCATAGGCGACAAAGCGGTCATTCTTGCCGCCGTTGATTTGGATCTGGTTTTGATAGAATCGATGCACAAGATCTCTCGTCGGCGCGCTGACCGGCGTGTTGAGGCCCTTTGGATCGTCAATAGCGAAAGGAGCATTCGGCAGGTGTTCGGTGTCGGCTTCAGCGACGGCGGGCTTGAAATGTTGCGCGGTGAGGCCGCCCCAGATCGGCGGCAGCTCCTTCAAAGGCGAGCCGCCGCGGTCCAATTGCCGCGCCATTTCGGGCGTTGCATTCGCCAAGCCGTTCGCGCCGGGAAATTTGCCGTAGAGATTGTCGAAGCTGCGATTCTCCGCGTAGATCACGACGATCGTATCGATTTTCTCTAGCCCGTTCGGTGGGACCGGCGCATCGCCAGCGGCCTCGGCGGTCCCAACCGCAATCGCGAGGGCGCCCACGACAAGCACAGCGCAAAGCCCAAACCGCCTGTTCTTCATTTGCTCTCCTGAAGCGCCGATGGGGGACTGGAAAGGTTTCCCAACTCGTCCCCGCCGCCCGATAGATGACCGCTTCTTATTGCATTTTCTTGACGCTCAAACCCTAATGCCTCGATTGGTCATAATTCTTTCATCGAGGGACGGCGGGATGTACCTTTAAAGAAGCGCGGGGTACAAGACCTTGATGCGCGCTTCTTTAAATCCATACTGAAGCCGCACCCGCCCTTGAGCCGATTCTAGCGCATGGCCCGGCGATCGCAGCGGGAGCCGGGGCAATGAAACCCGACAGGAACAAGGAGCCGCCGCTGAGCCTGCCGGACCTTGTCCGCGATGGGCTGGACGTGCTCTTTGTCGGCATCAACCCGTCGATCTTCTCGGCCGCACAGGGTCATTATTTCGCGCGCAATACGAACCGCTTCTGGCCCGCCTTTTCCCGCTCGGTTCTGAGCCAGACGGCGCGGCAGGGGATCGGAGCCGCGGATTTGAAGCCCGAGCATGATCGCCTGCTTCTCGCGCATGGTTTTGGCTTCACCGACGCCGTGAAACGTCCGACCGCGCGGGCGAGCGATCTCGCGCCGGCCGAATTCGCCGCCGCCGTGACCGCCCTTGTGGAGAAACTCGCGTGGCGCCAGCCCCGCATCGCCTGTTTTCATGGGATGATGGCCTATCGGCAGGTCCATCGCGCGCTGGTGGGACCGAGGTCCGATCCGATCCTTGGCCTGCAATCGGTGCGAATCGGCCGATCGCAGATCTTTGTCGTCCCCAATCCCAGCCCGGCCAATGCGCATTTCACCCTTGCCGATCAGATCCTCTGGTATGATCGTTTGGCCGCGCGCCTGGATGAGGGCGATGGCTGATCGAAGCGCCCGCGACGGGCGAAGGTCGAGCCGCCGTGCGACCGGGCGGACCGCAGGCTGGCGATAGGTCCTTTGGTCGTAGCGGACATTGCCTTGCTGCGACTTCCTCACGCCTCGGCCGGAAAATGCCCGGAATCCAACTTGACTTCGATCGTCGGCCTTCCATAAAGGTCGCGGTTCGTCGACGTCGCGGCGATGTCCGAACCTTGGACGTCTCGGCCAAAATATTGCGGCCAAAGGCGGGCGCGTAGCTCAGCGGGAGAGCACTCCCTTCACACGGGAGGGGTCACAGGTTCAATCCCTGTCGCGCCCACCATTTCAATAGTTTGAAAAATAACGGTATTTTCAAGAGTTCACGCAAAGCCTCAGCTCATGACGCGTGGCTCAACGCGCGGGCCGGCGCGGCAGCCGCCGCTGGCGCAACCCTGTCATTCGAGGCGTGAATGATCTGAAAAAGCCTCCTTGACTCTCGCCTCTGAAACAGGAATCAATAGGAACAAATATAGAACATAATCGAGCTTGGAGCGGAGCCGATGTCGCAAGGCGACAGGTCGGAACGGTTGGACTTTTTGCGCCGGAAGGTTGCTAGGATCGAGGCTGCAGGGATCAAGGCGGGCAATGCGCCTCTCTCGAGCCGCGCCCGCGTGAGCTTGGGTGAAAACTTCAGCCTTGACCGGCTGCTGCAGGGCGGCCTTCGCCGCGGCGCCTTGCATGAGATCGCGCCGGCGCGCGCGGGCGACGCGGGCGGCGGCCTCGGGCTTCGCTCTGGCTCTGTCTGCCCGCCTGCGCGCTCCTTAATGCCCAGCCCATGGGGTTCTACGCGCCGGCGCAAATCGTGCGCGACGCCCGCGAGCATGGCGTTCCTGTTGAAGAGGTCGACGTCAATTTCTCCGATTGGGATTCGAAGCTGGAGCGTCAACCGGTCAAGCAGCGGCTGCATCCGCGCCATGCGTCCATGCAAGACGAGATCTTTTCGACCCACAGGGTCTGGCTGGGATTTCGGCAGATCAAAGGACTTTGCGAAGCCGACATGCGGCGTCTCACAGCCTTGCGCGCGCAAGGATATGATTCGATCCGCGATCTCTGGCTGCGCGCCGGGCTTTCGCCAGGGGCGCTCGAAACTCTGGCCAGAGCCGACGCCTTTCGCTCGCTCGGCCTCGACCGGCGCGCGGCGCTTTGGGCGGTGCGCGGCTTGAACCGCGCCGGCGACAAGGATGATCTACCCTTATTGAAGGATCTGAGCTGGCGGGCGCTCGAACCCGACGCCGCGCTTCCCCCCATGCCGCTCGGCGAACATGTGGTCGAAGATTATCGCTATTTGTCGCTCTCCTTGAAGGCGCATCCGGTCGCCTTCCTGCGCGACAGGCTCGCCCAGAAGAAAATCCTGCGCGCCGAAGAGCTCAGCAACCATCCGCCGGGCGGCCGCGTCACTGTCGCCGGCGTCGTTCTCGTGCGCCAGCGCCCAGGCTCCGCCAATGGCGTCATTTTCCTCACGCTCGAGGACGAAACCGGAATCGCCAACGCCATCGTTTGGCCAAGGGTCTTCGAAGCCCTGCGCCCGATCGTCATCGGCGCGCGTTTCATCGCCGTGACCGGACGCCTGCAGAACGAAGCGAATGTGATTCACATCGTCGTCGAGCGCGCCGAAAATCTGACGTTTCTTCTATCCCTTCTGTCGAACCCAGGCGTCAAGGAGACCTTCGCCCGCGCCGACGCCGTCAGGCGCCCGCATCTTCGCGCCGCTCTGCGCGAGCCGGAAAAATTTGCTCAACCCGGCCTTTTCGCCGAAGGGGAGACGCCCACCCAGCGCGCCGGCTCCGCCGCGGACATACAACGCATCCTGCCGAAAGGCCGCAACTTTCAGTAATGCGGCGCAAGCGGCAAAATCTCTCAAATCAGGGTGTGATCGTGATCGTTCCCGCACCTTCGACGTCTTGCCTGCGGAGACGTCGGCTTGGGCCGCTTCGATGTCGCCGAGCTTGAGCGAGTCGACTTGGCGCGCGCCGAGCAGTGTCCGGCCGTGAGACATGGGTAACGGAACGGACCTAAGACTTGGGCGACAACCTCGGGCCGAACGGATTGTCGAGGGCTGCAAGGTTTTCTGCTCCAAATTGGCCGGAACCCGCGGTTTCCGAGAGAACGGAGTTTGCCCGTCACGCTGCGGCGATCACAGATCGGCCAAGCTTCTTGATCGCCGTTTCCAGCGACCGCTGACCGCCGCAATAATCCGCCCAGGCTTTGCTTTTGCCAATAAGACCTGGCGCGCTGCGGATAGTGAACCTCTTGGGATCGAGGTCGGCCTTCACCTGCATCCAGGTCAGCGGCATCGAAACCGTAGCGCCCGGCCGGGCTCGGGGCGACAATGGCGCGACCGCTGTCGCCATGCGGTCATTGCGAAGATAGTCGAGAAAAATACGGCCCGTCCGCAGCTTCTTGGCCATGTTGACGACATAGAGCTGGGGCTTGTCGCTCGCCATGCGTCGACAAAGCTCGCGTGCAAACTCCTTCGCCTCCGGCCAGGTCAGCTTGGTGTTTTTCGCCACCGCGAGCGGCGCAACAACGTGAAGGCCCTTTCCGCCAGTCGTTTTGCAGAAGGCGACGAGCCCCAAAGAGTCCAGCCTGTCGCGCATTTCTCGAGCGGCCTCGACAACGCTGGAAAACGGGACATCTGGTCCTGGGTCGAGATCGAAAACCAAGCGGCCTGGAGTTTCGGGGCGGTTTGGTTCGCAATTCCACGGATGAAGCTCGAGCCCGGCGATTTGCGCGACCGCGGCCAAACCCTCGATTCGGTCAATCTCGAGATAGGGCGTGCGGTCTCCGAATACAGTGACAAGATCGAGGAGACTCGACGCGCCAGTCATTGCATGACGTTGGAAGAATTGTTGCCCCTCGATCCCGTCTGGAGCGCGAACAAGCGAGCACGGGCGCCCGCGGATATGGCCGATCATCCAGGGCCCCACGGCCTCGAAATAGCGGGCGAGGTCGAGCTTGGCGACCGGCGCTCCGTCACCGCCGTCAGGCCATAGCGCTTTGTTCGGATTGGAGATCAAAACGCCCATCACGATCGGTCTGTTTGGCTTGCCGGCGTTGGCCGGCTTATCCGCGGCGGCGGAATGCCTACCCCGGGCCTTGGTTTTTACGCTCGGTTCCGGAACATCCGTTTCAGCCGCCGGCGCGGGCGACTCGACTTCAACTTCGGAAGCGGGCTTGTCTTCACGCAGCCCCTTGAAGGCGGCTTGACGCACCATGCCGTCCCCCGTCCAGCCAGCAAACTCGATCTCCGCGACGAGCTCCGGCCGCGTCCAATTGATGGTTGCATCCTTGCGCGGCGCTCCGGCCCCGGCAAAAGGTGAATTGGACGTCGCAACCTCTTTTAGCCGCGGGAGAAGCTTTTCGATTTTTGCCTTGCCATACCCAGTTCCGACACGACCGATATAAACGAACCGGCCGCGGTGATTGACGCCGACAAGCAACGAACGAAACTTGCCATTGGTCGTCGTCCATCCTCCGATGACAACCTCGTGGCCAGCCCTGCATTTGGCTTTCGTCCAGGTCCCCGAACGACCCGACTGGTAAGGCGCATCCAGCTTCTTCGAGACAATGCCCTCCAAAAGCAGCCGGCAAGCCGACTTGAGCACAGCATCACCGCCCGTCTCGAAATGTTCAACGAACCGGATAAGTTCGGCTTCGCCGCGGCCCTGTGCTGAAATCAGCTCCCGAAGACGATCTTTGCGTCTCGACAGCGGCCGAGGGCGCCAATCAGTTTCACCTTCGAACAAAAGATCGAAGGCGTAAAAAATAAGATTGTCGGTCTTTCCCTCCGACAACGCCGCTTGCAGAGCCGCAAAATCTGGAGCGCCCTTCTCGCCGAGCGCGACGATCTCGCCGTCCATGATGACATCAGGAAAGGATTTCGCCTCTTGGGCTATCGCCGCGAACCTCCCGGTCCAGTCCAGGCCCTTGCGCGTCCTCAACGTGACTTTTCCACCTTCGACGCGCAATTGAACGCGATAGCCGTCGAACTTTATCTCGTGCGCCCATCCGCCGCCTGCTGGCGGTCTCTTGACCGGCTGGCACAGCTGAGGCGGAATGAAATCCGGAAGACTCGCGGAGCGCGGCCGCATCGATGTCTTTAACGAAGTCTTAGCCACAGATTTTCGTGCAACTCCTTTGTCGGACGCCGAATCCTTGCGCGCGTCCCAGATGGCGCCCGGGTCACCCGACCCTTTTCCAACCAGCATGAACGGCTTTGGGCCCCGACCCTGCCCCGACGCTATCTCCGCCATGGCGCGGCCGGAGGCGACCGAGCGATCCTCCGCGAGCATAGCGTCGGCGTCGCCTTCCCGCGCATATTGGTCGATGTGCTTGATAAGCAGCCAGTTGGTGCGCTTACCCCTGTTTCGGTCATGCTTCATGCGCACCAGGACCCAGCTCCCACGGAGACGCTCCCCGTAAAGCAGAAACTTCAATTCGCCGCGCGCCAGCGCCTCTTCCGGACTCTTCGTATCCTCCGGCTCCCAATAGCCGCGATCCCACAGCTGGACCGTTCCTCCGCCATATTGGCCCTTGGGTATCGCCCCTTCGAAGTCGCCATACTCAAGCGGATGATCTTCGACCTCCACCGCGAGTCGCTTATCATGGGGATCAAGCGAAGGCCCTCGCGTCACGGCCCAGGATTTAAAGACGCCATCGAGCTCCAGCCGAAGGTCGTAGTGAAGCCGAGTCGCGGCATGTTTCTGAATTACGAAGCGACGGCGGCGCAGACCGACAATCTCGGTCTCTCCGGCCGGCTCAACCGTTTTGCTGAAATCTCGCTTGGAGCGATATTTCGCAAGTTTACTTTCTTGCACGACATCCTCCAGGATGTTGAACAATTAACATATGCTTTCGCCGCTGACAGCGATAGCGTGTCCGATCACCTGCGGCCGATAGCACATGTCAATTCCTCCTTGAACAAAGCCCTGCTGCCTTCGGCGTCAAGCATATCATTTTGCTCCGTCGCCGTGATTTCGTCAGCCGAATTACAATCGTTGAGCGACTCCGAAATCCGCGAGAACAGTCGCACTAGCGCGGATGATGGGGCCAGAGGCCGCGCTTAACGGCGTACAACCCCAACTCTCCGATCCCGTTCCGCCGAACGCCATCTATTTAAAGCTCTACTTACTTAAAGCTCTACACGAATGACTCGGTCTCGCCGAAGACCATTGCTTAGCTTTAACAGCACATATCGCATCACTAACGCGCTGAAAGGGTGTTACGACCTCGGTTCAGCTTGGCTGATGCAGGCGACCATCAACGAAACGTCGATAGGATCAAAGCTTTTGGACTCCACTTGAAACGACAACGTCGTCTCGAACGCCGCGCATGCCCTGTAGAAACATCTTTGGCGAACGAAAAGGGTCGCTCTTATTGGACCGCGTGCGCAACGTTAACAAGGCCGCAAATCGCGGCGCTTAACTCAACTTCCGACCTTTGTATTTGCACTTAGTATTTGCTCCTGGCTTCTTCCTTCAGCGAAGCAGTTCGAGCGCCGGGCAATTAAAAGCTCCGATTTCGAAAAGGGAACCTTTCTTAGCAGTTGCGATTGATTGGCCAAGCAGCCTTTGCAGCAACACGAGGGGCGCCTCATGATATCGACATCTCAGGCCATCTCATCGCATATCCCCTATCTCCGACGCTTCGCGCGGGCGCTAACCGGATCCCAGGCCAGTGGGGACGCATACGTCGTCGCCGCGCTGGAGGCGATCGTGGCGGACCCGGCACATTTCGACGTCGGCGCTGACGCGCGAACGGCGCTCTACCGCCTATTTATTCATGTGTGGATGTCGATGCCGCTCAATGTCCACGTCGACGAGATCGGGTTTCCCTACGATGAACTCAGCGCTCAACGCGATCTCGATGCAATTGCCTTGCGGCCGCGCATCGCCTTCCTTTTGAGCTCGCTCGAGGCCTTCGAGACTACGGAAGTCGCGCGGACCCTTGAGTGTTCGGTTGCCGAAGCGGCGGCTTTGATCGACGCGGCTGGAAAAGAAATCGGGAAGCAGATTCGCACTGACGTCCTGATCATCGAGGACGAAGCCATCATAGCGATGGATTTGGAGAGCTTGGTCGAAGAGCTTGGCCATCACGTTGTGGCGGTCGCGAGCACCCATCTCGAAGCTGTCGCGGCCGCCGCCCGGGAACGGCCCGGACTAATTCTCGCCGATATTGAGCTCGCCGATAGTAGTTCAGGTCTCGCAGCGGTCAATGAAATTCTCGATGACTGCTCGGTTCCGGTCATTTTTATTACTGCCTACCCCGAGCGATTCCTGACTGGCGCGCCGCCTGAGCCTGCCTTTCTCGTCGCCAAGCCGTTTGTCGTCGACGGCCTCAAGGCCGCCATCAGTCAAGCGCTCTTCTTCGATCGCAAGTCGCACCGCGTTGTCAAAGCCGAAGCCGCCAGCGGGTTGCGTAACAGTTTGGAGCCCAAAAGCGCTGCTCAAGCCAGCTTCAATTGATCCCCGTGATCCGGCGCCGCCTTGGCCACGCCCCTGCATCGGGCGACACTACCAGTCCTTACGGGGAACGATTTACAATAGCCTTCGTTATCGTTGTTGTAAACGATGTAGAGCGATCACGTCTTCCTGTAGCATGATGTAGACGCGGCGTTGATGCTTCTCTTCTGAGAAGATGTGACGCGGCCGGCGGATCCGATCAGCGACGGTGCAATTCGGCTATTAGGTCAGCGTCAACCAGAGCTTTATTTTGAACGCAAATGGGGAGCGACTTATGAGTAACCTTCTCTATTGGGCCGTGCTATTTTTAATCATCGGGCTCGTCTCCGCTGCCTTCGGTTTTGGCGGCTTAGCCGGAACTGCGATCGCTGGCGCGCGGATTCTATTTTGGGTGGCTATAGTGCTGTTCATCATCGCCTTGATTGGCGGTCTTTTGAATAGACGAGGCGGCCTATAGCGATAAGATGATGATGCGAGCGTGACATGATCACCGTCCTTGTCCTGTATTGCTTGACGTCGGTTGATCCGCGCGCCTGTGTGCCAGGCGCTGAAATTGACAGCGAGTCGGCGCAAATTCGCGCCCTTGACTGCATTATGCAAAGCATGGCGGTGCTGGGACACGACGCGCGGGGCGGCAATGATCGCGTATATCCAAAAGTAATTTGCGAGCGTAGTCGATAAGTAGGCTGCCGCACTCCCTCAGCGAAAGACGCTTACTGTACAACCGCGCTACTACAAACGCAGACGCTGCTATCGATACTGAGCTGATGAAGTCAGGCCCCCTTGTCAACCTTACTTGGCCAAAAATAAGCCGCCTGGTCGACTCGCTATCTGGCCCGCATTGATGGACGGAGCTGCGAAGCCTGATACACCCTTGCCAATAACAATGAGACCCTTTGGATATGAACGCTAAGACCCACCCTCTGCACCCGGATTTCTTGGTATAAGTCGAAAATTAGAGCATCATCGCACTGGAGAAGCGCAAGCGGTGACGCTACTCCGCCGCCATCAACTGCGTCATTTATCAAATCGACAGGCCGTAGCATCTTCATATAGAGCGCCACGGTCGACGTCCGCCGCAGGCAAGGCGCGCCGAACGTCGGCCGGGCGCAAAATATTCCCCGCGCGAGCTTGTCTGACCCTTGGAAGGCGACGACTACGCGGCGCGAACCTCGCCGGTACAGTGACCGCTGGAATCGGATTAAGCCAGAAACAACTCATATACGCCTCTTGTATTTGTCAGTGTTGCGCTTCCCCAGTAATGGGAAGGCGTCCGGGCCTCTCCATGTATGGATCGCCTGGGCGGATTGCCCTCTGAGGCAGCGCCGATTACCGTCTTTTGTGACGCCTTTCGCATTCGCAGCGTCATCAAAGTCTCGCGCTATTTCCGAGCCGCGCCGAATTGGTCGTCGAACAGACTAGAACGCGTCAATAATACGCGCGATGTTCAGTCTTCCGGTTGCGGGTCGCCCCGGTTGATTAGCTTGAGGCGAAAGCTTCGGGGATGGATTGCGACGCTGATGCCTCGTTACAGACCTATCATTTTCAGATGCGGCGCCATTTTTGTAACGTGAGACGGCCCGTTCGAATTTTTGGTCACGCTTTTCCATGATGCCTCGACCTACCTTGATGGGCGACGGCGATTTCCTGCCCTTGTACGCTTCTGAAACGGCGACGAACGTTATCAAGTTCCAAACCCAATCGCGTTCCCTCTGCGCGCGACCATGTTGTGCGAAGGACGGAACGAAGGTCTTTCAATTCCCTTTTAGCGCTGCGGGATGGCGGGTAAGCAGCCAGCCGACGAAAGCGGCTCCGGTCAGGATTATAACCAGCTGCGCGCGATCGCCATGACGGACGACATTGGCGGCGCGATCTATGGTGGCGTCGGCTGTTTCACGCGCGTTCAGCCCCAATGTCTCGATCAGCGGACCGACCATGGAATTTTCCATGCCCGGATCCATAATAACCTTCGACAAGACGAAAGCGAGCGGCTCGGCGAGATCCCTTGCCGATAGTGTTGGAGCAGCAAGCGGGGCCGCGTTCAGCACAGCGGCAGATTGCGAATCAATGCGCTCTCCGGCCTCCTCTGCTCCGCTTATCATCGGTCCGGGATATCCTCCTTCACTTGTAGAGTCGTCAAAAAGGCGCGGCAATTTTATCCCATCCCGAAGCGATGATCTCCACTTGATCACAGCGGCGAGGGCCAGCGCGAGGGCCGCCGCGACCAGAACAAGAGCAAGGCCTCCGAGCGCCACATAGGGTCCGAAAGCTTCCGCCATCCATCGATAAAGCGCGATCAAGCCCACGAGGCCCGCCATCACACCGGAAATGACGGCCAAAGCAGATAAAGCCAGGATGACCGCGCCTTCCCACGCTACGTTCGCAATCTGAGCCGACGCTGCTTCAAGACGACGTTCGAGATCCGCTGTCAAAGCGTTGATCTTGGCGGGCATGTCGAACCCGAATAGCTTCAGTAGTTTGATCAGCATCAGTTTCGACGCCCGAGAACGCCTATAAGCAGGCCGATGATCAATGCGCTGGCGATCGCCCCAAGCGGATTTCGGCGAGCCATGCTTTCAATCTCGGATGCGAGGGTCTTCGCCTGCTTGGTCGCGGCGGACGCCATCTCCGATCCGCCGCCAGCAATATCGCTTGCAACGCCGCCGACTTGGACCCCAATTCCCGACGTGACTTCGCGCGCCGACTTTGCCGCTTCGCCACTTGCCTGTGACAGAAATTTCGTAACTGTCTCCTTGAGGCCGTTAAGATCCGCCCGCAAGGCCTGTAAATCTGATCCCGCCGAATTTGCAGCTTCCGCGCCGGCGGCATAGATTGCTTCTGTTCCTCGGTTAACTGAATCCGCTATCGAGGGACCAGATAAGCTGCCGCGCGCAGTCTCCGCGTTGGACTCCGACCGCAATTCCTTATGTTGCATTGTAGCACCCTAGGTTTTTGTTAGGAGAACGAGTCATGACTTGTGGCTTGTGCCTGACATCAGTGCCAGAACAACAGAAGCAGAATAATAATCGGGATCGGCACTCCCAGAATCCAAAGCAACGCGCCTTTGCCTAGGCCCATAATCGCCTCCTTTTTTTGCCGTTGAAACTCATGCCGCAAACGTAGTCGCCAACATTAAGTTCCTTTGCAAATGCGTGTTCCTTCTTTAGTTCAAGCGACCGACAAACACGACGCTGGAATGGCAGCGCAACGTAAACGGCAGCGAATTTAATATCGATTGGCGAGCAACCTGTTGTAGTGTCCTCGCTTACTTCGACTCAATCGTCACACCACGCGCTGGCGGCGCACATCGACTTCCGATTCGACGTCTCTGAGGCGCTTAAGGGGGGGCTGTCCCGCTAAATCAAAAGTAAACATAAATCGCCACGGCCTCGTTGGACCCGATTCCATCGGCGGCGAAAGTGGTCTAGTATTCGCCAATGATGCAGACACGCTCACATTTCCGCCGTTGAGCCAGCGCCGGAGTGACGTGAACTCGACGGGCCGGTGAAGCTTCTCTTCACGACGGGATATACGCGAAACGCGATCGTTCATAATGGAGTGCTCGACCCGCATGTGCAGCTCATATCCAAGCCGTTCGGCCTGGAACAGCTCGCCAAGAAGGTCCGGGAGGTCATTACGGCGTGACCGGTCGTCGGGAGCAGTCATAACAACTTTCCCAGGAAGCATGGGACGCGCGCGGCCACCTGCGCCATTCAGGCAGGCTGGCTGCAGCCGGACGATATTTCCCTCCGTCGCCCTTTTTTCCCGGGTCGGACGCCGCCGATATGGCGATCGGCGCCCTAATATGAAGTGACCGGCGGAGATAGCGCCAAGGACATTTAGCAAAGCGGAAGTTCACAATGGCTGAGGTCCGCGTCATTTGCGCCATCGGCAAACATGGGCAGCTCGGACTCAATGGGCGCTTGCCATGGGAGGGGAACCCCGCCGCCCCGTACAAGGCTGACGTGCAGCGATTTTTTGATTTGACCAAGGGCCACGTGATCGTCGCCGGCCCCCGAACATTCCGCTCCTTTCCGGACTGGGCGCGTCGCGATAGAGTGGTGACGGAAATCCATGCGACCGACAGCCCAAGGATGGTCATCGAGAAATACTCCGACCGGGTTGTATTTGTTGGAGGCGGCCCGCTCGTTTGGAAGGCTTATGCGCCCTTCATCAGCCATTGGGACGTGACCCGATTGCCCTACGATGGAGAGGCCGACAGGTATTTCGATCCGATTTGGCTTTGCGCCGGCTAGAGCATATTCCGAAAAAGTTGATCGACCTTTTCGATCAGAACATGCTCCAACTTATCTGGAACGAGTTCTTATCGATTGGATGATTCCATCCAATCGGAGCGCGCTCTAGGTCGAGCCGCGCCAACGCGAAGCGCCGGACTCGGTTGGCGAACGCCGTATTTGTTCTAACTGAATCGATAGGGAGACTTATCGGATGAGCAGCTCGATATGAGAGCGCCTATTGACCGGTTGCGCCCTGACGCTCCGGCTCCGCGTCGAGTCCCAACGCCTTGAAGCTCGCGGCGCGCGACCTCGCTTCGGCCTCGGCGTAAAGCTCCAGCTCATCAAGGACCGCGATCCCGAGCGCCGCCTCGAAGGCTTCCCGGTTTGCGCCCGCGGCAAAATTCCGCTGGCCCGCATCGCCGAGGTTCGACTGGAAAATGCCCGCCGCGCTCACCGGCAGGAAGTCCTCGTAAATGATCGGATCGATTCGCACATAGCCGGCTTGCACAAGCCCCGCCATTTCGCGCGGAAGCGAGGGCGCGCCGGCATGGCGCAAGCCATCGGCCGTCGGCGAGTAGCGAAAGAAGGCGAGCTCTTCGTCGCGCAGAGCGGTTTCATCATCCGGAAAGGCTTCAAATTGCCGCCGAAGCTCCTCCGCATAGGCCGCGCCATTGGAGCCCTCGCTTGCGGCTCGAACGGAGTCGTTCGCCGCGGCGAGAAGGTGATCATAGAGGGCCCGGCCTTTGGCCGTCAGCGCGACGCCGCGCTGCTCGACCTCGCCGAATCGCGCGGAATGCGCCCCGGCCTCGATCGAACCATCCGCCCCTTTAAGGACGATCGGCTCCGGGAGCGCCTTGAAGCTCGTCTGACGCAGCAGGATGGCGCGCTTGCGCCGCGGCGGCCCTTCGATAATCGCCTTCGGGTTCATGTTGCGGGTGCTCATTGCAAGCTGCACGGCGTCAATATCCAGCGCCTGCAGCGTCAGATGATTGATGTGCGGCCCTTTGAAGCAAACGACGTCGGCGATGAGCGGATGCGCCTTGCGTAGGTTGTAATAGACCTCCGCCGGAACTGTCGCCTCATTGCGCCAGCGGAAGGTCGCGACGGCCTCGGATGCGAACTCGCGCGCCTGCGCCTCGTCGAGCCCGCCCCTGCCCTCGAACATGGCGAGAAGCTCCAAACAGCGCAGCGTGAAAATATTGCGCCGCGCCAGGATCGCGGCGGCCTCCCGTCGCAGCTCGGAATCGTCGATCAGGTCCAGGCGAAGCAGCGAGGCGAAGATCCGAAAGGGATTGCGCCGCAGCGCCTCGTCGCCGACAGGTCGGAAGGCCGTGGAATGCACCGGCACGCCGGCTGTGGAAAGATCATAATAGCCGACGGGCGCCATGCCCATGACCGCGAAGAGGCGGCGGATGGTCGACAATTCCTCAGGGGTTCCGACGCGAATGGCGCCGTGGCGCTCGACGCCCAGTCGATCAAGGTCGCCGGCCTGTTTCAGCCGCATCGCAAGTTCGGGATCCTTGGCGAGCGCCTCGCGATTTATGTCGGCGACGAGCTCGCTCAGCGCGGCGTATTGAGGCACTTCGGATTTATACATGTCCGACATCGCGCCTGAAAACATCGCGCGGATAGCGTCAGCGGAAACAAAGGGAGCATTTGTCATGACGCGTCTCCAAGCCGAGAGCGATGAAGAACGATCAAATAGAGTCCGAAACCTTTATGTCGCAATGGCCCGGCCACCGCTGATCGGGACTAAAAGCTACAGGACATCGACCAAACAAGCGACGAATTATCCTTATCTTTTTCGCGGAATGCGGCGCCTTGAACCGCGCAATTGCGGCCCTGCCCTCCGGCTGCGGCGAGCGATCTCTGACGAAGCTACAACTCTATTTTGCAGCCAGCGCGCAGGAATGATCGAGCAGATCTTCTGCATGCGCCCGGCCGCCGGCGATCGCGCGGTAAGCGAGAAGAATGAACCCTTCCTTTCCATCCGGCCGCCGCGCGCCGACCACCGCGAGCGTCTCGTCGCGCATCGGCGTCCCCGAGGCGCGCGCGTCATCGGCGAGCAGGACGAACGGATCAGGCTCGGGCTCGGCGCCGTCGATCCACCGCGCGCGATAGACGCGGCCCGCGAGACTGACCGGCAGATCGGCCCATTTTGACGTGATCTCCGGCATCCGAACCGATAGCGCATTGCGCACGTCGGGGCGAATGCAGTCGACATGAATGTGGAGCTGGTCCTGGGTGCGTGAGCCTGTAGCGTTGATCGCCATGCCAATCGCGTCGCGGGGCAATTCTTTCTGCGCACGGAGCGCGACGAAGCCGCGGGCGGCCCACGCCAGACGCCAATAATTCGGCAAAGCCGCGGTTCCGACCAGCGGCTCCTCGATGCCCGTGAGGCGGCGCGTCGGGATCAACAGGAACTGCGTCCTGCCGATGAGATCCTTTACAACCGCTGAGCCAGCCTCTTCGCCGCCCGCCAGGTCGACGGCCGCGCAAGGCGCCGGGTTGTCGGCCTCGACCTTATGCAAGACGCATAATCCATGCACGATCTCCCACAAGGCGTCACGATTAGCCGCGCACGCGCCGCCGCCGATGGCGGAAATGGCGAGGGCGCATATAAGCGCCGCGATGGCCGGGCGCCGGCGCCCCCTCCGCTTTGCTTCAATGCGCCGGAAGGCGGAAGAGGTCTTTGCGAACATCGCGTGATAGCTTCGTCTCAGGATGGCGAACGGGCCATCGTCGGCGAGCGGCGTCTCGCCTCAGCTGCGCTGGAACGCCGTCATATCATCTCGGTCCCTTTGTGCGTAGGGGGAATCGGGGTCGCAGGGGGCCGATCAGCCGGAGATGAAGTTTTGGCGATGACATGATGCTTCCGCGCCGTTTACATGAAACTTGCAGAAATCGCGACCGGTGGGTCAATGGTTCAGACAATTCAAATTTTAGTGCTGCTGCTCGCCGTGGTCGCCGCGGTCGCAACCATCGCGGCGCGCTTGGAAATTCCGCAGGCCATTCTTTTGGTGCTCGCCGGCGTCGTCCTGGCGCTGATCCCCGGCCTGCCGACGGTCGAGCTGGCGCCAGAGCTGGTGCTGCTTCTGGTCTTGCCGCCGGTCATATATTCGTCGGCAGTGGACATGAGCTGGCGGGAATTCCGATTCAATCTCCGCCCCATTTTCCTGCTCTCCGTTGGATGCGTCGCGTTCACGACCGTCGCCGTCGCGGCGGCCGCCCATTGGCTGCTGGGCTTCGCCTGGCCCGTAGGCTTCGTGCTCGGCGCCATTGTTTCGCCGCCGGACGCCATGGCGCCGCTCTCGATTGCCCGCAGGCTGCAGCTTCCCCGGCGAATCCTCGTGGTCCTTGAAGGGGAGGGCCTGGCGAATGACGCCGCCGCGCTGATTCTCTACCGCTTCGCGATCGCCGCCGTCAGCGCCGGCGCATTCTCGTTCGGCCAAGCCGCGGGACTGTTCGCAGCGATCGTCGGCGGCGAAATCCTCTGGGGCATTGGCGTCGGCTGGGCGATATTGCGTCTACGGCGCTGGGTCCGCGATCCGAGGATCGAGATCACGCTCTCGATCCTGACTCCATTCCTGTCCTATTGGCCGCCGGAACATCTCGGCGGCTCGGGCGTGCTCGCGACCGTGACCACCGGCCTCTACATCAGCTGGAACGGCTTCCGGCTGATCAGCGCCGAAACGAGGCTCCAGGGCATCTTCTTCTGGGACTTCTTCATCTATCTCATCGAGGGCATGGTGTTTCTCATCACCGGGCTGCAGACGCGCACGCTGATGGTTCGGATCGCCGACGACTCGCTTTCCGGGATGGCCATATCCGCCGCGCTGGTGAGCGCTGTGGTGATCGCAGCCCGCTTCGTCTGGATGTATCCGGCGACTTATTTGCCGCGCTGGCTCTTTCCCCCGGTCAGGCGCCGGGATCCGTCGCCGCCCTGGCAAACGCCATTCGTGCTGGCATTCACCGGGGTGCGCGGCATCGTCTCCCTGGCGGCGGCGCTCGCAATCCCATTTGCGACGGCGAACGGACAGCCTTTCCCCGATCGCGATCTTATTCTGTTCCTCACCTTTTCCGTCATCCTCGTGACGCTGGTGGGACAAGGCTTGGCTCTTCCTTCGGTGATCCGGGCTCTCGGCCTCGCTCATGCGGGGCGCCGGGAGCGCCACAGCGCCAGAGCCGAGGAGGACAAAGTTCGGCGGCAGGCGATCGAGGCCGCGCTTGAGCGGCTCGATCAGATCGCCGCCGAGCGCAATCTCGCCGAGAGCGTCGTCCAGCGGCTTCGCGCCCGGCACCGCGATCGGCTCATGCACATCGAGCAGAGAAGCGACGGCGATGACGGGCATAAGAAGCTCACCGAGCTTTATGACGAGATCGAGCTCCAGCTCATCGCCGCGGAACGCGAGCGCACGAACGACCTATTCTGCGGCGGCAAGCTGACGGACGACGCGCGGCGTCGGATCGAGCGCGAACTCGATCTGCGCGAGGCGGATCTCGCCAACCGGCGGGGCGAAGAGTGATCGCGCGTGATCGCGCAAATACGGCGCGCGCAGGCGCCCGCCGGCTTACGCAAGCAATCATGTCGGTAGTATCTCATTTTGAAATTCGCGTTTCTCCCACCCATATGGATAGGGACGGAAACTGCCTGTTTGGGGCTTTACCTACCGCAAAAAATACATCCACAGTTGGGCACGAATTGTGCGACTCTGCGTCGAGGGCAAGGCACCCCACCTTCTAAATTCGGTATCTTTACCTATAATTGACTTTGCTACCGAATAGTGATTCGAGGCACCCGAATCGCGAATTGTTTGTGAAGGACGCGAACATGTCTAAGGGACCGCAAGGCGAGAGACGCCCTTCCGACGCCATCGACTGCGCAGTTCACGTTATGCGCATTGCCACAAGCGAAATCACTGAAGAACTGAAAGAGCCGTCAGTAAAGGTCCATTCTGGAAAGGCTGGCGCAAAGGCGCGCGCGGAAAAGTTCTCAAGGGAAGAACGTGGGGCTATCGCTAAGAAGGCGGCGGCGGGGCGATGGAGTGTGGATCAGTGACAAAGGAAAATAAACCGCGCCAGCAACCTATATCTTCCACTAAGCATAAGGCGCCGCAGCGACCATCGAATGAACAGGCGTCGATGGCTGCGGAGTTTAGCTTTGATCCAAAAGGAAAGCAGGAGCCGGTAGATATCGAAAGTTCGAAGGATGGATGGAGCGAGTATACGCTTGCAGACGGGAGCGTAATTAGGCTAAAAGCCGTTTTAATGGATGTTAAAAAGGCGGTTGGGCAATATGATCTAGCTGGAGATCCTATATATGTTATTCAATCTGCGCTAGTTAACCAAGTTAGAGCGCCAGATCATCTTAAAAAGAAGAGTTAGAAGATGCCTGCAATTGCTCAAGAACGTCCCCGCGCTAAGTTCAGATCCTTGCATGTGGCTGAGGATGTCTCAGGTGGTCCAGTGGTTAATGTTATTAACACGAATACTTCGGATGCCTACTTGATATTGTCAAGTACTCAAATGCTCTTGAACTGTATCATAGATATGGCGGCTTCTACCACCATTCTTAGTGGTAGCGGCGTGAGTTATTCGCTAACTATTTCTACTTATCCCGCGCAGGAGAAATACGATCGCCCGCAGGAGGAATACGATCCCGCGTTTGTATCGATGCTCATACAAGCCGATGCCGGGAAGCCCGAAGCTGAATTCACTAATGTTATAGATATGATAGAATGGCTTGATCGCACCTAGTCATGGCTGAGCCAAAGACATCGGCCGAAAATAATGAAATTAAATGGGAATTAGCCCCCGGGTTTAAGGATTCCTGGAAAAAATATCTAAAGACAAATTCAGGAATTAAAGAGGCAATGAGAGAATTCGATCGTTGCAAGCGTGCAGTTCCGCCGATCCAATTGCCTGGAAAAATGAAAGATCATAAGTTGGACGGCCCATTGAAGGGTTATTATGATTGTCATTTAGATGATGATGTAATATTGATTTATAAACCTATAGGTAATGGCGGCTATAAGCTTTTTAGACTTTGTGAGCATGCGGATTTGAAGGGGCCTAAGGCTAGGATTTTAGTTTCGCATTTAAAATGAAAATAATGCTTGCTGGGCTTTCTCAATGCGCCTCGAAAAGACGACATCATGATCCAAAGCATGGCGTATGCTGGGCTGACTGAAAAAATTGCCATTCTTTTGTAAATCAATACCGCGGGCGTAAATTCAAATTGAATTGTCCGTAAGCATTACCCAGCGGGATGAGTTTTTCAAATTTCAAACTAAGACACTAACATCATGTCCGATAATTTGATAAAATTTATATACTAATATAAAATGGCTATAGCATCCACTCAGCGAGCGCTTCCTGGCGTGACGGGCGACTCAGGCGTCGGGTCGCAACTATGAAGGTTTACCCATTGGCCGCTCACCGGTCGAACTCACAGAATTACGCCGATCGACGATCATGACTGAGCGCCGCCAATTGCGCCTTGGGGCGGTCATGCGCCCGACGACCATCCATACCGGGGCCTGGCGCTATCCGGGGGCCTATCCCGACGCCAATTTTAATTTGGCGCATCTCAAGCGCTTCGCCCAGACGCTCGAGGGCGGCCGGTTCGACCTCTTCTTCATGGCGGATCACCTCGGCGTGCTCAACATGCCGCTCGACGCCTTGAAACGCAGCCATACCGTGACTTCATTTGAGCCGTTCACGCTCCTTGCGGCACTGGCCGGCGCGACCGAACGCCTCGGCCTGGTGGCGACGGCCTCGACCACTTTCGAGGAGCCCTTCCATATCGCCCGCAGATTCGCCTCGCTCGACCATATCAGCGGCGGACGCGCCGGATGGAACATCGTCACCACGTCCAACCCGGATTCGGCGCTGAATTTCGGCCTCGAGGAACATGTCGAGCATGGCGAACGCTACCGCCGGGCGCGCGAATTCTTCGACGTCGTGACGGGCTTGTGGGACAGTTTCGCGGACGACGCTTTCATCCGCGACGTCGAGAGCGGCGTCTATTTCGACCCTGCGAAACTGCATGCGCTGAATCACAAAGGCGCGCATTTTTCCGTGCGCGGGCCGCTCAACATAGCAAGGCCCATCCAGGGTTGGCCAGTCATCGTGCAAGCCGGCGCCTCGGAGGCGGGACGCCAGCTCGCGGCCGAGACCGCGGAGATCGCGTTCACCTCACAGTCGAGCCTCGCCGACGGCCAGCGCTTTTACGCCGATGTGAAAGGGCGCATGGACAAGGTCGGCCGCGCGCGCGACCATCTCAAGATTCTCCCCGCCGCTTTCGTCGTCGTCGGCGATACGCTGGAGGAAGCGCGGGCGAAACGGGCGAAGCTCGACAGCCTCGTTCACTATGACAGCGCCATAGCCTCGCTGTCGGTCTCGCTCGGTCATGACGCGTCGGGCTTCGACCCGGATGCGCCGCTGCCCGAAATCCCCGAGAGCAATGCGAGCAAGAGCAGCCGGGAAAGGGTCGTGGAATTGGCGCGGCGGGAAAAGCTGACCGTCCGCCAGCTCGCCCAGCGCCTCGGCGGCTATGCCGGCCTCGCCTTTGTCGGCGCGCCTGCGGGCATCGCGGACCAGATGGAGGAATGGCTGCTGGCCGAGGCCAGCGACGGCTTCAACGTCATGCTGCCTTATCTGCCGGGAGGGCTTGAAGATTTTGTCGACAAGGTCGTGCCCGAATTGCAAAGGCGCGGGATTTTCCGGCGGGAGTACGAAGGGGCGACGCTGCGCGAAAATCTCGATCTGCCTCGTCCACGGAATCGCTTTTTCGATTCTGCGGAGGGCGTCGCGGATGTTTCCTCCTGAAACGAGCCCGGCGACTGAAGCCGCATGGAACCCGAGGCGGACGCTCTACGCCGCGCCGCCTTTATCCAGCGTATGCTTCACAAACGGCCATTCGAGCGTGAAACGGCCATCGAACAACCTCATCCGCCGAACCGGCTTTCCGGCGCCGTCGCGCTCCAGCAGAGGCAGGCCCGCGCGCAAAGCCTCCGCTGCACGCGGGGTCAAGGCCGTTTCGACATAGATCCCGAAATCGGCCGTCACACGAACGATCGTTTCGAACGGCGCCACGCTTTGGAACTCGGCAAGCGCCGCAACGGCCCGGTCGATCTCACGCAATCGCTCGAAGAGTTTGTCATCGTCTCGCAACGCAGGCATTGTCTCATCCGATCTTAGGAGCGAGATTCCTTTTCATAGCGCGTGCGCCTATGCGAGCGGGAAGCGCCCTAAGGACTGCAGGCTCCGCAAAAGCGGGGCCAATCGACGCAGAGCCAAAACTCTCTGGTGCGGGCGACGCGCGAGAAATCCACGCGGACGCATGGCGCGGCGCGAAATTTGATTTCTCACAGAAAAATTAGCGCCAAGACTTGAAAATCAGCGCCAAGGCTTGCCTTCGCCGCAGCGCTCACGCCGTAATCGCGAGAGACGAATCACGCGAGAGCATGTCTTTGAAAAACTTGAGCGACTTTTTCGACAAGCGCATGCCTAGTTTTTTGAATTTGAGCGATTCCACCGGATCGGCGCCGCCGCTCATTGGAATCGGTTAACCAAGAGTTAACGAGCTTCGATAAGACTTTAAAATGCGCCAAAGCTGTTTCGCGGCATGAGGGCTGCGCCATGAAATTCACCAAGCTTCGCTTGACGGGCTTCAAGACCTTCGTCGAGCCGACCGATTTTCTGATCGAGCCGGGCCTCACCGGCGTCGTCGGGCCGAACGGCTGCGGCAAGTCCAATCTCGTCGAGGCCATGCGCTGGGTGATGGGCGAGAATTCGTCGAAAAGCATGCGCGCGTCGGGCATGGACGATGTGATCTTTTCCGGCGGCGGCAACCGGCCGGCGCGCAACATGGCGGAGGTTGGCCTCGTCCTCGACAACGCCGAGCGCACCGCGCCCGCCGCCTTCAATGACAGCGAGATTCTCGAGGTGACCCGCCGCATTGAGCGCGAGTCGGGCTCGACCTATCGCATCAATGGGCGCGAGGTGCGGGCCCGCGACGTGCAATTGCTTTTCGCCGACGCTTCGAGCGGGTCGAGATCGCCGGCGATGGTGCGGCAGGGCCAGATCGGCGAGATGATTTCGGCGAAGCCGCAAGAGCGCCGCCGCATCCTCGAGGAAGCCGCCGGCGTCGCCGGGCTGCATTCCCGCCGGCACGAAGCGGAGATGCGCCTGAAGGCCGCCGAGGACAATCTCCTGCGCCTCGACGACATTTTGCAGCAGATCGACGTCCAGGCTAAGAGCCTCGAACGCCAGGCGCGGCAAGCCTCGCGCTACCGCAATCTCGCCGGCGAGATCAGACGCGCCGAAGCCTTGCTTGCGATGATCAACCACGCCGAGGCGACGAGCGCGCTCGCTTCAGCTGAGCGCAAGTTCGAATCAGATACGCGCGACGTCGCCGAAAGGACGAGGCTGCAGGCCGAAGCCGCGCGCCTGCAAGGAATCGCCGCGCATGATTTGCCGGGTTTGCGCGACTCCGAGGCCGCCGCCGGCGGCGCATTGCAAAAGCTCATTCTCGCCCGCGAGACGCTCGACGGCGAGGAAAGACGCGCCAAGGCCCGCATCGCCGAGCTCGAACGGCGGATCGCGCAAATGACGAGCGATCTCGCGCGCGAGACCGCGCTGATCGAAGACGCCGCCGACGTTCTGGCGCGCCTCGATGCGGAGGCGCGCGAACTGACCGACGCTGGAGCAGCCGAGGCTGAGCTGAGGCGGCCGCGCGAGCCCGTCTCGTCAACGCCGAAGCCGAGCTGGCGACCGCGGAGAAAGAGCTTGCCGAGGCGCAGGATTTGCGCGCCGCAATCGAAGCGCCGCGCCGCGTCCGAGACCGCGCTGCGGGAGGAATCCGCTCGGCTCACACGGATCGAGGCGGAGCCGGCAAGGTGGCGCAGGAGCGCGCCGCGCTGCGGGCCGAATTTGGCGGCGACGACGATCGCGCTATTTTGCAGGCGGCGCTTGAGCAAGCCGTCGAGACGGCCGCCGTTTTGGAGGATGAAGTCGCCGCCGCCGAGATCCGTCACGCCGAGGCGCGCGCGGTGGAAATGAGCGCCCGCGCGCCCTTGGCCGAGGCCGAGCGCAAGGCGCAAAATCTGAGCACTCAGGTCCATACCCTGTCGAAACTGCTGAACGCCGGAACCGGCGGCTTCTGGCCCGCGGTCACGGAGGAAATCAGCGTCGCCAAGGGCTATGAAGCAGCGCTTGGCGCAGCCCTCGGCGACGATCTCGACGCCTCGACCAATCCGGCCTCGCCGGCGCATTGGGCGCATACCGACGCCTCGGAGGATCCGGCGCTGCCGCCAAGCGTGCAAGCTTTGTCGACGCTCGTCACCGCGCCGCTCGCCCTCGGCCGCCGGCTCGACCAGATCGGCATTGTATTGCGCAGCGAGGGCCACGCCCTGCGCAAGCTGCTGAAGCCTGGCCAGAGACTTGTTTCGAAAGAAGGCGATCTGTGGCGCTGGGACGGGTTCACCCAGGCCGCCGAAGCGCCTACGCCGGCGGCCCGCCGACTCGCTGAAAAGAATCGCCTTGGCGATCTGACGATCGAAGCCGAAGCCGCTCGGTCGATCGCCGACGACCTGAAGGCGGCCGCCGATCGGGCGCAAGCCGATCTCGCCAAAGCGGCGATCTCGCCACGCCGGCGGCCCGCCGAAGCGGCGGCGGCCGAGAGCGAAGTGAGATCAGCATAAGAGCGCCTTGCGCGAAGTCGAAAGCGGCGGCGCGAGAGCGAAGAAAGACGTCGCGGCGGAGCGGCGCGCGGCGGCGGCGGCGGCGGCGGCGGCGCGGCTTTCCGCCCTCGAAGAAGCATTTTTGCGCCTCGAAGCCAATCGCGACGAAGCGCGGGAAAAGCACGCGCAGGCCCAAGCCGCTGTCGCCGGATTGACGCTTCCACCGAGCTCACCGCAAGGCTCGACGCGGCGCGGGCGCGCGCGGCGCAGGAGCGCGCCGCTGTCGCCGAGGCTCGCGCCGAGTTGCAAACCCATTTGCATGAGGCGCAGACGCGGGCGAAACGCCTGCATGCGATTGCGGATGAACGCAAATCCTGGCAGCTTCGCAACGATGGCGCCGGCGGACAGATCAGCGCTTTTGAGTCGCGGCTCGAAGAAGCCGCCGGGGAACGCGAAACCCTTCTCGACGCGCCTGACGCGTTCCTCGCGACGCGCCGGACCCTGCTGGATCAGATCGCGGCGGCCGAAGCGGCCCATAGACTCGCCGCCGACGCGCGCGTCGCGGCTGAGGCGCGCCTCGCCGAAGCCGACCGTCAGGCCCGCGCCGCGCTCGAGCGATGAGCGCCGCGCGCGAGGAAAAGCCGCAGCGAGGCGCGGGTCGAGTCGGCGCGGCAGCGCTGCGACGAGGTATTGCGCGCGATCTCGACCGAGCTCGATTGCGCGCCGGGAGATCTCGCCTCGCTCGCCAATGTCGCGCCCGGCGCCGAACTCCCGCAGGCGGGAGAAGTCGAGAAGCGGCTCGAACTCCTGAAGCAGGATCGCGAGCGCCTCGGCGCAGTCAATCTGCGAGCCGAGGATGAATTGAACGAAGCTTTGGCATCGAAGACCAATCTCGCGACCGAACATGCCGATCTGACCGAAGCGATCCGGCGCCTGCGTCAGGCGATACAAAGCCTGAACAAGGAAGGGCGCGAAAGGCTGGTCGCGGCTTTCGACACCGTCAATACGCATTTCAAGGAGCTTTTCACGAGCCTTTTCGGCGGCGGATCCGCCGAGCTGCAGCTGATCGAATCGGACGATCCGCTTGAGGCGGGGCTGGAAATTCTCGCCCGGCCGCCGGGAAAGAAGCCGCAGGTGATGACGCTTCTCTCCGGCGGCGAGCAGGCGCTCACCGCGATGTCTCTTATCTTCGCGATTTTTCTCACCAATCCCTCGCCGATTTGCGTGCTTGACGAAGTCGACGCGCCGCTTGACGACGCCAATGTCGAACGTTTCTGCGATCTCCTCGACCAGATGCGCCAGAAGACCGAGACCCGTTTCATCACCATCACGCATAATCCGATCACGATGGCGCGCATGAACAGGCTTTTCGGCGTCACCATGGCCGAACGTGGGGTAAGCCAGCTCGTCAGCGTCGATCTGGAGCAGGCCGAGCGCTTCCTTGACGCCGGCTGAACGCGGCCGTTTGTCCCGGTTGGACAAAATTCACGCAATCACATTTATCCATTTAACTTCAGTATGTTAGATGTTTACGCCTGAGTCTTGACAGGGACGCTGACCGACCATATGGTGCGCCCGGCCGAGAGGAGCCCAGCCTCAAGGCCTTTTGTTTTTCTTCAATCGCCCTAAAAGAGCCGCGTTTTCTCGCTTTTCGCCGCCGAGCGTCTTATAGATCGCTCTCGGATCGTCTTGGCGCAGCAGGAGAGACGAGTGGCGGAGCGTGAAACAGGGCGCGGCGGAAGCCAAAAGCGGGGGGGCAGCCAGGAACGGGGCGCGGATCAAGGACGAGTCCAAGGCCAAGGCGAACGAGGGCGCGAAGAACAGGAACGCAAGGAAGCCGAGGGCCTGAAAGCCCGGCTCGACAGTCTCTCGAGAGCGCTCGACGCGCAAAAGAGCGCGCGACCCCCTGCCGAGGACGCAGCCGCGCCCGCGGCGGGGTCTTTGGGAAGCGCGATGACCCTTGGCTTTCGCGTGCTCACCGAATTCGTGGCGGCGGTTGTCGTCGGCGCCCTTATCGGCTGGCAGATCGACGTTTGGACCGGGGCCACGCCGGTGTTTTTGCTGGTCTTCCTCCTATTCGGGACGGCGGCCGGATTTTGGAATGTTTATCGCATCGCCGTCGGCCCTCAAGGGTCGAAAGGCTTGAAGTGAAGTTTTGCGCGCCAATGGCGCCAAGGCAAAAGTTCGAAGAAGGGTTCGCAACGGCGGTTCGACCGGTTCGATGATCCGGTCGAGGATTAGGCAAGGGATAGAAAGCAGTGGCGGAAGAACAGACCATGGATCCGATCCACCAGTTCAATATCGAACGGATCATCAGCCTCCATCCTTGGGGCGTTGACGCCTCGTTCACCAATGCCGCGCTGTTCATGCTGATCGTGGTTCTGGCGGCCTCTGCGCTGATGATCCTTGGAACCTGGCCGCGCGCGCTGGTGCCGGGCCGGCTCCAGTCGGCCGCGGAAATGACCTATGAATTCGTCGCCTCCACCGTGCGCATGTCGGCCGGGCACGAAGGGATGCGTTTCTTTCCTTTCGTCTTCACGCTTTTCTTGTTCGTCCTGTTCTCGAACCTGATCGGGCTCATCCCCTACACTTTTACGGTGACCAGCCAGATCATTGTAACCTTCGCCCTCGCGGCGCTCGTCATTGGCATGGTCATCGTTTACGGCGTCGCCCGCCACGGCCTACATTTCCTCGGGCTCTTCGTCCCCTCGGGCGTTTCCCCCTTCCTGCTTCCCTTCCTGGTGCTGATCGAGATCATTTCCTTCGCGTCCCGCCCGATCAGCCTTTCGGTTCGTCTCTTCGCGAATATGCTCGCCGGCCACATCACCCTGAAGGTGATGGGCGGTTTCGTCGCGACCCTACTTGGCGCCGGCGCCTATGCCGTGATCGCCCCCCTGCCGCTCGCGGCGACCGTCGCGCTGACGGCGTTCGAATTGCTCGTGGCGGTGCTGCAGGCCTATGTCTTCGCCATCCTTACTTGCGTCTATCTCAATGACGCAATTCATCCGGGCCACTGAATAAATATTTGAACAACAGATCGGTCGCCCCCTTTCGCAAGCTCAGGAGTTAATAATGGATCCAGTTGCAGCTAAATACTTAGGCGCAGGCCTCGCCGCGATCGGCATGGGCGCCGCCGCGATCGGCGTCGGCTTGATTTTCGGCAATTTCCTGTCGGGCGCGCTGCGCAATCCAACTGCATCCGACGCGCAGTTCGGACGCGCCTTCATCGGCGCGGCGCTTGCGGAAGGCTTGGGCATTTTCGCCTTCCTCGTTGCGATCCTTCTGCTTTTCGTTCTGAAATAAGTTAAAGAACTCGGCGCGTTCGGTCTATGGCCGGGCGCGCCGCCGCTTCCAGGAGAGCCGGTCCGTGAATGACGTCAAAGCCCGATTGGAAACCATCGCACAATCGCAAGCCAAGCGCCTCGCGAAGACCCTGAGCGATTTGGGCGAAACCACCGCCAAGCTCACGGCGATCGGAACCGCTGCGGCGGAGCAGGGACGTCGTCTTGTCGAGTCCGAGGTCGCCAAACTTAAGCGGCAGAAGCTTTCGCCATTCGCTTGGTCGCTTGTCGCCGCCGGCTCCGCCGGGGCGATCGTATCGCTTGCCGTCGCATTGGGGGCCCATTCGCTAGATGGCGAGGGCGCGCGCATCGCCCGGCTCGACCAAAGCATCGCCGCTTTGGGCAAGCGCGTGGATTCGATCGAACGGACAGACAATGAGGCCTTGGCGACATCGCGCATAACCTCGACGGCGCTCGCCAATCGCGTCGCCGCGGCGGAGAGCGCCATAAGCAAGAGCACAACCTTGACAAATTCTACCCTTGCCGAAATCCAAAAAACGGTCAGCTCGCAGCAGCCGCACGTTCTCTCATCTGGCGAAACCGTCGCCCAGTTCCCCGATCTCGGGCGTCTCGAACAACGCCTTGCCGCGCTTGAGGAAAAGGTGAAGGCGCAGGGAGCTTCAGTCGGGGAGACCAGCGCGGAGCTCCCAGCCGACGTCGGCCATGGAGCTGGCGCATTCCCGCCGTTCGAGTCGGCCAATTTCACGCCCTTGCTGATCTGGCTCGTGCTGAGCTTCGGCTTGCTCTATCTTCTGATGTCGAAGATCGCCTTGCCGCGCGTCGAAAACATCCTGCAGACGCGCGCCGCCAAGCTCGCCAAGGACCTCAGCGAGGCGAGTGCTTTCCACAAGCGCTCTGAAGAAGCCGCCGCAGCGCATGACAAGACCATCGCCGACGCAAGGGCCAAGGCCCAGGCACTGGCGCAGGAGACTCATGTCAAGCTCAACGCCGAAGCGGATGCGAAACGCCATGCGCTGGAAAGCGATCTGAACGCCAAGCTCAGCGCGGCGGAAACGCAAATCGCCGAGACAAAGGCCAAGGCGATGGCGAATGTGGAGGGGATCGCCGGCGAGGCGGCCACCGCGATCGTCGAGCATATCACCGGCAAGCCCGCAGATCCCAAGGCGATCGCCGCCGCCCTGACCGCGACCAAAGCCTGAGGCTGGAGACTTTCGATGTTCAATGAGGAGTTTTTCGTCGCCCTCGGATTTGCGATCTTCATCGCCTTGCTCGGCTATCTCGGCGTCCATCGGAAGATCAATGCGGCGCTCGATCGTCGCGGCGACCGGATCAAGGGCGAGCTCGCCGAAGCGGAGCGGCTTCGCGCCGAAGCCGAGGCCCTTCTGGCCTCTTATGAAAAGCGCCGCGCCGAAGCCGTAGCCGAGGCTGAAGCTGTCGTCGCCCAAGCGCGCGCCGAGGCGGAGCTTCTCGCCAGGGAAGCGCATGAGCGGATAGCCGAATTCATCCAGCGCCGCACCAAACAGGCGGAGGAGAAAATCGCCTCCGCCGAAGCGCAGGCGACCACGCAAGTGCGCGCCGCGGCAGCCGAAGCGGCGACCAAAGCGGCGGCGGTGGTCTTGAAGGACAAGGCCCAGGGCCCCTTTGGCGAGGAGCTGATCAGCAAGAGCATTTCGGATTTGAAAACGCTCTTTCACTGAGATCACGCAGTAAAAAGCTCAAATTGGGGGCATGATCGTTTCAGCCGGAAACGATCATGCCCCTAAATGTTTTGAAGCCGAGCATGTCGCGAAGATGATCGCGACAGTCGTGAATCAAGATGTGCCAAGGGAATTCCGACAGTCCTATTTCGCGGCGGCCTTCGTCCATTTGAGGACCGGGTTTCGCGCCGCGCGGGTCTCGTCGAGCCGACGGCGCGGCGCATAAAATGGCGCGTCGACAAAACGCTCAGTCTCGCCGCGCCGCGCCGCGAAAGCCAGATCGCGCAAGGTCGCGATGAAAAGATCGAGCGAAGCCTTCGACTCGGATTCGGTCGGCTCGATCAACATCGCCCCATGCGCGACAAGCGGGAAATAGACCGTCATCGGATGAAAGCCCTCATCGATGAGCGCCTTGGCGAAGTCGAGCGTCGTCAGACCGGTCGGCTTCAGCCAGGCGTCGTCAAACAAAGCCTCGTGCATGCAAAGCCGGTCGCCGAAAGGCTGCGACATGAGATCGGCAAGACTTGCGCGAATGTAATTCGCGCTCAGCACGGCGTCTTCAGACGCCTGCCGCAAGCCATCGGCGCCATGCGAAAGCATATAGGCGAGAGCCCGCACGAACATGCCCATCTGGCCATGAAAGGCTGTGATCCGGCCAAAGGCCTGCGGGGCCTCGCCGAGATGCTCGACGAGATGAAGGCCGCTTTCATTACGCCGAAGAAAAGGCACGGGCGCGAAAGGCGCAAGCAAGGCGGACAGCACGACCGGGCCAGAGCCCGGACCGCCGCCGCCATGCGGCGTCGAGAAAGTCTTGTGAAGGTTGATATGCATGGCGTCGACGCCGAGATCGCCCGGCCGCACCTTGCCCATGATGGCATTGAAATTCGCCCCGTCGCAGTAGAAATAAGCGCCGGCCTCATGCACGGCCTCAGCGATTGCGACAATGTCCTTTTCGAACAGCCCGCAGGTGTTCGGATTGGTCAACATGATCGCGGCGACGTCCGATCCTAACCTTCGCCTGACTTCAGCGGCGTCGACCGTTCCATCGGCGCGCGCCGGAACGGAGCGGACCTCGAAGCCGATGCGCGTCGCGCTCGCCGGGTTGGTGCCATGCGCCGAATCCGGCACGAGAACGATTTTGCGGATCTCGCCCTCGCCCTTGGCCTCGATCGCCGCCTTGATCGCCATCATGCCGCAGGCCTCGCCATGGGCGCCGGCCTTGGGCGACATGGCGACCGCCTCCATGCCGGTCAGCGCCATAAGCCAGCGGGCGAGCTCCTCCATGAGCTCCAGCGCCCCTTGCACGGTCGATTGCGGCTGCAAGGGATGAATGTCGGCGAAGCCTGGCAGCCGCGCCATAGCCTCATTGAGGCGCGGATTATGCTTCATCGTGCAGGAGCCGAGCGGGTAAAGGCCGGCGTCGATCGAATAATTCTTCTGCGACAGCCGCACGTAATGGCGCATCGCCTCGGGCTCGCTCAGGCCTGGCAGGCCGATCGCCGCCTCGCGCTCGAGCCCGCCCAGACGATGCGCAAAGGGCGCGGGCTCATCCAGATCGACGCCCGTGACCTCCGCCCGGCCTATCTCGAAGATCAGGCCTTCCTCAAGCGCGAGACCACGGTTTCCGGTGAAGGTTTCGACGTCCGATCTCGCCGCGTCGCTCGGCTGCGTGGGACGCGCCTGCGTCGGATGTTCAGGCCTGTTCAGCATCAAAGCGCTCCCTGCAAGGCGTCGACGAGAGCCGCGCGGTCCTCGTCAGCATTGATCTCGGTCGAGGCGACGAGGATCAAATCGTCAAGGCCGCGGCCAGGCAAAAGCCGCGAGACGGGGACGCCGCCGAGCACGCCCTTTTGCGCCAGGCGCTCCACCACATCCGCCGCATCGCCTGGCACTCTGATCGTGAATTCATTGAAAAATGTGCGGTTCAGCACCTCGACGCCTTTCACCGAAGCGAGGCGGTCGGCGAGATCGACCGCGTTGGCGTGATTGATCCGCGCGAGGCGGCGCAGACCCGTCTCGCCAAGTAGGGCGAGATGAATCGTGAAAGCGAGACAGCAGAGACCGGAGTTTGTGCAGATGTTCGAGGTCGCCTTGTCGCGCCTAATATGCTGCTCGCGCGTCGAAAGCGTCAGAACGAAACCGCGCCGCCCTTCCGCATCGACGGTTTCGCCGCAGAGGCGGCCCGGCATCTGGCGAAGATATTTTTCCTTGGCCGCGAAAAGGCCGACATAGGGGCCGCCAAAATTCAAGGCGTTGCCAATCGACTGGCCTTCCCCAACGACAATATCCGCGCCCATGGCGCCCGGCGGCTTGACTAGGCCGAGCGAAACCGCCTCGGTGAAGACCGCGATGAGAAGCGCGCCTTTCGCCTTGCAGATCGCGGCGAGGCCCGAAAGATCGCGCAAATTGCCGAAGACATCCGGGCTTTGCACGACCACGCAGGAGGTCTCCGCATCGATCGCGGCGCCGAGGTCTTCAAGCGCGAAAACATCAGGAGGAAGCGCCGCAACAGATTCGCCGGCGTTCTCCGAGACCGTGCGCACGACCTCGACGTAATGGGGATGCAGACCGCCGGACAGCACGGCCTTGCGCCGGCCTGTGACGCGATGAGCCATCAGCACAGCCTCAGAGGTCGCCGTCGATCCGTCATACATCGAGGCGTTGGCTGCATCCATCGCCGTCAGGGCCGCGACCTGGGTCTGGAACTCGAAAATATATTGCAGCGTGCCCTGCGCGATCTCAGCCTGATAGGGCGTATAGCTCGTCAAGAATTCCGAGCGCTGGATCAGATGATCGACGCTGGCCGGGATGTGATGCTTATAGGCGCCGGCGCCGATGAAAAAGGGGACGGACCCCGCCGCGACATTTTTCGCGGCGAGTCCGGCGAGCAGGCGCTGGACCTCCATCTCGCTCTTACGCCGCGGCAGGTCGAGATCATGATCGAGCCGCTTGTCGGCGGGAATGTCCGCGAAAAGCGCGTCGATGTCGGCGACGCCGACGCGAGCCAGCATATCGGCGCGATCGTCTGGCGTCAGAGGAAGATAGCGCATGGCGGCTCCGTTTTATTCAAGAGATTTCACGTAATCCTGGTAGGCGTCTTCATCCATCAGGCCGTCGAGCTCGGTTGAATCGCTGAGCCTGATCTTGAAAAACCAGCCGTTGCCGAGAGGATCCTCGTTGACGATGGCGGGCGTCTCCTCGAGCGCGCGATTGATCTCGACGACCTCGCCCGACGCCGGCGCATTGATTCCGCTCGCCGCCTTGACGCTTTCGACCACGGCGGACTCGGCGCCCTGGCTCAACATCCTGCCGACCAAGGGCAGCTCCACGAAAACCACGTCGCCCAATTGGGATTGTGCATAATCGGTGATCCCGACGACGCCGGCGTCATCCTCGACGCGGATATATTCGTGGTCCTTGGTGTAATGCGTCGTCGGCATCAGGGTCCCCTGTAATAAGCGTGCGGCGTGAAAGGCATCGAGACGATGCGCGCCGGAAGCGGCTTGCCCCGCGTCATGAGGCAAACCGGCGCGCCGATCGTCGCATGAGCTGCGTCGACATAACCCATGCCGATCGGCCGCCCGAGGCTTGGCGCGAATCCGCCCGAGGTGAGGCGGCCAATGAATTGGCCTTCCGGCGCAGCGATCTCCGAGCCTTCCCGCGCCGGCGCCTTGCCCTCGAGAAGGAAGCCGACCCGACGGCGCGCCGGGCCCTGGGCGATCTGGCGCGCAATCGCCTCCGCGCCGGGAAATCCGCCTTGCTCGCGCCGGCGCCGCGGGATCGACCACAAGAGCCCCGCCTCGACCGGATCGGTCGTCCGGTCGATATCATGGCCGTAAAGGCAAAGACCGGCCTCCAGCCGGAGCGAGTCCCTGGCCCCAAGACCAATCGGAAGAACCTCAGGTTCCGCCAAGAGCGCCTGCGCGAAGTCAATCGCCGAGGCGGCCGGAAGAGAAATTTCGAAACCGTCCTCGCCGGTATAGCCCGAACGCGAAACCCTGAGGCGAAGGCCGCCAAGATCGATGTCGCGAGATGACATGAAGGCCATGTCCGTGAGGCCGTGAATCACTTCCGTCGGAACCGACGCAGCTTGCAGGCGCCGGAGCAAGGCCGCTGCCGCCTTTGGCCCTTGCAAGGCGAGCAAGGCCCTGTCGTTGAGAATGATGAGGTCAAGATCCGGGAGCTTGGCTGCAAGATGGGCGAAATCGGCGGCCTTCATGCTGGCGTTGACAACGAGGAATAGCCGCTCGCGGCCGGCTTCGTCCTCAAGGCGCGTCACCATCAAATCATCGAGAATGTGGCCGTTAGGATCGAGCAGCTGCGTATAGCGCATCTGGCCCGGAAGAAGCCCTTCGATGTCGCCCGGCGTCAGAGTTTCGAGACGGCGCGCGGCGCCTAGCCCTTCGAGAATCGCCTGACCCATATGGGACACGTCGAAGAGACCGGCCTTGGCGCGGGTATGAAGATGTTCAGCAATGATGCCGGTTGGATATTGCACCGGCATGTCGTACCCGGCGAAGGGGGCCATCCGCGCGCCGAGCGCGCAATGCAAATCATGAAGCGGCGTATGCGCCAGATCCGACCCTGCGGCGGCTTGGGTATCAGACATGCGAGCTACTCGACCGGACAGTTGCAAAGCACGCCAACACTTTCGGTCCAAGATCCGAACGCCGACGCTTTGCCCCCTCTGTCCTGTGACCTGAGAGATTTCCTCCGTCCGAATTTTTGCGCATTCGGCGCGAAGTTACCTCCGTCGGTGGATTTCCCGCGAGACGCGGCAAATCGCTTTCCAGAGCGTCATCCCCCATGCGGTCCTTTGGGCCTGAGCGTTTCCGGGGCGGTTGCGCCTTCGGTGCCGATTGGGAGGCGAGAGCCTCGAATCGGTCTCTTCCGCTGGGGTTTTTAGTCTGACCTAACGAATGTCGGCGCACATGCCGGAATTGTCAATGGCGGCGCCTTTGTTTCAGCAATCCGGCCTTGGCTTCGTCTGCTCACGGCTTATCGCGTTTGCCGCCAGGCTTTTCCGCGCCGGCGCCCTCGTCAATCCCGACCTTGATGCTGTAGTCGTCTTCCGCATGGTCTTGAATGAACGGAACGAACAGCTGCTCGGAGACGATGGTGTAATCTGCGTAAGTCTGACCGGCCGGAATGCTCGCGGAGGCGCGATAAAGCTTGCTGACGACCGGCTGATTGTCGCTTTGACGAACCACCGCCACGCGCACCGGCACGTTGAAGCTGCCGGGAGCGCCCGTTGGACCGAGGAGCACCTTGCCGGCGACGCCCACCTTGATGGCGATCCGTTCGCCGTCGAGCGAGCATTCGCGCGCCACGTCATCAACCGAAGACTGGTAGCGCAGATTTTCATTCGACGGCGGATTTCCCGAGTGGACTTGACTCGCGGCCGTCCCTTCGAGAACGAAAATCTGCGGGCAGAAAATGCGCCGGGTTTCGGCTCCGGGCGCTGGCGGGGCGCTGGCGCTCTTGAGCCCAAGGAGATTGCCAAGCCTCGAGTCGGCGGGCTCAGGCTGATCAAAATTGCCGACGCGACCGCCGCATCCGCAAAGCGCCAGGGTCGCCAAGGCGGCGAGGCTTAGCGCCCCCATGCGGACCAAATAGCGCCGCTTCATTCGTAACCACTCCAGATCAGATCGCAAGAGAGGTCTGCTCTACAGTAATCGGCGCAAAACCTCCAGCTTTGGCTGCCATCGGATCGACCGGTCGCGCGCCGCGCAAAATCGCCTCAGACCCTCGGGTTCGGAACTCGGGTGGGGCCGAGGCGATGATCCGATCTCTTTGAAATCGGCGCTTCCTGCTTCGCGGCACGCCTGAGCCGATTTAATCCATTGGCGCGACGGAGGGGACCGGACGCGTCTTCGGCGTGCGTTTCCAGGTTTCGGTGGCGCCAAAAACGGTCTTCAGGATCGACGGCGCATTCGAGAGGCTGACATAGATCATCAAAGGCGTCAGCGACGCGAGCGTGGCGAAATAGCGCAGCGTCGAGCCGCGCCGCAAAGCGACATAGGGCGCGAGCGTCATGCAGATCGCGATGATGGCGACCAAAGCGGCGATGACATCGATGACCGGCATGTAGACCGCGAGATCGCCGCCCCGCAAAAGAACGCAGGCGAGGAGCGACGCGCTGGCGATGGCGACGCAGGGATAAAATGTTTGGATGAGGATCAGCAGGCTCGCGGACATTTTTCGCCGCAGCGGCCAATCCGCCATCCAGACCTGTCCGAGGAGCTTGCGGGCGACCTGCACAAAGCCATTTGACCAGCGTCTTTGCTGGACGCGCCAATGCGTAACCTTATCCGGAACGAGCCCCGGCACCGGAGGATCCATCGCGAAAAGACCATGCCATCCGGCGATTTCGGCGCGCACGGTGAGGTCGAGATCCTCGCACAGCGAATCGGCCGACCAACCGCCGGCCGCCGCGATGGCGGCGCGGCGCCAGACTGCGCCGGTGCCATTGAACTGAAACATCCAGCCGGCGCGATAGCGCGTCGCCTGCTCCATCATGAAATGCGCGTCGAGCATCAATCCCTGGGCGCGGGTCAGCCAGTTCGTCCGATAGTTCGAAAATTCGCAGCGCGATTGCACGAAACTGGCGCGAGGATCGGCGATCAGGGCGGGGACGATGCTGCGCAGCCAGTTCCGTGGCGGCCGGAAATCGACGTCCAAAATGGCCACATAGGGAGCGCTGGAGTGAATGAGCCCGGCGGCCAAAGCGCCGGCTTTATAGCCTGAACGATCGCCGCGGCGCAGATGCAAAACGTCATAGCCCTGCTCGTGGAGGGCCCCGATGACCCCCGCTGCAATGGCGCAGGTCTCGTCCGAACTGTCGTCAAGAAGCTGGATATGCAGCCTGTCTTGCGGCCAATCGAGCGCGGCGGACGAGCGCAAGGCGTCGGCGACCATTTCAGCTTCGTTGAAGACAGGTATTTGCACGAGAATATGGGGAAGATCGGCCTCGGCCGGAACTGCGGCGCTCAACGGCCGGCCCCAGGCCCTCCCGGTCGCACGATGATAGATATTTATGCCGATGAGGCTCAGGAATCCGCCCCCGACGAAAAGAAGGCCGAGCACGGAAATCGTAAAGCTCGCCTCGCTGATCAATTTGAGAAGATCAAAAAACCCCAATTGCCCAGCCCCCCGGCAAAATCCCCTACCCCGCTCCCCGATGCGCGCCTGCGGATGAGCCGCGGAACGCTTTTAGCGCGTTTGGACAGCCCTCCGTAAAGCCTGAGCTATGTCCTTGCCCACGCCTAAGACCTTGCGCACGCTAAAACGGATGTCCGAACGAGCCGCTGCGGACGGATTTGCTTACGCTTTTGAAAGCATGAAAGCCGCAGATTCGACAACAAACAAATTGCAACAGAATGTTGCAGGAATTGAGAAACCTTCCTGCTTGCCTGTCATAGACTCGCCAAAGTCTTAACAAAGTCTTACTCAATACGTAAGGCTCGGATGCGTCCAATTTGGACGTTGCAAATGCTCCCTGTGGATAAATCCGGCCATTCAATAGAGCGTCACGGGACCCGCTCTTGTGTTTCGGGCACGTTTACTTCGAAACGGGCCATGATTTTGTCGACGAGCCGCGCCGGCAGGGTCCTGGCGAGCCGCGCGGCCAAATAAAGCTGCCAAGGAAAAGCTATGACCGCCTTGCCGCGATCCAGGCCACGGCGAATGATCAGGGCCGCCTGGGCGTCGCTGACCTCGAACGGCTTCACGGCGTCGATGCTGTCATTCAGAGGCGTCTTCACGAAGCCGGCGATGACGAGGCTGACGCGAACCCCGCGCGGCTCCAGCCGCCCGCGCAAGGATTCCGCATAGGAGTGGACCGCCGCCTTTGCCGCGCTATAGGCAGGCGCGTAGGGGAGGCCGCGCAGGCCTGCCATCGATCCGACGAAAGCGAGCTGGCCGCGGCCGCGCAAGCACATCGGCGCGATCAGAGGCTCGACCGTATTCAGAACCCCGATGAGATTGGCGCCGAGCACGGCGCGGACCGCCTCCGGATCTTCACGAAGGTCGGAAGGCGCGAGCCCAGTCGTAATGCCGGCGTTGGCGACGCCGAGATCGAAGGGACGATGGGAATCGCGCTCGGCGATCCATTGCGCCAAGCCAGCCTGATCGCGCACGTCCAAAAGCCCGATCTCGACCTCCGCCCCCTGCCCGCGCGCCGCCTCCGCGACGGCGGCAAGCCGATCGCTGTTGCGCCCGAGCAAGGCCAAACTCACGCCGGGCCGCGCATAAGCGAGCGCAAGCGCGCGGCCGATGCCGCTCGATGCGCCGGTGATGAGGATGGATTGGGCCGGTCTCATTTGTTCAGGACGATGGGCCGGAGACATGATGAAGAAGCGTCGCCTCTGCCATGATGGCGAGCTCCCGATCAGGGCCGCGAGCCGCGAGCCGCAGGACGAGCTCTGGCCGCGGTGCGAGGTTCGAACGCACGACGCGGCCTGAAATGCTGATCCCCTGGCCGGCAAGGACGGGCCGCAAGAATTTGGCCGAAAGCCTTGAGACGAATATGTCGCGCCGCCAGCCCATGAGCGCCGACTCGAAGCAGCTCAGCATCAGCATTCCGTGAACCGGAGGCGCCTCGAGGCCTGCGGCAGCCGCGATCCGCTCATCGAGATGCAGCGGGTTATCGTCGCTGGAAACAGCGGCGTAGCGAACAAGCTGCTCACGCTCGAAGGGCCCGAAGCCGAGCAGGCCGATCTCTTCTCCGGTTTTAGGCCAGTCCGTCGGCGCCGGCGAACCCTGCGTTGGCGTCATGGCGCGGAGCCCGAGGCAATTGGAACAAGGCGCAACACAGTCTCGAGGCGTCCGCAGATCTCGCCCTGAGGCGTGGAGATCGCCGCGTCGAGATTCAAGCGCGGCGGGTTTGCTTCGCGGCGAAGCTCGACCGCGAAAACATAATCGCTGTCGATCTCAAGGCTGCGCTCATAGGAGAAGCTCTGCGCCTCATGCACGGGGAGAACGTCGTCGCCGCCGATCATTTCGCGGATCATCGGACGGATCGCCGGAAGCGTCAGCCAGCAGAATGGAAAAGTCAGCGGGACCAAGCCCTCGATCGCCGGGGCGCCGGTCTCGCGCCGAAATTTAGCAACCGCGTCAGCCTCCGTTCGCACGATGATCGGCGGCAGGCAGAGCCGAGCCGCGCTGGCGTCCGCCGGCGCGCGAGCGACATCGCCTTCGCGAGCTTCAGCAAGGCCGCCAGCCGCCATCAGGCCGCCTCGGCGCGGCGAACGACGAGACTGGCGTTGATGCCGCCGAAAGCGAAGGAATTGGTGAGGGCGATGCGAATCGGCATGGGCCGCGCCTCGTTGGGCACGGCGTCGATGGGGCATTTCGCATCCGCCTCGCGCCAATTGATCGTCGGCGGCGCGACGCTCTCGCGAATGGCGCCGATCGTTACGATAAGCTCGAGCGCGCCGCCGGCGCCGAGGCCATGGCCATGAACGGGTTTCGTCGAGGAAATCGGGATATGCGCAAGCCTGTCGCCGAAGACCAGGCGAAGCGCCTCCGATTCCGTCGCGTCATTGACGGTCGTCCCAGTCCCATGCGCATTGACGTAATCGATCTCTTCGATATTGACGACGGCGTCCTGCAAGGCGTTGCGCATGCAGGCGGCGGCCCCGTCCGCATCCGGCCGCACAGGGTCCTTGGCGTCGCTCGAGGTCCCATAGCCGGCGATCTCGGCAAGCGCCTCGGCGCCGCGCGCGCGGGCGAACTCGGCTTCCTCCAAGATGAAGGCGCCGGCTCCTGCGCCGAGCACCATCCCGTTGCGGCCCTTGGAAAATGGCCGGCACGCATCGGGCGTAAGCACGCGCAACGATTCCCAGGCGAGCGCCGAGCTATTCGTGATGCAGTCTTCGGTTCCCCCGACAATGGCGCGATCGACGATCCCGGCGCGAATGAAATGCGCCCCCATGCCGATTGCCTGGGTCGCCGAGGCGCAGGCGCTCGCCACCGCGAAGCATGGTCCGGTCGCGCCGAAACGAATGCTGACATGGGATGGGCTGGAGCTCGGGATGAGGCGCGGCACGGTCAAGGGGTCGGGACGGCCCTGCTCGACCAGCGTCAGATGGAGTCCGTCCTCCAGACTATGCATGCCGCCGACGCCAGTCCCTATGATGACGGCGGTGCGCGGGCCCATTCGCTCTCCCCGCGAGAGCCCGGCCTGAGCCACGGCCTCATCCGCCGCCGTCAGGACAAATTGGGTGACGGGATCGCAGAATGGCAAGATGCTGGATTCGAGATGCGCGGCGGGGTCGAAATCTTGCACCTGAGCGGAAATCCGGATGCGGCCGCGATAGGGCCGAGCGAAGCGGGTTTCGGCGACGCAAGAGCGCCCGTCGCGCGCGGCTCGCCACAAGGCCGGCGCGCCTATGCCGGCGGCGGAGACGGCTCCCATGCCAGTGACGACGACCCGCCGGGGCGAAGTCATTTCAGCTTTTTTCTTTGATGATATAGGCCGCAATGGCGTCGACCAGGCCCTTGACGTCTTTGGCGTCGTGGAAAGGCCCATCCATCGGAATATAGACGTCAAACTTTTCTTCAAGCGCCGTCAAGACCATGACAATGTCGATCGACTTCAGATCGAGGCTTTCGATCGTCGCGTCCAAAGTGACCTTCTCGCGCTCCACCATTCCTTCTTTGACGATGACGTCAATGACCTGGTTGACGAGCTCGGCTTGATCGAGAACCTTCGTTTCCAACGATTACTCCTCTCCACCAGAGTCTTGCATGCTTCCAGGCGATCGCTTGGTCTTTGCCGATCTTGTCCTGCGCGAAACGGCCGACGCAACTGGGGCCGAGGCGAACGCGACCCGAATCGCGCGTTCGCCGGGCCGCCGTCAACCCTATGCTATTCGAACCCGGCTGGCCAGCAGACGCGAAAGGCAGCAAAGCGGGGAGACTGAAGCCGCAGCGCGATTGCCGGCGCTGGCGCGGCCGCTAGATCGCCGCCGCTTGCTTAGTGCAGTTCATGGAGGAAAGGAAGCCCCGTCGGCGCAGCCTCACGCTGAGGCGACCGAGCTTGCGGCGCGGCTCACGGGAGGCCGAAGCGGCTGCGGCTTCGGCCTGAACGAGCCAGGCGGCGCGTGAGCCCGTCGACGGACCACGCCTCTACGGGATGGCCAGCACCCGGGTTCCGACCTGCGCGCGATGGAAAAGATCGACGACATCCTCATTGTACATGCGGATGCAGCCATAGGATGCGGCCGTGCCGACGGATTTGCGCATGCTCTGCGTCGTGCCGTGGATCGCGACCTCCGAGACGCTCAAGGTGAGCGCCGCGGCGCCCATCGGATTACGCGGGGAGCCGCCGGGTATGACCGCGGGAAAATTCGGATGGTCCTGGCGAACCACCGCGGGCGCCGACCATGCCGGCTCGACATATTTGCCTTGGACATAGGCTTCGCCCTGCCACGCCTTGCCAGCCCTGCCGATCGCGATCGGATACCGAATGGCGGTCCCGGATCCTGTCGTGAAATAGAGCCTCCGCTCGCTTTGCTTGATGATGATCATTCCCGGCGGATATGGCTGCGGAAAGGCGACGGTCTCACGCGCGGCGACGCTCGTCGTCCCAATCGCCGCACATACGCCAGCGCTCGCGAGAAGACCCGCGCTAACCCGAATTGCTCCAAGAAAAGAAATGCCGCTTGCGCGCAACTTGCTCATTGCCGCCCCCCGCCATTACTAGCCGAATCAACAAAGGCTCGACCGATTCGAGCCTTCGATTCGAAGAGTACCAAGGGTTGCGCTCGCCCTGGGCAGGAACCTCGCGCTTAGGTTAAAATGTGGTTTAAATGAGGCGTCCCTGCCTCATTTTGAAACGTCGATCATCCGATTCGGTTGCGTATGAGATCATCAACCACCGCCGGATCGGCCAGGGTTGAGATGTCGCCGAGCGCGGAGAATTCTTGCTCGGCGATCTTGCGCAGGATGCGGCGCATGATCTTGCCGGATCGCGTCTTCGGAAGACCTGGCGCGAAATGGATGACGTCGGGCGATGCGATCGGCCCAATATCTTTCCGCACCCAGGCGACAAGCTCGGCGCGAAGGGTCTCGCTCCCCTCGACGCCGTTCATCAGCGTGACATAGGCGTAAATGCCTTGCCCCTTGATGTCGTGCGGATAGCCGACCACCGCGGCCTCCGAGACCATTTCGTGCGCGACCAGGGAGCTCTCCACTTCCGCAGTGCCCAGCCGGTGGCCGGAGACATTGATGACGTCGTCGACCCGGCCCGTAATCCAGTAATAGCCGTCGGCGTCGCGGCGGCAGCCGTCGCCGGTAAAATATTTACCCGGATAGGCGGAAAAATAGGTCTGCGCGAAACGCGCGTGATCGCCATAGACCGTGCGCATCTGGCCGGGCCACGAATCGGCGAGGACGAGATTGCCCGAGCAAGCGCCTTCGAGAACGACGCCATTGGCGTCGACCACCTCCGGCTTGACGCCGAAGAAGGGCAGCGTCGCGGAGCCCGGCTTCAAGGCTGTCGCTCCGGGAAGCGGAGTGATGAGAATGCCGCCGGTTTCGGTTTGCCACCAGGTGTCGACGACAGGGCAGCGTTGATCGCCGACCACACGATAATACCATTCCCAAGCTTCCGGATTGATCGGTTCGCCGACGGAGGCCAAAAGCCGCAAGGAGGCGCGGCTCGTCGCCTTGACCGGCGCGTCGCCCGCGCCCATCAGCGACCGGATCGCCGTCGGCGCGGTGTAGAAAATATTGACCTTGTGCTTGTCTATGACCTCCCAGAAGCGCGATACGCTGGGATAGCTCGGGACGCCTTCGAACATCAGCGTCGTCGCGCCATTGGCGAGCGGGCCGTAGACGATATAGCTGTGCCCGGTCACCCAGCCGACGTCGGCGGTGCACCAATAGACGTCGCCTTCGTGGTAATCGAAAACATATTGATGCGTCATCGACGCATAGACGAGATAGCCGCCGGTGGTGTGCAGAACGCCCTTCGGCGCGCCGGTCGAGCCGGAGGTGAAAAGGATGAACAGCGGATCTTCCGCGTTCATTTCGGCGCAAGGACAATCGGGCGCGGCCTTGGCCACCGCCTCATCGTACCAGACATCGCGCCCTTCGACCCAATCGACCGCGCCGCCGGTGCGCCTGACGACCAAAACCGATTGCACGCGGTCGCCGCTTTTCTTGACGGCGGCGTCGGCATTGGCCTTGAGCGGCACCTTGCGCCCGCCGCGCAACCCCTCATCGGCGGTGATGAGGAATTTCGATTGGCAACCCTCTATGCGGCCGGCGAGCGAATCGGGCGAAAAGCCGCCGAACACGACCGAGTGAACCGCCCCGATCCGGGCGCAGGCGAGCATCGCATAGGCCGCCTCGGGAATCATCGGCAGGTAGATCGTGACCGTATCGCCTTTTGATACGCCCAGCGCTTTCAAAACATTGGCGAGACGGCAGACCTGCTCGTGGAGCTCCTTGTAGGTGATATGTTTCGACTGCGTCGGATCATCGCCTTCCCAGATGATCGCGGTCCGATCTCCGGCCTCTGCGAGATGGCGGTCGATGCAATTTTGCGCGGCGTTGGTCGTCCCGTCCTCGAACCATTTGATCGAGACGTTTCCCGGGGCGAACGACGTGTTCTTCACCTTTGTGAAAGGCTTGATCCAATCGATGCGGCGCGCTTGCGCGGCCCAGAATCGATCAGGATCCGCAATCGATTCAGCGTACATTTCCTTGTATTTCGCTGCATCGATATAGGCGCGCTTCGCCCAGTCGGAGGCGACAGGATAGATCTTGTCGGACATGCTCTCAAATCCTCCCTGGGCGCGCGCATTGGCTGCGTCTTCCCAAACCTAAAGGATCATTATGCGCCGAGCGACGGCGCCGGAACAAGCCGAACGTGAAAGATTAAGCTCCCTCGCCAAACCGAAGGCGGCGCGCCACTACGGACATTCCTTCTGGACTTTTTCGAGCGCCTGCGAAAGCCCGGACAAGGAATAGGTGTCGGTCGTCACATTGCCTTTCAGCGACGGCGCCTTGACAATGAGCTTCGAGCCCTTCTTCAACGCTTCGATAAATTGGGATTCCTCGGCGGGATTCTTGATCCAGGCGTTGTTTCCCTTCGCCACGAGATCGTAGTTCGAGCCGCCGATTTCGGCCCGCGCGTCGCCGGCCTCCTTCACCGCGAAGCCCATGATGATCGAGACTTCGCTACGGACATTCTCGCCGGGCCGGTTCGAGATGAAAACATAGGCGGGGTCGCGTTTCAGCGCGCCCGGCGCCCTCTCCTTCGGAGAGGCGAGCGCATAACAGGTCTTGTCCTTGCCGCCCGCTTGGCCCTGCGCGACAAATGCGCCCCAGTCGCCGTAATTCCCCACCTGCACGGGCTTGCCGCCTTTTTTCGCATCCGCACCCTTGGCGTCACTCTTCGCGTCCGATTTCTTGGGATCGGCTTTCTTGGGGTCGGCTTTGGCTTCGACTTGGCGATGCGATTTGGCGTCCTTCGACGCCGCGCCGGAATTCGGCGTCGATGAATCGCTTGGCGCGGCGCAGCTCGCTCCCGCCGCAAACAAGGCCGCAAGTGCGATCGCGAAACCAGCGGCGCAGTCAAAAGGAAATCTGAGAACCATGATGCTTTTCTGCTCGTTGCCCTGCCGCCCCCGGAAATTGAGGCGGAATCCATCACGTCATGTATAGGCCGTGAGCGGAGCAGGTGAAAGAGACCTAAGCAATCGGCGCCCGCAAAATTCATCCGCCAGGATGATTGCTCAGGGCGGGCAAAAAGCCTCAAAGCCCGGCGGTTTTCGCGGCGCCGAGGATCGCTCCCGGCTGCTCCAGCGTGCCGCGCTGCACCAGAACGACATAGCCTTCGTCCTCGCCTCGCGTTTCCGGGACATCGAATGTCGCGGTCGCGCCGGTCCAATCGCCGAGCTTGTCGATGGCGCGGACGACATTGACATAGGTCACGCTGCGGCCGGCGTTCTCGCCTCGTCCGATCCGCACGGTCCGCGTGCGCAAGACGCGCAGCACGAACACCCCGGCCGGTCCGCCGCCGCCTTCCGCGACCTCGATCTGAAGACGCCCGTCCGCGTTCGACAGGCGCATTGGCAAAGTCATCGCGCCGTCGCGGCCATTGACGGATTTAATCGCCTGCTCGATCTCGTCCCGGTCGCTGCCGACCGCGCCGGCGAGCCCGTCAACGATCGCCTGCGGCGTATAGACATGCCCATCCCGGGCCGCCGCATAGGCTCTTTGCCGCGCCGAAAAGGCCGGGAGGGCGAGCGTATCCTTCCAGCCGATATAATCCCAATAGTCCACAGGGAAGGACACGGCGACGACATCGGGCTTGCGTGCGATGGAGGCGAGCAATCGATCCGCCGGCGGGCAGGATGAACAGCCTTGACTTGTGAACAGCTCGACGACGTAACTCGCGGCGGCGGAGCCGGGCGGGTCGGCGGCGAGACTGCAGCAGGCCATGACGGCCGACGCCGCTTGCGCGCACAGCAGGAAAATGGTGCGATTGAAAAGGATCATGACCCGCCATCGATGGGGTGAATAGAGCGTTACATATATTCGAGATAATTTTGGCGGAATGTAGAGAACCGAATGTCTAGCGCCAGTCAAATCCTGGTTACTCGGCGCGGCCCAGGGAGGCGAGAAAGCTGTCGCTCTTGCCGATCTCGATCGCTATGCTTCAGTCGTCCGCCCTATGACGCGCCCAAAGCCGGAGGCCCTGCATGACTCTGCCCGCAAACCCATCCCGCCGCCAGGACATGAAAGGTGCTTGGCCGCGTCTGCGCGCCTTCGTCCTCCTCGCCCTCCTCGGGGTCACCCTCGCCGGCTGCGGCTACAACACGATCCCAACGTTGGACGAAGAAGCCAAGGCCAAATGGGCGGACGTGCAGAACCAATATCAAAGGCGCGCTGACCTCATCCCCAATCTGGTCGCAACCGTTCAGGGCTACGCCAAGCAGGAAAAGGACGTGCTGACATCCGTCATCGAGGCGAGAGCCAAGGCGACCTCGGTCAAGATCGACGCGTCGCAATTGACCGACCCCGAGAAGGTCAAGCAATTCCAGGACGCCCAGGCGCAATTGTCTGGCGCGCTCGGCCGGCTCCTGGCGGTCAGCGAAAACTATCCCGACCTGAAATCGAACCAGAATTTCCTCGCCCTGCAATCCCAGCTCGAAGGTACCGAAAACCGCATCGCCGTCGCGCGGCGGGACTATATCGAAGCGGCCCGCGTCTTCAACACGACGCTCAGAACGTTTCCGACCGTGCTATGGGCGAAAACCCTATTCATCGGCACCAAGCCGCTTGCGCCCTTCACGGCCAACGAAACCGCACAGACGCCGCCGCAAGTAAAATTTTGACCGCGGCGCTGCAAATTCAGGCTGAGGCGCGGACCGCCATGGCGGAGCTTGTTTCGGTCGAGCGCGCCGAGGCAGGAATGACCCCGCTTGCCGCCGGGGCCTTGGCCGCCCTCAAGCGGCGCCTGGCCGCAAGCCTTGTCGCGGCCATTGCTTTCGTCGGCTTGTTCGCCGGGTTGGCGCTTGCGAGCGATTTTCCGCCGCTGACCGGGCGCATCGTCGATCAAGCCAATGTCATCCCCGACGCCGTGCGCGCCGCGCTCACCGAGAAGCTTGAGCAACTCGAGGCGAAATCCAGCATTCAGCTCGTCGTCGCGACGGTGAACTCGCTCCAGGGCGAGGAGATCGAGCCTTACGCCAATGCGCTGTTTCGCGCCTGGAAGCTCGGCGAGAAACAGAAGAACAATGGCGTACTTGTCCTCGTCGCGCCGAAGGAGCACAGGGTGCGCATCGAGGTCGGCTATGGCCTCGAAGGCACGCTGACCGACGCCTTGTCGAAGATCATCATCTCCAATGCGATGGCGCCGCGCTTCAAGACGGGCGATTATGGCGGCGGGATCGAGCGCGGCGTCGAAGATGTGATCACCGTTCTGACCACGGATTCGGCCGAGTGGCAGAAGCGCCCGGAGCTTCGAGTCGATCGGCAGGACACGGAGGCGGACAGGCTCGGCCCCTGGATCGCCTTCGCGCTCTTCGCGTTCATTGTTTTTATGCTGCTGCGCTCGCCTCAGCGGGACGTCCGCCAAACCCGCCCGGCGCGCTGGGGAGGCCCTCAAACCGGCGTCGTCCCACCTGGCCGGGCGCGCTGGGGAAGGCCGCAAAAGGACTATTGGGAAGATGCGCCTCCGCAATCAGGAAGCTCCGCGTTAGGCGGCTTTCTTTCTCTGCTCTGGAACATCCTCTCGTTCCTGCTCGGCGTGCTCATGAGCTCGGGCGGACGCGGCGGCGATTGGGGCGACGGGTCCGGCGGGTCGTCGGGCGGTGGTTTTTCCGGCGGCGGCGGATCTTCCGGCGGCGGCGGCGCTTCGGGGAGCTGGTGATGACCCTATCGATCGAAGAGCAGCGCCGCATCGGCGCCGCGATCCAGACGGCGGAGGCGAAGACTTCCGGCGAAATCGTCTGCGTGCTTGCGCGCGCCTCGTCCGACTATCTAGCCTATGCGACCGCATGGTCGGCGCTTGCGGCCCTCATCGCGCCTTGGCTCCTCATCGCCTTCACGCAATTTTCCGTGCAGCGGATCTTCCTGGCGCAGATCCTCATCTTCACGGCGCTTTTTGTCGTTTCGTCGGCCTCGGGCCTGCGCCATCGCCTCGTTCCGCGCCGGGTCCGCCGCGCCCAAGCGCATCGCGCTGCGATGGAGCAATTCATGATCCGCGGCATGGCCCGCAAGGCGAACCGCGCCGGGGTTCTGATTTTCGTCTCGTTCGCCGAACGTTACGTCCGCATCATCGCCGATGATGGGATAGCGGACAAGGTCGATCCGTCCGTGTGGCAGGATGCGGTCGAGGCTTTGCTCGGCCATGTGAGCGACGGCAGGATCGGCGACGGCTTCGTGACCGCCGTCGAGAAATGCGGCGCGGTTCTCGCCGCGCATTTCCCGCCAGGGGAGCAGAAGGACGAGCTGCCGGACCGGATCTTTGTGATCTGAACCGCTCTTCGCGAAAAACGCTCTTTGACTTTGAGGCTGGAGTGCCTGCGACCTTTACCGCCCTCTTAAAGCCGCAAGCACCGAGGCGCTCGCGCGTCCGTTCGGCGAAAGGCCGGACTTTGTTTGAAAGTCGGAAATCGCCTGCTTGGTCTTCGTTCCAATCACGCCATCAGCCTTGCCGTCGAGATCATAGCCGCGCCGCATGAGCAGGGTCTGCATCTCGCGCCGCTCGGCGCGGGAAAGGCCAGGGTCGTTGGTTGGCCAAGCCGCAATCAGGCCCGGCCATCCGCGCAGGCGATCGGACAGAAGCGCAATGGCGAGCGCATAGGATTCGGCTGCATTATAGGAATAGATCGCATCGAAATTGTGGGTGACGAGAAAGGCCGGACCGTTGACGCCCGCAGGGATGAGCAGACCGGCGTTCGGGCCGGAGCCAAGCGCAGTTCCGTCGATCCTGGCGAGGCCCCGCGCGGCCCACGCCGCCATCGGCTCCTTGCGGGTGCGGCCCGAGGGGCCGGAATAATGGTCGGGCAGCTTGACTTCGAACCCCCATCCGACGCCGGGCGTCCAGCCGCCCTTGCGTAAATAGGCGGCGGTCGATCCAAGCGCGTCGGGAACAGAATTGATGAGATCCTTGCGGCCGTCGCCGTCAAGATCGACCGCGATGCGCAAGAAGGTCGAGGGCATAAATTGAGTATGGCCGAAAGCGCCGGCCCAAGACCCGTTGAACTGGGCCGGATCAATGTCGCCATGCTGGATGATCTTCAAGGCGGCGATGAATTCCGACCGGAAATAGCCCTGCCGCGTCCCCCCGCATGAAAGCGTGGCCAGCGACTGCGCCACGGGACGCGTTCCAAAGCTGCGGCCATAATCCGATTCGACGCCCCAAACCGCTGTAATCGTCGCCTGATCGACTCCGAAACGGCCTTGCGCCGTCGCAAGCGCTTGAGCCCAGCGCTGCATCATGGCGCGGCCGTCGTTCACCCTTTCCTCATCGACGAGGCCGGCGAGATAATCCCAGATCGGCGTCTTGAACTCGGGCTGCGCCTGGGCGAAGACGAGAACCTCCGGGTTCGGCTCCAACCCGCGCGTCACCTTGTCGAATGTGGCGTCATCGACGCCGCCGGCCCGAGCGGCGGCGTGAAGGCCCGACAGACAATCCGAGAAGCTCTCAGCCGCGGCGGCGACGGGCAAGGCGAAGAGGCAGAGCGCCGAGAAGGCGGCGCGCATTCGCAGGACGCGAGCTTGGTTCATGGGACGATTTGCGAAGCCCACACAGAAAAAGGAAAACATGGAACTTTCCGCGCTCGAAGATTTGACCGGACGTTCGGATTTGATCTCATGCCTTGCGCCCCTCGGGCGCGACGCTGCGAGGCGCAAGTCGAAATATCGCTTTTCGAGCGGCGACGCGTCAATCATCCTGGGCAAGCCCGCAAATGATCGGGCATGGCCCTTCCATCTGTCCGGCGTCGCATTGGCGCACCAGTTCAGCCAGTGCATCGCGCATCGCCCTAAGATTTGTCAACTTCTGCTCGATGTCTGCAAGTCGCTGCGCCGCCAGCCTCCGCGTCTGGGCGCAGCAGTCCGCCCCTTCGAACCGAGGCAGGGTCAGAATCTCCTCCAGCTTGAATCCGAGCGATTGCGCCCTCTTGATAAACCGGATGCGCTCCGCCATCGCGGCGGGATAATGCCGGTAGCCGCCCAATGGCTTGGGCGGCTGGTCCAGGAGGCCGCGCCGCTGATAATAGCGGATGGTTTCAACGTTCACCCCCGCCGCCGTCGCCAGCCGTCCTATCGTCAATGCGCGCCGCATCGAGTCACCCCTTGATTCCGTACCATACTACGGAGTTTAGATTAAATATAAGCTCACCGGCCCGGAGTCGCCGACATGATCCACCTCAACGTCAAAGGCGCGCTGCTCGTTGGCGGACTTGCCGCCATTGGGGCGTCGCTCTGCTGCGTCGCGCCGCTCGCCCTGCTCATGCTTGGCGTTGGCGGGGCGTGGATCGCCAACCTGACCGCTCTTGAGCCTTATAGTCCGATCTTCATCGGCCTCACGCTGCTGTTTCTCGGGCTGGCTTTTCGCAAGCTTTACCTCGCGGCGCCAATCTGCGCCGAAGGCGTCGCCTGCGCCAATCCGCGCGTGCTCAAGCGTCAGCGCCTGACCTTCTGGTTCGTCGCGACGCCGGCGCTCGGCCTTCTCGCCACGCCATGGTTAGCGCCGCTGTTCTATTGAAAGGAGATCCTCATGCGCCGCTTGTTTCTGGCCGCTGCGCTCGCCCTGCCGTCGCTTGCGGCGCTGGCCGGCGCGCCGCAGACCGTCACCCTCGACGTGAAGAACATGACCTGTCCGCTCTGTCCGATCACGGTGAGAAAGGCGCTCGAAAAGGCGCAAGGCGTCGCCGAGGCGAAGATCGATTTCGAGAAGAAAACGGCGACCGTGACCTTCGACCCTGACCGGGTCGATCCGGCCGCGCTCGTCAAGGCGACCACCGATGCGGGCTATCCCTCCGCCCTGCGCCCTTAGAGCATGTTCCGAAAAAGTTGGTCGACTTTTTCGATCAGAACATGCTCCTCCTTATTGATCTAGAGCGAGGTCAACGCCATGCAGCTCACGGATATCGACCCGGCCTTGGCCCTGATCGCCGAGTTCGGCAAGGTCACGAAGGGCGCCGCCAAGCATATCGACCAGATGCGCGAGGAGGCCATTTTCTCCGACGGCGCCGTTGCCGCGCGGCTGAAGGCCTTGGCGGCGACGCTCTGGGCCATCTCGGCCCGCTGCGAGCCTTGCCTCAAGTTCTATCTGCGGCGGGCCGTGCAATTGGGCGCGACCGAGGCCGAGATCGGCGAATTCCTTGCGGTCGCCTCCACCATGGGCGGCTGCGTCGGCGAGATGTGGGCGATGAAAGCCTTTAAAGCCTACAAGGATCTTACGAACAGCGAATCGCAAGCGGCGGAGGAAGCCGCTTGCTGCTCCTCAGATTGAGGCTCGTTACATTGAAGAGCGGGGTTGCAGCCCCTTCCGCGCGCCTGAGCGAGCGACCGCCGACCCGCCGCCAAGGCTAGACGTTGAGAAGCCTTTGCACCTCGTTGACGAGATCCTTGAGATGGAAAGGCTTTGAGAGGATCTTGGCCTGCGGGGGCGCATTATTGTCCGGGTTGAGCGCCACTGCGGCGAAACCCGTGATGAACATCACTTTTATGTCCGGGTCGAGCTCCGTGGCTCGGCGGGCCAGTTCGATTCCGTCCATCTCCGGCATGACGATGTCTGTAAGGAGCAACTCGAAGGGCTCCTCGCGCAACCTGTGATAGGCGGATAGTCCGTTGTCGAACGAGGCGACGTCAAAACCTGCATTCTGAAGCGCCTTGCCGAGAAAGCGGCGCATGTCGTTGTCGTCCTCGGCAAGAAGGATCTTTCCGAGCTGAATCTTGGAATGGGTGGGGATGTTCATATTGTTCATGGGACGCCTCGCGATCGCCACCATGAAAAAGCCAGGCCGGTAAAAATCCAGTGAAAATTGGCGCTCCTTGCGCTAACCATCGATCTTTCTCGACGGCGTGGCATTTTTGCCGCGACGCGATATTGGTGGACAGTGCGCTCTGTCCTTGCCACATTAAAAACTTGTGACGGGCTCCAAAGCCTTCGGTTTCATAAAAGGGAGAGTCCATGACGGGGCAGCCGCCCGCCGCTGGGTCTGCGGCGAATGCGGCCGGAAAGCTCAACGAGCCGCACGAACCGGAGCTCGATCCGCCGTTCGATGTGGTGGAGCCGGCCGTTCTCGCCAGCCCGCTGGTTTTTTCATCGCCCCATTCGGGCGACGCCTATCCGCGCCGTTTCCTCGATCGCGCGAGGCTCAGCGCCGCGACGCTGCGGCGGACCGAGGACGCTTTCGTGGACGCGCTGTTTTCGGGCGTTCGCTCTCTCGGCGCCCCGCTGCTTCGGGCGCGTTTCCCGCGCGCCTATCTGGACCTCAATCGCGAGCCCTATGAGTTGGATCCTCGCATGTTCGACGGTCGGCTGCCGCTTTCCGCGAATACGCGATCGATGCGCGTCGCCGGAGGCCTCGGCACCATTCCCCGCGTCGCCGGCCAGGCGCAAGAGATCTACGCCGCCCGCTTGCCCGTCGAGGAAGCGATCGGGCGAATTGAAAAGCTTTACAAACCTTATCACGCGCGCCTCGGCGAACTGCTGGCTAGGGCGCAGCGGAATTTCGGCGTGGCTGTTCTCGTCGATTGCCATTCCATGCCGTCCGGCGCGAGCCACGCCGGCGTGATTCCGACCAGCACAATTCCCTCATCCCTGCCGTTCGCGCCCAGCGGGCACGAAGCCAGGCCAAAAGCCGATTTCGTCGTCGGCGATCGTCACGGGACGAGCTGCGCCGCTGTTTTGGTGGAAGTCGTCGAAAGCGAGCTGCGCCGCTGCGGCTATCTCGTCCAGCGCAACAAGCCTTACGCCGGCGGCTTTATCACGGAGCATTACGGCGTTCCCGCCTCCCACTGCCACGCCATGCAAATCGAGGTGAGCCGCGCCCTCTACATGGACGAGCAAAGCGTGACCAGGAACGAGCGTTTCGCCGAGGTGAGCGCGGCGCTGACGAAAGTCGCGGCCGCGCTTGCGGCGGCGGCGGCGGCGCTGCCGAGCATGCACAGGGCCGCCGCTGAATAGGGCTCCTCACCAACACCCGTCCCCGGAGGGGCTTAAGGCAACGATTCGAACCCTTCCTTGAAGCCGGCCAAGGCGAGCGGGATGCCGATGCCTTCCTCAGGCGTCTGGAAGATGATGAAGGTCGCGTTCTGGCCCTTTTTCATCTGATCTATCAATTTTTCTTCCATAACGACCTCGGCGACGCAGCCGGTCGGCAAACAGCGCACGAAACCGGCGCGCCCCACATCCGTGTCGTCGATCTTGAGCCCGAGGCCGGACGGCAAGAGCACGCCGAGCGGCGCGATGACGCGCAAGAGCCGGCTCTTCCCATCCGCGGTCTTGAGAATGATCACCACGAGATTGATGTTGGGCTTGTCTTCCGCGGCGACGCTTTGCAACAGCGCGCATTGCTCATGAGCTGCGCCAGGGGGCGTCTCACAGCGCAATTCCCAGTCGCCGTGCTTGCCCTTCACGACGCCTTGGCCAAAAGCCGGGAGTCCGGCGCCCATGAGCCAAACGCCAACCAGAATCGGGCCGAACACCCGCGCCACAAATCTTCCCCTCTTCAAATCGACCGCCTGCGTCATGCGCGCTCCGAACTTCGAACCTCGGGTCCGACCCATGCTCTCAATTTCACGTTCAAGCCTGCAGTTTCAAGCCTAGATGATCAATCCTATTGCCGGGCTTGCATCCCTGACGCAGATCGCGTCCGATGCTAAGCCGCAAGCGGAATTGCCGGCCGATCCGGGCGCTCGCCGAGATTTCGGAAGCAAAAACGCATAGCTCAAGCGGCCCGCATTCAGCAAGGCCCCAAGATCTTGCTACCTTTTCTTCGCTAAAAACCCGTTCCGGCCGGAGCCCAATCGGATGGGTGAAGACACGCGGCGCCTCGGTCAAGTTGGAGCATGTCCCGAATCGAAGAAAACGATCGATTCTTCCCAAGACCAGCTCCAATGGATGACAGCAAATTGACGCGCCCAGTCCGAGCTGATCGCCTCATCCGCCAGCTCTTTGATTTTGCGGCTCGATCCCAAGTCTTAAGCGGCTAAGCATTGGGATCAGGTCCGTAGCAAATCGTTTCGCGCCGTCAAGCAAACCTCAGGTCTTCCGCATGAGCCGCAGACTTCGGCGAGGCATTTAGCGGCGCCATCTGCTTCGAAAACAGGCGCCATGACCGCGCTTTAATCGCGCCTTTATGCCGCAAGGCTCAGTTCTTACAGGCGCATTGCGCTTGACCGGCGTTTGTGGTTTTGAACCATTTGCCTCGGCCTCTAGACTGGGGCGGAGGGAAATGGTAGGCGCGGCGCGTCAGCCGTGCAACCGGAGCACCGAGTTTCATGAGATTTGCCAGCACAACCGCGCGACGCGCCCGAGATTTTCGCGCGGGCTTCTTCCACACCAGTTTTTGGCTGGCGGCGCTCGTCGCCGGCGCGGCGCAGGCCGACGGCTATCCCGAACCAGGCCAAATCGGCCTTCAGGAAGCGGTCACGCCCATCGCGGAGGAGATGCACGTTTTCCATAATTGGATTTTGCTGCCGATCATTATTGCGATCAGCGTTTTCGTGCTTGGGCTGCTCGCCTATGTCATTTTCCGCTTCAACGAAAACGCAAATCCGACCCCGTCGCGGACGACGCATAATTCCACGCTCGAAGTCATTTGGACTGTGCTCCCCGTGATGATCCTCGTGGTGATCGCCATTCCATCATTTCGTCTGCTGACCCATCAAATCGTCGTGCCGCCGGCGGATGTGACAGTCAAGGTCACAGGCAAGCAATGGTACTGGACCTATAATTATCCTCAGGATCAGGGCGGCGGCTTCGAATTCGACTCCTACATGGTTCCGCAGGACGCGCTGAAACCCGGCGACATCCGCCTCCTTTCGGTCGACAACGAGGCCGTCGTGCCGGTCGGGAAGATCGTGCGTCTCCAGGTGACCGCCGCCGATGTGATTCATTCATTCACAATCCCATCCTTTGGCATTCGCATCGACGCGGTTCCGGGCCGGCTAAACGAGACCTGGTTCAAGGCGGAGCGCGAAGGCGTCTATTACGGTCAATGCTCCAAATTATGCGGCCAGGATCATGCCTATATGCCGATCTCCATCCGAGTCGTAAGCGCCGAAGATTATGCGGCCTGGCTTGTCGAAGCGAGCAAGAAGTTCGCTTCGACGGGCGCCGCGCCGGTTCATTTTGCGGATAACACAGCGCCACGCGTCGAGCGGCGATAGGCGCGACGGCCACATCAGAATTCGAGGGAGAGTCCCGTTGGCGACGACCATAGTAGAACATCACGAAGAGCACGCCCATCCGACCGGATGGCGCCGCTATCTCTTTTCGACGAACCACAAGGATATCGGCACGCTCTATATCGTCTTCGCGCTTGTCGCCGGCGTCGTCGGCACCCTTATGTCGATCTTCGTGCGGATGGAGCTTCAGGAGCCTGGAATTCAGGTCTTCAACCATCTCGCGGAGATCATCGACGGGGCCTCGCCCGAGGTCGCCATCCTCGCCGCGAAAAACCTCTACAACGTCTTCATCACCGCGCATGGCCTCATCATGATCTTCTTCATGGTCATGCCCGCGCTCATCGGCGGCTTCGGCAATTGGTTCGTCCCGATCATGATCGGCGCGCCGGACATGGCCTTTCCGCGGATGAACAATATTTCGTTCTGGCTGCTTCCCGCGTCTTTCACCCTTGCGGTGATTTCCTTGCTCGTCGAGGGCGCGCCGGGAATGAAGGGCTTTGGCGGCGGCTGGGTTCTCTATCCGCCCTATTCGTCCAACACCGGCTCTCCCGGCCCGGCGATGGACTTCCTGATCCTGTCCATTCACTTGGCGGGCGCCTCGTCTATCCTTGGCGCGATCAATTTCATCACGACCATCTTCAACATGCGCGCGCCAGGCATGACGCTGCACAAGATGCCTTTGTTCGTGTGGTCGCTGCTGGTCACCGCCTTTCTCCTGGTGCTGACGCTGCCCGTGCTCGCCGGCGCCATCACCATGCTCCTCACCGACCGTAATTTCGGGACGACCTTCTTCGATCCGTCGGGCGGCGGCGACCCGCTCCTGTTCCAGCATCTGTTCTGGTTCTTCGGCCATCCCGAAGTCTACATCCTGATCCTGCCCGCCTTCGGCATCATCAGCCAGATCATCTCGACCTTTTCCCGCAAGCCCGTATTCGGCTATCTCGGGATGGCTTACGCCATGGTCGCGATCGGAATCGTCGGCTTGGTGGTCTGGGCGCACCACATGTACACGGTTGGCTTGTCGCTCGACACGCAGCGCTATTTCGTCTTCGCCACAATGGTGATCGCGGTGCCGACCGGCGTGAAAATCTTCTCCTGGATCGCGACCATGTGGGGCGGCTCCATCAGTTTCCGCGCGCCCATGGTCTGGGCGACCGGATTCATCTTCGTGTTCACGGTCGGCGGCGTGACCGGCGTCGTGCTCGCCAACGCCGGCATCGACCGCGCCTTGCACGAGACCTATTACGTCGTGGCGCATTTCCACTATGTTCTGTCGATTGGCGCGGTCTTCGCCATCTTCGCCGGTTTCTATTACTGGTATCCGAAGATGACCGGATTCCTGTACAGCGAACCCCTGGCCAAGACGCATTTCTGGCTGACGTTCATCGGCGTGAACCTCACCTTCTTCCCGCAGCATTTCCTTGGTCTCGCCGGTCTGCCGCGCCGCTATATCGATTATCCCGACGCCTTCGCCCAGTGGAACCGGATTTCGTCCTACGGCAGCTATATCACCGGCGTCGGCCTCCTCTTGTTCTTCTATGTGATCTATGACGGCTTCGCCAAAAAGCGGCTCGCCGGCAACAATCCATGGGGCGCCGGCGCTACGACGCTCGAATGGACCCTGTCCTCGCCGCCGCCATTCCACCAATTCGAGACCTTGCCTCGGATCAAGGATCTGGATCACTAAGGCGACGCGCGCAGGCCGTTGAGGCCGTCTCCGCCAACGGAAGCGCGAGACGGCCCTGAGCCTGGCGTTAGGAACGATGAATGCGAGCTCTGAAAGGCTCGCATTCGATTTTGACTTTTCGCATGGCCAAGTTTCGTCGCGCCTTGCAGCTTATTTGGCGAATGTCCTGATCGGCTGAAGCCATCCGATCAGGACATTCGCTCTGGGCGGATCGCAGCAGAGCGCTTCATCGCAAGGCTCCGCGCATCGCCGCAATAGAGAGCGCCGAGCGCAAATTGGCGGATCAAGTCGGAACGGCAGTTTCCGTTCGCAACCTGATTTGGAGAAAGGCCGGCGATAGTCCGGCCCATGTTTTTCTCGAATTCTGAGCCTTAGTAAACGGCGACAACTAAAATTCGAAAACCAAAAGCCCTTCCGCATAACCCCTTGGCGTGACGCAAACCTCAAAGCAACCCGAACATGAGCTTCATCAGCGAAAGCAGCGACGACACGAGTGCAGGCCTTGCGGTTTCGATCGCAAGCCCCTCCGATTATCTTGCCCTGCTCAAGCCGCGAGTCATGTCGCTTGTGGTGTTCACCGCGCTCGCGGGCGTTTTGATCGCGCCGACGCATGTCAATCCAGTTATCGGATTTGCATCGCTGCTCGCCATCGCGGTGGGCGCCGGCGCCTCCGGCGCGCTCAACATGTGGTATGACGCCGACATTGACGCCGTGATGCGCCGCACCCGCAATCGGCCCATTCCAGCCGGCAAGATCAGCAAGGAGAACGCCTTCAGCTTCGGCGCGACGCTCGCTCTTTTTTCGGTGCTCACATTGGGCATCGTCGCCAACTGGCTGGCCGCCAGCCTCCTCGCCTTCACCATATTTTTCTATGTCGTCATCTACACGATCTGGTTGAAACGCTCGACCCCGCAGAATATCGTGATCGGCGGGGCCGCGGGGGCTCTGCCCCCGGTCGTCGGCTATGCTGCGGCGACGGGCAGCGTCAGCATTGCAAGCCTCGCCCTGTTCGCCATAATTTTTATCTGGACGCCGCCGCATTTTTGGGCGCTCGCCCTGGTCAAAGCCGACGAATATGGCCGCGCCGGCATTCCTATGCTGCCGAATGTGAAGGGCGCCAATCGCACCCGCCGCGACATTCTCCTTTACACGCTCATTCTGGCGCCGCTCGGCCTTGCTCCCTGGCTGCTCGGCGTCGCCTCTTGGGTCTATGGCCTGCTTGCATTTGGTCTCGGCGCCCTGATGCTCTTGCTGGCGGCGCGCGTCTATAATGTTCGGGTCGGCTGGAAGGCCGACCGCTGCGCGAAGGGCCTGTTCGGCTTTTCGATCGTCTATCTTTTTCTCCTCTTCGCCGAGCTTGTCGGCGAACGCGTCTTCACGCTCGCGCAAGGCGTGATCATGAACCCGCCATGGTGATGCGATGACGACAGATGGCGACCTGGAAGAAGGCATCGTGCTGACGCCGGCCCAGAAAAAAAGCAGGCGTCAACGTAATGTGGCGATTGGCCTCGCAGTTGGTTTCTTCGTCCTCCTTTTCTATGTCGTGACGATCGCCAAGCTCGGGCCAGGCGTGCTCGACCGGCCATTTTGATAGGGGCCGTTCCATGAATCCGCCGCCGAACTCTCCAAGGACGCCGACGGCCCGACGCAAGGGCCTCATCGCCTTGTGCGCGGGCGGCGTCAGCTTGGCCATGCTCGCGCTCTCTTTCGCGTCAGCTCCACTCTACCGCGCCTTCTGCGCCGCGACCGGCTATGCCGGGACGACCCAGGTCGCAAAGACGGCTCCCGCGACAACAGGTCAGCGCGAACTCATCGTGCGTTTCGACGCCAATGTGGCGCCCGGACTCGCATGGAAATTCGAGCCGGAGCAGCCGGAAATCAGGCTCTTGACCGGACAAACGGCGACTATTTTCTACAAGGTCACCAATTCTTCCGACAGCGACTCCGCGGCGCGGGCGGCCTACAATGTGAGCCCCGAAAGCGCGGGAGCCTATTTCGACAAGATCTCCTGCTTCTGTTTCGAGGAGCAGAAGCTCGGCCCGCATGAAACGGCGGAGCTGCCGGTCGTGTTCTTTCTCGACCCCGCGCTCGAGCAGGACGCAACCATGGCGAGCGTCCAATCGGTCACGCTGTCTTATACGTTTTTCGCTGTCAAACCTTCAGCCCTCTTGAGCGCAGTTGGCGGCCAGACGGGCGCGCAGGCCGGCCCTCTCTTGAAACGGGACGATCCGTCGCCTTGACCGGCGCATCCAAACGAGGCAAACGCCGTCAGCCGAATTTGCCTTGCGGATCGCTCCAGGATTTTGTCCTGCGGATTTTGGCGGCTATTATGGAGACGGGCTCAAAGAGCCTTTAAGCGAGAAGGTCAACTTTTATGGCGGACGCCCACGTGAAACCGAACCACGATTATCACCTCGTCGATCCGAGCCCCTGGCCGATCGCAGGGGCCGCCGCCGCTTTGGTGCTGGCGATCGGCGCCATTCTTTGGATGAAGCATCTGACCATCGGGGGCGTCGCGCCTGGGGCTTTGGTCTTCGGCCTCGGCGTCACCGCCCTCCTCGCTGTCGTGGCGGCCTGGTGGAGGGACGTGATCAAGGAATCGACCTATGGCGGCTATCATACGCCGGTCGTCCAGATCGGCCTCCGCTATGGCATGATCCTGTTCATCGCCTCGGAGGTCATGTTCTTCGTCGCCTGGTTCTGGGCTTTCTTCGACGCCAGCCTTTTTCCCGGCGACGCGATCGAATATTCCCGCGCCGAATTCACCGGCGGCGTCTGGCCCCCAAAAGGGACCGAGGTGCTTGACCCCTGGCATTTCCCGCTCATCAACACGCTCATTCTCTTGACCTCAGGCGTAACCGTGACCTGGGCTCACCACGCCCTTCTCAAGGGCGATCGTCTTGGCTTGAAGGCGGGCTTGGCGCTGACGATCCTCCTCGGCGCGATTTTCACCAGCGTCCAGGCCTATGAATACGCCCATGCGCCGTTCGCCTTCAAAGGCTCGATCTTCGGCGCGACCTTTTTCATGGCGACGGGCTTTCACGGCTTCCATGTCATCGTCGGAACGATTTTTCTGGCCGTCAACCTGATCCGCGCCTTCGCCGGGCAATTGTCGAAAGCGCATCATCTCGGCTTCGAGTTCGCGGCCTGGTACTGGCATTTCGTCGACGTGGTCTGGCTGTTCCTCTTCACCTGCATTTACGTGTGGGGGTCCTGGGGCGCCGCGATCGAGGGTTGAGCCGCGCGCTTACGCTCTGTTCATGATGGGCGGCTAAGAGCCGCCCATTTTTTTGCGCCCGTTGCGAACCCCCTGACCGGGTCCACGTATCAGCGGACCAGTTCAGCCTCGGCATAGCCGTCCAGAAACGCGGCCACGGCAGGGTTCGCCCGCAGGCCGGCGAAATCCTGCGCGGACGGCAATTGCGGCCGATCCCGCGCAGCGTTCACGAGACACAGGAACCCGAGCGGCGCGCGGTCGCTTGCGCGAAACTGGTGCCAAGTCCATGGCTCAATTGTCACGAGGTCATGCGGCTCTAGCGCATGGACCTCCGCGCCGACGAGACAATGTCCGCGCCCGCGCAGCACCATGACCGCATGCATGTGCTCATGCCGTTCAAGGGTTGAGAACCCGCCCGGCTCGATCTCGAAATAGCGCAATTCGGCGAGGAGCCGCGGATCGGAGAACAGCGCCTGCCGGGAGATCGCCTTGAACGGCGCGCTATCCTCATCCTTGTAAGGGCGATGCTCGACGCCCTCCCAACGGAACTCTCCGGCTTTACGCAAGGACGTCGCTTTGGCGTCGGACTCGGACATGGCTTCACCTGTTGTTGCTACGCGCGCCTGACCGCTTCAACCGCGACCGCGCGCTGGCGCAGAACGCGTGGGGCGGCCCCGCTCCCACGCTCGCGCAAGCTGCAGCTATTGCTCAAATCGCGGATCTCAGCCATACTGAATCATCTCACCCGATATTATCAAATACAAGCAGTTGAGCCGCGTTTCCCGCTGCAATCGCCCCGCCAGAGGCGAGGCGCAGAGGTCTCGCGGCTGGCGGTTTGGAAACCCTGGGACGCGCCGAGATCGGCGAATCGCGCCAATCAAATGAGGCGCCGGAAAAAGAGAGGCGGCAAATGGTCACGCTCGATCGCCCCGCGGGGCTGCAGATCGATCCCGATGTGTTGCGGCAATCCTTTGATCGAGAGCCGTTCGGGTTCGACCATTCCCTGTCCGGCCTCGATCTGTTCAAGTTCGAGGAGCTCCAGACCCTCACGGAGAAATATATCGGCCACAACGAAGATTACTATATAGCGGCCGGCGCGCCGGCGCCCGGCGCGATCTTCTATTCCGTGCCGGTCGCCCCTTACGAGCCGCATGTGGCGATGGAGCGGCTTGAAGCAGAATCCTATCGCATCCTCTTGAAGCGCCCCGAGAAATATGACCCTCGATTTCGCGAATTGATCGACCAGTTGTTCAAGCAAGTCGTCGATTCGCTTGGCGGGCTCGGCGACGATCGCATCGTGCGCCTTGAGGCGGGGCTCATCATCAGCTCCGCCGCGACGACCACGCCATTTCACTTCGATCCCGAAGTCGGGTTCTTTTCGCAGATCGAAGGGGAGAAAATCTATCATGTGTATTCGCCGAGCATACTCGGCGAAGAGGAGTTGGAGCGTTTTTATCGCAGCGGTCGCGTGTCGATCGCGCAAGTCGATCTCGATGGACGCGATCCGGCGCGCGAGCATGTCTTTTCGCTTCGGCCCGGCAAGGGCCTGCATCAGCCCCAGAACGCGGCCCATTGGGTCGAGACGCGGGGTGCGCGTTCAATCTCCTACACTTTTGTTTTTGAGACAGAGGCTAGCCGCGCCCGCGGACGCGCGCGGGCGTTCAATCATTATTTGCGCAGCCTCAAGCTCAATCCGGCGGCTCCCGGCGCAAACCCCGCCCTCGACGCGTTCAAATCGGAAGCGATGCGCGTCGTGCTGCCGATTCGCAAGGGCATTGCCGACATCGTCCACAGAGCCAGGGCGGAATAAGTCCGCGGCTTGAGACCTACGCGCTCATGATTGTTCAGCCGCGAATGCGCCCATATTCATATTCGGCGACGGCGCGAACGAAGCTTTCGGTTTCCTTGGCGATCGCCTCTTGCGGCGCGGCCAAGAGCGCGCCGCCGATCAGCAGCATCGCGTCTCGGCCGTAATAGTCGAGCATTTCCGGCACGCGCGCCAGAGTCATGCCGCCAGCCGGGACGGGCAGGCTCGGCGCAATCCGGCTCCAGGCGCCGAGAAGAGCCTCGGAAATTCCCTTGCAGCTCGCCGCGGAATAGCCGAAACGGCCGCCATAATTGGGAAAGATCGACGCGTCGGCGCCGATCAACCGAAACAGCTTGGCGAAAAGCACAGGCGAGATCGCGGCGCCGCTCATCGTCGGATGGGCCAGAAAGGCGAAATCGGGATTTAATCGACGCAGAGCCTGAAAATTCGAAAGGCCGGCGACCACGGGAGCGATCAGGACCGTATCGACGCCCTCGTCCCGCGCAATGCCGATCTGCCGGCGCATCTCGTCCAAGGAGCCGGAGAGGCTTGGCGCATAGCGGGTCGGCTTTCCGCTGACCGCCGCAGCCTTGCGGACGGCGCCTGCGCAAGCCCTGACCCGATCCGCGAAAGGGCTGTAGGACTGGTTTGCAAGCCCGTGATCGTCCTTGATGATGTCCAGGCCGCCGAGCGCGAGCGCGAATGCGAGCTGCGCAAGCTCCGAAGCCGCCAGGCCTTGCGGCTTCAGCGCCGAAGAGGTCAGCGCGCGCCCCTCGGCCTTGGCTCGCCGGCGCAGCCCCGCGACGCCATGTCCCGGACCGCCGAAAGCCGCCAGCAGATCATCCGGGGCCGCGAAGTCGCGAAGAATGACGTCCTCATGCAGCGACGTATTGCCGAAAAGCATATTGATGAGCTGGCCCGCATCGCCGCCGATCGTGGCCGTAGCGAGGTCGATGCGCAGATCGAACCAGCCATCGCCGCGATCCTCGATCGCCGCGACCTGCCCGACGATGTCAGACAATATGCCGGGATCGCGGATCGCCGCGAGCGGCATCTCCACGCTCTGCTCGACAGCAATGGCCTGCGCCCTCGCCTCGATCGAACTCGCATCGCCGCGAATGCGATAAAAGGCGCTCACTCTTCCGCTCAACGCAAAGCCCCGCTTCCATGATTCGCCCGTCGGGACGCGGGCGCGAAAAGTCAGATCTCCGCGCCTTTGGCTAGACCCGCGCGGTCGCGCTCGGCGTCGACTTCCGCCAGGAGAGGCTGCAGACGTTCGGCGATCAGCCGAGCCCCCTCATCCTGGAAGATCTCCTCGTGCCAGCCGGGGATGGGAGACAGGAAGAACCGGCCCTTGACGAGATCGGTCCAGCCCATATTGGGATCGGCGAAACGGGTGACGATTTCCTCGCTTTGAAGAAGAACAAGGTCGCTCGCGCAGGGCCGCGCCCGATACTCGTTTCGCGCCGCCTCGAGCGAGCGCAAGAACAGCCAGTCGTCGCGGTCGGCTTTCTTCAGCCGCGCCAAGTCGGTCAGGCCCAGCTTGGCCGCGAACTCCAGAACTCTGCTCTTGCGGACCAGCGTGTAGGACGCAAGAACCTCGGTAAGCGACTCCTTGCCGCTCGCGAGAAGCTTGATCCGATGGCGGAGGATATGGAGATTATAGTTCAAAAGGTAGACTGACCGCTTGAAGAAGGGCAACCCCCTCAAGTAGCCGGGGACCCAGATGTCGGACAGGATGAGCAAGGGGACCGATTCTCCGCCCTGCCTGAGTTGCTGCGCAACCTCGTAAGCTATGGCTCCCGCCACGCAGAGCCCGCAGAGGATGTAAGGACCATGCGGCTGAGCTTGGCGGATGAGACGGACGTAATCACCAGCAATATCGATCAGGTCGCGCGGCTTGGTGGGAAGCGGGGCGTTGGGTTCGATCAATGGAACGCCGAGGAATGGGCGATCCGCCCCGATCTTTCGCGCCAGATTGTAATAGAGCACAGTATTGTTGATGGCGATGATCGGCGTCTTCTCGCCCAAGGGTTGGATTCGGATGATTCCGGACGGCTCTGCCGGCGCCTCGATGCGGGACAAGCAGGCGGCGAACTCCCTCAGGGTCGGAGCCTGGAACAAGGTCACGACGTCGATCTTGGCCCCAAAAGCGCTCGTGACGCGCGCCATGAGCCGGATCGTCAACAGAGAATGGCCGCCAAGTTCAAAAAAATTCGATGTGGGACCGATCGCCTCGACGCCTAGGAGCTCCCGCCAAATTGCCGCCAGCTTCGCTTCGACATCCGCCAAGCGCGCGCTGGAGGCGGCGGCAATTGGCGCAGGGCCAAGCGCCGGCTTCGGCGGCTGTGGCAGGGCTGCGCGGTCCACTTCGCCGCTCGACATGCGGGGCAAGGCGAACAATACGCTGACGCCGCTCGGCGCAGCCCCTGCGGGCAAGGCGTCGGCGAGATAAGCCATCAGCGTCGCCGGCAGGGTCTCCAAAGGCGCCGTCGACTCCGGCGACGGCGTGACATAGGCGTAAGGGCGTCCTTGCTCGCTGCGCCCCGGCTTGTCGGACTCCGATGACGCCGCAACGACGACCGCCTCCATGACGGCCGGGTGGCGCAGCAGTAAAGCCTCGATCATCTCCGGCTCGTCACGCGATTTGGACGAGGCGACAGAATCGCGCGCCGGAGGGACGAGCGAAGACAATCTCGCATTGGGATTTGAAACGGCGAACTCGAAAGCGGACATCAGGAACTCGAGCATTCGCTCGGCGGTGCGCCTTTCGAACAGGTCGGGGTTGAACTCCACCGCCATGCGCCAGCCGCTCGGCCAATGCACAAGAAAAAAGAAGAAATCATAGAGCGAGCCGGCGGACAGCGAAGGCTGCCCATGTAGCTCGAAATCGCCGTAGCTCTTATGATCCATGACGTCACGCAACACGGTGAAATTCACCGAAATCAACGGCGTGCGCTTGGGATCGCGCGGCGGATTGAGAATCTCGACCAGCTTGTGAAACGGCATTCGCTGGTGGATCAACGCATCCTGAACCGTTCCATTCACGCGCGTCAGGAATTGCTCGAAGGTCGGGTCGCCCGAGGCGTCGAACCGCATCACGAGATTGTTGATGAAGATGCCGATCATATCCTCGAGATCCGGGTCGTCGCGGCCGGCGATCTGGGTCCCGAAAATGACGTCGGTCTTCCCGCTGTAGCGGTGAAGCATCGCCGCCGTCACGGCGCATCCAAAGCTGAACAGAGTGAGATTGTGCTTGCGCGCGGCCTCCTCCAGCTTGTCGCCGAGCTCGGGCGGCAGGATGGCGGCGAGGATCTCGCCGCGATACGAGGGACGGACGGGGCGATCGTGGTCCGGGGCGATCTCGAAATAGGGCGCTCCGCCGAGCTTGCCTTTCCAATAGGCGATCTCGGCGTCGAAGCTGCCGCTGGCGAAATATTCCTTCTGCCAAAGGCAATAATCGCCATATTGCAACGGCGGCTCTGCAAGCTCATGGCTCCGCTTGGCGTCGAGAGCCGCCGCGATCACGCCAAATTCATGCGCCAGGATGCGGATCGACCAGCCATCGAAGGCGATCTGATGAACGGTCGCCAGCAAGAACGCGTGATCGGCCGCCAACCGGACCAGAGTCACGCGAATCAACGGCAATCGGCCTATGTCCATCGGCAAATGCGCTTCGCGCCTGCCGAGCGCCAAGGCCTCGTCCAGCCGCTGCGCCTCGGGACAATCGGTCAAATCGACAATGGAGAGTTTGAAATCGAAATGCGGGACCACCTCCTGCATCGGCTCGCCGTCTTTTTCGACAAACCGCGTGCGCAAGATCTCATGCCGGTCGATGATCGTCTGAAACGCCCGCTCGATCGTCGACGGATTGAAGCTCCCCTTGATCGACCAACGCAGAGCGACATTGAGCGCCGGATTGCCTGGATTAAGCGAATTGATAAACCAGCAACGCTGCTGGGACGACGAGCAAGGGAACAAAAGCGCGTCGTTGACCGCGACGCTCGAGGAATTTGGCTCCGGCGAATCTGCTCGCGGCGAATTCGAGCTCCAGAGATCCTCCGCCCCGGGAGCTTGCGGGTCGGGCGTGACCGGTTCCGGGTCGATCGCGTCGCGCAAATGCGCAGGCGCGGCGAACACGTCCCGCTGAGCGTCGCCGACCATGCGTAACGTCATGCCGACGGTTCCCGTTTACCGTTTGGGCTGCGCCTGAAACTCCGCAAGGACGGAGCCGTCTTGGCCGTCGCCGACTCCTCCGACTGGTCGTTCGCAACCTGGGCCAATTCGGCGATCGTGGGGTAGCGCATCACGTGCCTCGCCTCCAGACCGACGCCCTGCTCCAACATTCGCGCTGCGATGCGGAATAAATGGATCGAATCCGCCCCGAGAGAGAAAATATTGTCGTGAACGCCAACGTCTTCGATTTGTAGCACATCGCTCCAGATCTTGGCGAGCTTGGTCTCGACCGGCGTCCGCGGCGGCGTGACGATGCGATCCGAGCCCGCCAGGGCGGCGTCGGGCGGCGGCAAAGCCCTGCGGTCGAGCTTGCCGTTTGGCGTCAGCGGCAGCGCGTCGAGGCGCATCCAGAGCGACGGGACCATGTAGTCCGGCAAATGCGCGGCTGCATGGGTCGCTAGCTCGGATGCCGAAGGCGCTCGATCCGCTTCCGCCACGAAATAGCCGACGAGGCGCGGCGTCCCTCCGGCAGGCGCGCTGATCGCTGCGGCGCAGGCGGAGACCAAGGCGCTCCGGCGCATGACGGATTCGATTTCCTCCAGCTCGATGCGGAATCCTCGCAGCTTGACCTGGCTGTCGATTCGGCCAAGCAGCTCGACCCCGCCGTCCGGGAGCCGTCGGGCCAAGTCTCCCGTGCGGTAAAGCCTCTGGGGGGCGCCGTCCGTCAGCTCAATGACGCGGAACGCCTCGGCGTCAAGGTCCGGGCGCTGAAAATAGCCCCGCGCCAGCCCCGCGCCGCCGATGTGGAGCTGGCCGATGACGCCGACCGGCGCCAGCTCGTCATTGCGATCGAGGACATACAGCTGCGTATTCAGGATCGGCTCGCCGATCCTGATCGGAGCGGGACCAGGCGAGACCTTGCCGACGCTGGACCAGATCGTCGTCTCGGTCGGACCATAGACGTTCCAGAGCTCGCCGCCATTTTCGAGAAGCATGTCGGCGAGGTCGCGCGGGAGCGCTTCGCCGCCGCAAAGCATTCTAAGGCCTGGGCGCGGGCGGAAGCCGGCTTCGATCAGGATACGCCATAGCGAGGGCGTCGCCTGAACCATGCTCGCATGAGATTTTTCGATCAGGGCCGCGAGGCCGAAGCCGCCCCTGACTTCATCGCGGCTGGCGATGACCACGCGGCCGCCTGTGACGAGGGGCAGGAAAAGCTCGAGCCCGGCGATGTCGAAGGCGATTGTGGTCACCGCGACGAGAACCTCGCCCGCATTGAACCCAGGTCTCCGCGCGATCGACCAAAGCAGGTTTGCGACGGAGCGATGCACCACCTCGACGCCTTTTGGCGTTCCCGTCGAGCCCGAGGTGAAGATCACATAGCAGGCGCGGTCCGCTCCGCCGGCGGCGGGCGCGGGGCCTGCGCCGGATTGGCGGCGATGGCGCGCGCGTCGGCGTCGAGACGAATTACCGGCAAGCCGGAGGCGAGCGTAGCGGTGATTGATTGTCACAAATCAGCGCCGCCGCCTCGGCATTATCGAGCACGAGCCGCAGGCGCGCCGCCGGATAATGCAGATCGAGCGGCACATAGGCGTGACCCGCTTTCATGATCGCCAGAAGCGCGATCAGCATGTCGAGCGAGCGCTCCGTCGCGACCGCGATGCGCCCGCCCGGCTCCGGGACGACGCCGCGCAGATGATGGGCGAGACGATTGGCGCGACGATCGAGCCTCGCCATAGGTGAGCTCCGCGTCGGCGCAGATCGCGGCGACCGCATCGGGCGTTTTCTCCGCCTGCGCGGCGACAAGCTCATGCACCGGACGCAAGTCGAGGTCGGGCGCGGCCGTGTCGTTCAGGTCTCGGATCAGCCAGACGCGCTCGGCGTCGGTCAAAAGCGGCAGCGCCGTCAGCGGGCGCGCGCCGTCATGGGCCGAAATCTCCCGCGAGATGGCGTCGAGGAGGGTGCGGTAGTGACCGATCCAACGTTCGATCGTCGCGACGTCGAACAGGTCGGTGCTGTAGTCGCAATCGATGCGAAGCCCGCCGTCCTGCTCGGTGACGTTGAAGAAAGGTCGAAATTGACGAACCGTTTCGGGTTGGACCGCGCCTCGATCTCGAGTCCCGGCAGATGGATCCTGTCGCCAAGCCGCTCAAGGTTGAATTGCGCCTCCACCAAAGGCCGCCGCCCTGCTTCGCGCGGGAGCGCCAGCTTGCGCACCAGCGTGCCCAATGTGAAGCTTTGGTTTTCATAGGCGGCAAGCGCGATCTGGCGCGTCGCCGTCAGATGTTCGGCCAAGCTTGTCTGCGCCCGCCAGCTTCCGCGCAAGGGCAGGAAATTGACGCAATGGCCAACGAGGCTGCCGCCTTCGACGAGGGACTGTCCAGCGGCGGGGATGCCGACGACGACCTCGTCCTGGCCGGCCAGCCGCCCGAGCAGCGTTTCGAACGCCGCGAGCAGCGCCGCAAATAGCGTGCAGCCCTTGCGGGCGGCCGCCTTGCGGAAAAAGCGCTGCGTCGGCTCGGCGTCGATCGTCCTCGTGAGCGTGGCGCCGCGGAAGCTCTTGCCCGCGCGCCGCGGCCGATCCGTCGGCAGGTCAAGCGGCGGCGGCGGCGGGGTGAATTGCGGGAGCCAGAACGCCTCGATCGCGCCGCCTTCATTGGCCTGGCGCGCGCGCTCCTCCGCTCCGTAGCGGGCGAAGGAGACTGGTGCGGGTAGATCGGCCGGAGCGCCCGTGCGCGCCGCTTCGTAAAGCTTCGCGAGCTCATCAATAATGACGTTGATCGACCATCCGTCGCAGATAATGTGGTGCGCGGTGAGGACAAAGGCGTGATCGTCGGCGGCCCAGCGCGCCAATTGAGCGCGGATCAGCGGCCCGTTCACCAGATCGAAAGGCGTTTCCGCATCTTCCGTCAAAAGCGCCTGCCAGACCGCTTCCGCCGCCTCGCCCGGCATTGCCTCCAGACTGCGTTCCGCGATCGTCACGTCGAGCGAAGGCGCGATGCGCATCAGCTCGCCGGTCGGACGGAACGACCCACGCAGCGCGTCGTGCCTCGCGACGACTTGGTTGAGCGCGGTCGCAAGAGCCGCGCGATCGAGCGCGCCGCGCAGCCGCAAGGTCACCGATTCATTGAAAGCGCAGGACGCCTCGTCGGAAAGCTGCGCGGCGAGCCAGATTTCGGTCTGCGCCTCGGTCAGCGGAATTTCGGCGACCGGCTCCGGAATGGCGGCCGTCGGGCCTGGCAGAAAGCCCGCCTCCTGCATCGCTATGATGCTGCCCTCAAAAGCTTCGGCGATCGCCGCTATGTCGGCGTCGCTATGGGCCGTCGTCAGGAAGCACGGATAATGCTCCTGGATATAGATTCCGCGCTCGAGCATGAGCGGATAGAACAGGCTGGCGAGGCGACCGAGGCCGAAAAGGTTGAAGAAGAACAGGCTTCCGCAGGTCTCGATGTGGACGTCGACGCCGCGCTGCTTCAGGAAGCCGTTCAGGCGCCGCACCAGCGCCGCCGTGCGGGCGGTGAGGCCTTCCTGCAGCGCCGGCCCCTGATCCTTGATGTGGTTCAGCACAGCCCAGACCGCCGCGAGAACCAGCGGATGGCGCACGAATGTCCCGGCGAAGAAAGTCATTCCGACTTCGGGATAGGAATCGTCGCCATAGCGCCACGGCCCGCCGTCGAGCGCGTCCATGAACTGGGCTTTGCCCGCGAGAATGCCGACCGGAAGACCGCCGCCGACGACCTTGCCGTAAGTGGCGAGATCGGCGCGAATGCCGTAGAGGGCCTGCATCCCGCCTTGGTGCATGCGGAAGCCGGTGACGACCTCGTCAAAGATCAACGCGGCGCCGGACGCTTCCGTGATCGCGCGCAGCTCCTTCAGGAAGGCGACCGGCTGCAGATCGGGATGCCGGCTCTGCACCGGCTCGACCAGGACGCCGGCGAGCTCGTCCGCATGGGCGCGAATCCATTCAAGGGATTCGGGCGCGCCATAGGGCAGCACGATCATGTTCTCGACGGATTCGGATGGAATTCCGGCGGCGGCGGCGACTGACCGCGCGACGCCGCCGCGCAAGCTTCCCTTCACCAGCACTTCGTCGAACTGGCCGTGGTAATCGCCGGTGAAAGTCGCGATGCGGGAGCGGCCGGTGACGGTGCGTGCAACGCGCATCGCCGCCATGACGGCCTCCGACCCGGTGTTGCAGAAGGTCACCCGCTCATTGCCGGTCAGCTCGCTGAACAGCGTCGCAACCTGTCCGGCCAAAGCCGCCTGCGGTCCGATCGCAAAGCCTTGCCGCAATTGCGCCGATACCGCCTCGACGACGAAGGGCGGCGCATGGCCGAAAGCCGTCTGGCCATAGCCGTTCACAAGGTCAATGTAAGCGTTGCCGTCGACGTCCCAGATGCGGGAGCCTTCGGCGCGGTCGCTCACGACCGGATAGACGAGATCCTTCCATTCCTGCCGGAAACCCGCGGCGGCGCGGGGATCCGCCAGCACCGCCCGATGCTTGGCGGTCAGAGCCTTGGAGCCCGGCGTGCGCGCATTGAAGCGCGCCGTCAGCTCGGCAAGGCCTCGCTCTTGCGCTTCGGTTTAGCGGCGCGGCAGGCGCATTGCGGGCCTCCGCAAGCATCTCGAACCGGATTTCCCCGGCGCCGGCGCGGATGTTGACGGCGCTTCCGCAGGCTGCGGGCTTGGCGAAGCTGAAGCAGCCGCAGGCGCTGCAGCGGGTCCCGCCGCGATCGCCGGCGCGGCGCCTGAGCCGCGCAACGCGTCGAGCTGTTGCGCCATCAAGCGGCTCATCACGTCAAGCTGGTCGCGAATCACTTGTTCGACGGTTGCAGCGTTGGCGCCGGCTTGACCTGCCTGCGTCGACGCGGCGGAAGCTGCCGGAAGCGGCGCAGCCGCAGGGATAGAGGCCAGCGCGGTAGGCGCAGGCGACTGTACGACGACCACAGGCTCGGGCGGCAGCTTCGCCGCCAAAAAAGCAGCCAGCGCCGGAATTGTCGACAATTCGCCGAGCAACTGACGGAAGGTCAGCTTGACCTTGAAGTCGCGCTGCAATTGCTGCGTCACTTGACTGAGGAACAGCGAGTCGAAGCCCATTTCGAGGAAACTGGTCTCCCGGCTCAGACCCGCGACCGGCTCGCCGGAAAGAGTTTCAAGCAGCGCCACAATACGGTTTTGCAGCTCGGCGCCTCGGCCGGTCTGGGCTGAGCCGTCTTCGGATTGAGCCTTGGCGGTGGGCGTTGATTGCATTGTGGCGGCTGTCTCGGCGGAAAATGTCTTGATGACTGAGTTGAGCTGAACAGGAGCTGACTGGACGGGTTCGGGCGTTCCCCCCTCCGAGTGGACCGGCGGCGGCGCGTCGATCCAATGTCGCGACCGTTCGAACGGATAGGTCGGAAGGGAGACTCGCAGCCGGCTCGCGGCGGCATGCACGCCGGACCAATCTATCGCAACCCCGGCGCACCAGAGCTGCGCTGCGGAGCGCGCCATCACTTCGTCATCGGCGGCCGCCCGCGCCGCATCCGGCAGCGAGGCGAGCACGGCGGCGGCGCTGCTCCCCGCCCCGCCCTGACGCGCGAGGGTGGAAAGCGCGTAATTCCCGGCCCCGTCTCGATCAGGATGGGCGTGCGGCCCTCGGCCGTGGCGTGGCGAAACAGGGTCGAAAGTCCGTCGCCGAAGCGCACCGGCGCGCGGCAATGCCCCGCCCAATAGGCCGGAGAGGTCGCCTCCGCCTCGGTGAGCCAATCGCCGGTCACGCTCGAAATACATCTGAGCTTCGGAGCGGCGAGCCTGATCTCAGCGAATTGCGCCTCGAGCGCCTCGGCCGCCTTGTCCATCATCGGCGTATGGAACGCGTGCGAGGTATGCAGCCAGCGGGACATGACGCCGCGCGCCGTAAGCCGCGCGTCGAGCCTCGGCCACGGCGTCGTCCGGACCAGCCGCCACGCAAAGGGTCGGGCCGTTGACGGCCGCGAGCGCCAGCGGTCCGTCGAGCAAGGGCGCAAGCTCGGCTTCCGGCAGGCGCACCGCCAGCATGGCGCCGGGCGGCATTTCCTGCATCAGTCGGCCGCGCGCGGCGATCAGCGCAAGGGCGTCCTCGTGCGAAAACACGCCCGCGAGGCAGGCCGCGACAAACTCGCCGACGCTATGCCCGATCATCATCTGCGGCTCTACGCCCCAGCTCCGCCAGAGTCGGGCGAGCGCATAGCCCACGGCGAAGAGGGCGGGTTGGGCGACTTCCGTCGCCTGCAGCGCGTCGGCGCCAAGGCGCTCCTCCGCATCGCCATAAAGAAGAGCGCAAAGATCGCGGCTAAGCAAAGGCTTCAGGATCGCGGCGCTGTGCAGCATGCTGGCGCGAAAAACCGGCTCAGTTTCGAAAAGATCGATTCCCATGCCAGGGTATTGCGCCCCCTGCCCTGGGAACATGAAGGCGACCGGCGGCGCGGCGGCGCCTGGTCGCCCCGAAATCAGGCCGCGGCCGGAGACGAGGGCATCGGCAGCGGTCTCGCGGTCCCTGCAGGCGACCGCCGCGCGATGCGCAAAGGCGCGCCGTCCGACCTGCTGCGTGAAAGCGACATCGGCCAGCGGCAGCTCCGGATGCGCCGCGATGTGCTCGCCCAAGGCCCGGCGCGCCGCCTCCAGCGCCGCCTCGCTTCGGGCCGAGACTGTGATGACCTGCGTCGGCCGGAGCGACCCTTCCGGCGCGACCTCCGGCGGCTCCTCAAGCACGACGTGCGCATTGGTTCCGCTGACCCCGAAGGCGCTGACGCCGAGCGGCGCGGCCAAGCGGCTCGCGGCCAGTCGCGCCAAGCTTTGTTCACATAAAACGGACTGTCGTCGAAGGCGATATGAGGATTGGGGTCTCGAAAAAGAGGGTTGGCGGCAGCTTGGCCTCGCCGAGCGCCAGCGCCGTCTTGATGAGGCCGGTGACGCCGGCGGCGACATCCAGATGGCCGACATTCGGCTTGACCGAGCCCAGCGCGCAGAATCCGACGTCGTCGGTACTGGCGCGAAAGGCCCGTGTGAGACCGGCGACTTCGATCGGATCGCCGAGCGGCGTGGCGGTGCCGTGGCATTCAACATAGCCGATGATGGTGCGGGCGTCGACGTCGGCGGCGGCGAGGGCCGCGGCGATGACCTCGGCCTGCCCGTTCGCGCTCGGCGCCGTAAAGCCCGCCCTGGCGGCACCGTCATTATTGAGCGCCGAGCCGCGGATGACGGCGTAGATATGGTCCCCCTCAGCGAGCGCATCCTCCAGCCGCTTCAAGAGCACCACGCCCGCGCCATTGCCGAAGACCGTCCCGTCCGCCTTGGCGTCAAAGGTGCGGCACCGCCCTTCAGGGGAGACCATCGCGTCGTCCTGGGCGAGATAGCCGCGCCGCTGTGGAAGCGTGATCGAGACGCCGCCGGCGAGCGCCATGTCGGATTGGTACAAAAGCAGGCTCTGACAGGCCTGCGCGACCGCGACCAGCGAGGTGGAGCAAGCCGATTGCACCGTCACGCTCGGCCCGCGGAGATCGAGCTTGTAAGAGACCCTGGTGGCGAGGAAATCCTGCAAGCCGCCGACGAGTTCGGCGTAGCTGCCGACCTGATAATTGCTGGCGAAGAGCTCGACCGCGGCGCGATCCTGGCAGACGTGGCGCAGGAAATAGGTGTTCATGCTGCAGCCGGCGAATACGCCGATCGCGCCGGCGTAGCGGGCCGGGTCGTAGCCTCCGTCCTCCAGCGCCTGCCAGGCGCATTCGAGGAACAGGCGATGCTGAGGGTCGGTGAGCTCGGCCTCCCGGGCGTGCATGCCGAAGAAGCCGGCGTCGAACTGCTCCACCCCGTCGAGGATGGCGCGGGCGCGGACGAAATTCGGATTATCGCGGACAGACCGGTCGAAAGCGTCCTCAAGCTCCGAATCGGAGAAGCGGGTGATGGATTCGACGCCGTCGCGCAAGTTTCGCCAAAACGCCCTCACATCGGCGGCGCCCGGAAACCGGCCCGCCATGCCAATGATCGCGACGCCCGTCGGCACGACGGAGGATTGGCCGAAAAGATCTTGTTTCATAATGAGGACATCGTGCGGCGGCGCCAGATCCGCCGGAGCGCCTCGTTCTGGCGCTGCTTGCGATCCTGAATGTCGGCGATCGACAATTTGCCGGCGTCGCGCGTCTCGAGGCGGGCCGCCAGGGACCGGATCGTCGTGTGCTCGAATAATGCGGTCATTGGAACATCGTCAAATTGCGCCCGAATCTCCTCATGCAGCGCCATCAGATCGAGGGAGCTTCCTCCGAGGTCGAAGAAATTCGCGTCGAGGCCGACATAGGGAACCTTCAGCAGCCGCCGCCAGATCGCCGCGAGCTTCGCCTCAACCTCGCTCGAAGCCTGCGCCGGCTCGCCGTCTACGCCTCGCCAAGCCGGTGGAACCGGCAGCGCGTCGCGATCGATCTTGCCGTTCGGAGTCAATGGCAAGGCGTCGAGGATGACGAATAGGGCCGGGATCATATGTTCGGGCGCGACCTCGCGAAGCCGCCCGCGCAGCGCCGACGCATCGGCCGGCGGGCTGACGCGGCTTGCGACATAGGCGACGATCTGGCGTTGCCCCGAGCCATGCGCGCGCAAGATCGCCGCGGCGTCGGCGACCTCCGGCAGGCGGCGAAGCGCGGCCTCCACCTCGTCGAGCTCGACCCGCTTGCCATTGATCTTGACCTGGCGGTCGGAGCGGCCGAGGAACTCCACCACGCCATCGGCACGCTGGCGGACGAGGTCGCCCGTCCGGTACATGAGGCGGCCGGGAGAGCCGCCGAACGTGTCGGGCAAGAATTTTTCCGCCGTCAGCTCCGGCCTGTTGAGATAGCCGAGAGCGACGCCGTCGCCCGCTGCGACAAGCTCCCCAATCTCTCCCCCCGCCACCGGGCGAAGCGCCTCGTCGAGCACATAGACCTTGGTATGGGCGATCGGCGGACCGATCGGGACCGGGGCGTCGGCTGGCGCATCGCGCGGAATCGCATAGCAGCAGGTGAAGGTGGTGTTCTCGGTCGGTCCGTAGCCATTTATAAGGCGGCAACCGGGTAGGCCGTCCAGCGCCCGCCGCACATGTCCGGGCGACAGCACGTCGCCGCCGGCGATCAGCTGACGCAGAGGCCGCAACGAATCGATATGGCGATCCACCATGGCGTGGAACAGGGAGGCGGTGAGCCACGCCGTCGTCACGCCGTGGCGGACGATGGCCTCGCCAATCTCCTCGAAGCTCGGGCGCGGCGACGAGACCACGGCGAGCGCGGCGCCATTGAGCAAAGCGCCCCAGATCTCGAAGGTGGAGGCGTCGAAGGAGAGCGGGGCGAGCTGCAGCACCACGTCCCCTGGCCCGAGATCGACGAAATCGTTCCTGGCCAGACGAACGACGCCGCGATGAGGAACCATCACGCCCTTCGGACGCCCCGTCGTTCCCGACGTGTACATTACATAGGCGAGATCGTCGGACGCGCCGCCGCCAGGGAGAGGGGCGGAGCTTTCCTGCGCGATGGCGCCCGCCTCCGCGTCGAGCAGGATGGTCGGCGCCGTCCAGGGCCTGTCGGGCCCATGCGCCAAGGCCAGCTCCGCCGATGACGCCACCGCCGCCGGCCGGGCGTCCTGCGCGATGAAGCCGAGGTGATCGGCGGGATAGGCAGGGTCAAGCGGCAGGAAAGCTGCGCCGGCCTTCAATATGCCGAGCATGGCCAGCACGGCCTCGGGCGAACGATGAAGAAACAAGCCGACGAGACTGCCCGCGCCGACGCCTTTGCCAATCAGATAGCGCGCGAGGCGATTGGACCCCGCGTCGAGATCGGCATAGGAGATGACCCGGTCGCCGCAAAGAATCGCTGGACGCGCCGCGCTGTCACAATCATCCGAGACCATGCCGAAAAAAGCGTCATGTATCGTATGGCTCGGATCGAATGCCGTGCTCCTTGAGTTTGGACCGTCCTGCCCGATTCGCCACGCCATGCCGATGACACCTTGCCCATGCCCGCGGAGCCCTCGCCCCTCGCCAAATGATTGAATTCGATTATCGGCTTTCGGCGCCTTGAGCGAGAGTGCGAGACCGCACAGCGAACCGTTGCGGACATTTTATCGCTCAATGTCAAGCGCGGGCGTATGTTGCTTCAAGTCGCGTTATTCCACCACGAACAAATAGACATCCACCCAAACCGCCTTGACCTAAAAAACCATCTTGAAAATTGCTTAAGTATGTTATCTATACAACTATCTTCTGACAAGTTTTGAAATGCGTCACAAGGCCCAATCGGGCTATCGCCCTAACCTCAACTGCGGCGGCCCGGAAAAACGCGGCGGCCCAGCCTCTTATGACTTGCCCGAAACGCCGGGCTCGCGGCGACCTGCTCAGGATCGAGACCGATCGCCCACTTGTTAGTTCGGATCTCCCTCCCGGCGCCAACAACGGCCGATAAATGCGCATATAGTATCCGACCTTAGGCTTAATATCGGGGCCTCCTCTCCAGAGCAATTCGCCCAGATTTCCGAAACATAAGCGACGCGCCGTTGATGGAACTCGCAGGCGAAAGCAAAAGCCGTTCCCAGCAAATTTATCGAAATCGTCGGTAGGCCGGCGTCCTAAACCACTTGACGTCAGGCGCTTATTTCGGACCCGCTACCTTAATCTTTTCATAGCACGCCTCAGCTTGCCGCACAACACATCGACGCCGGCCCCAAGCCCCCGCACAAGCTGAATGGGGCGACCGACTCTATCGAAGAACGCATTCGCCAAGTCCACGCTGCTTCCGCTTCAAGAATTTGCATGCCAATATTTTATATTTTTTGTTCTGCGTGTACTAATCAGATAGGCCACCGCCATATTTCATAACTAAAATATGGCGCCTGGTTAACAGCACATAATAAATAATACTATATTTACGTGTATATCTTAAATCACTTAGTTTGAAGTCTGAACTTCGCAAGGCTTTTCTACAAATTCCTCGCCAACCTCGACAATTTTCTCATCATTGGTTTCTACGGTTCGCGGTCATATAATGACTGCCAAAACTTCCCAAAACTACATTGACTATCGAAATGAAAAATCTCACGATTAATTGTAGAGCCGACGCTGTGGCCCCACGCCGTGCGGCTTCAATTCTTCGTCAGCGTCAGCGTCAATCGATTTTTGTTCGCCAGCCGGTTTCCAGAGCGGCGACAAATGGTCTAATAGATCGCTATGGTCCTCAATGATGCTCATTCCCCACGATCAGCCTTGATCACGGCGGTTTTTGGCGCTTGTCCACGCTGCGGCCAAGGCAAATTATTTAGCGGGTTCCTCAGCATCGCGCCGAGCTGCGACAAATGCGGGCTCGATTTCGGCTTCGTCGACTCCGGCGACGGCCCTGCGGTTTTCGTCACTCTCATCGCCGGCTTGGCTGTGCTCGGCGCGGCGCTGTGGACGGAGCTGCGCTTCGAGCCCCCGATTTGGGTTCATCTCGTCATCTTTCTGCCGCTGACGCTCGTTGTTTGCCTCGGCCTGTTGCGGCCTTTGAAAGGCTGGCTCATCGCCATGCAATATCGCAACAAGGCGGAAGAGGGACGGCTCGAGGACTGACGATGCGCAGCCGCCTCGCACGCTTGTTCTGGCCTTTCGTCTTCGCCTGCGCCGTTGGGGCGGTTCTCGCCGGCTTAGGCGTGTGGCAGATGCAAAGGCTCGCCTGGAAAGCCGGACTGATCGCGCAAATCGAGGCGCGGGCGAAGGCTCCGCCGGAGCCTCTGCCGGCCATGGCCGAATGGCCAAAGCTTCGCCCCGAAGCTTACGAATACCGACATGTCGAGTTCGACGGCCGCTTTGAAAACGACAAGGAGGCGCTGATCTTCCGCGCGTCGGGCGGCGGCAGGCGAGAGCCTGGCTATCTTGTGCTGACGCCGCTGCGGCTCTCCTCCGGCGGCTATGTGATCGTCAATCGCGGCTATGCGCCGGCCGACCGTAAGGAGCCGGGCGCGCGAATGGCCGGAGAAATCGAGGGCGAGACGCATGTCTCCGGACTCATGCGGCAACCCGAACCGCGCAATTCTTTCACTCCGGCCGACGATCCGGCCGCGGGGCTTTACTTCACCCGCGATCCGGCCTTGATCGCGGCCCATTTCGGCTTGGCGGAAGCCGCGCCCTTCAGCGTCGACGCCGATGACGCGCCAGTTCCAGGCGGCTGGCCAAAAGGCGGCGCGACCGAGCTTGCGTTTCCGAACAATCATCTGTCCTACGCCCTGACCTGGTTCGGCCTCGCGCTCGGGCTTTTTGGCGTCTTCGGGGCCTATGCCTGGCGTGAGCTTAAATCGTCTAGCAGCTGATCGCAGGTCCAAGAAGGTTGGCGCCGCGGGCGCTGTCAGATTCTGCGCTCCGTGCTACAAGGAGATGGACAGCGCCGCGACAACAGGGCTAAGATTCATAAAGTGAAATATATTTCAACGCGGGGCGAGTCGCCGCCGCTTTCCTTCACCGAGACTCTCCTCGCCGGTCTGGCGCAGGATGGCGGTCTTTATCTGCCCGAAGCCTATCCCTGCTTCAGTCAGGATGAGATCGCCAGGCTCGCCGGCAAGCCCTACGCAGATGTCGCTTTGGCGGTGATCGCGCCCTTTGTCGCGGGCGAGATCGAGGCGGGAGCGTTGCGGCGGATGATCGAGGCCGCCTATGCGGGCTTTCGTCATCCCGCGGTCGCGCCGCTCGCCCAGATCGACTCCAACATCTTCGCGCTCGAACTTTTCCATGGCCCAACGCTCGCCTTCAAGGACGTCGCGATGCAACTCCTCGCGCGGCTGATCGATCACGCGCTGAAGGCGCGCGGGCAGCGCGCGACCATCGTCGGAGCCACCTCGGGCGATACCGGCGCGGCCGCGATCGAGGCGTTCCGCGGCCTCGACCAGGTCGATGTGTTCATTCTCTATCCGCATGGACGCGTGTCGGACGTGCAGCGCCGGCAGATGACGACGGTGGACGCCGACAATGTCCATGCAATCGCAATCGAAGGCAATTTCGACGATGCGCAAGCCTGCATAAAGGCTCTCTTCAATCATAAGACCTTGCGCGACGAGCTCGGCCTCTGCGGGGTCAATTCGATCAATTGGGCCCGCATCGTCGCCCAGACCGTGTATTATTTCACCAGCGCCGCCGTCCTCGGCGGGCCGCGCCGTCCGATCTCCTTCGCCACGCCGACCGGCAATTTCGGCGATATTCTCGCCGGCTGGATCGCCAAGCGGATGGGGCTTCCGATCGAACGCCTCGTCATTGCGACGAATTCGAACGACATATTGCCGCGCGCCCTGGCGAGCGGAACCTATGCCTTGGGCGGCGTTCACGCGACGCAATCGCCTTCGATGGACATCCAGGTTTCATCGAATTTCGAACGGCTCCTTTTCGAAGCCCATGGCCGTGATGCGAGCGCGCTTCGAGGCAAGATGGCGTCCCTGCAGCAATCGGGAAGTTTTGCGATCGAGAAAGGCCCGCTTGACGCTATTCGCGCCGAATTCGACGCCTTCAGCGTCAGCGAGGCCGAGACAACGCAAGAAATCGCAAGAACCTGGCGTGAATCGGGCTATCTTGTCGATCCGCACACGGCTGTCGGGCTGAGCGCGGCGCGCCTCACCCATGCGCGAGAGCCCGAAACCCCGATCGTCGCGCTAGGCACGGCGCATCCCGCCAAATTCCCCGACGCGATCGAGATCGCAACCGGCGCAAGGCCGCGTTTGCCCGGCCATCTGGCCGACCTTTTCGACAAAGAGGAGCATTTTTCGATTCTTCCAAACGATCAAAGAGAAATCGAGCGATTCATTCAAGCCCGCGCCAGGCGCACGTCGAAGAGGGCTGCGTCATGAGCGTCGAAATCACCACTTTGGCCTCGGGCCTCAGGGTCGTCACCGATCGCATGGCCCATCTCGAGACGGCTTCGCTGGGAGTATGGGTCGGCGCCGGCTCCCGGCATGAGGGGGCGCATGAGCATGGCCTGTCGCATCTCCTCGAACATATGGCTTTCAAGGGGACTCGCCGGCGTTCGGCGCGAGCGATCGCGGAGGAGATCGAGTCAGCAGGCGGCGACCTCAACGCGGCGACGAGCACCGAGCACACCGCCTATTACGCCCATGTCCTTGCAGAAGACGCCCCGCTCGCGCTCGACATCCTCGCCGATATTCTGACCGAGAGCACGTTCGACGCGACCGAGCTCGAACGCGAGAAAGGCGTCATCCTGCAGGAGATCGGCGCCGTCGAGGACACGCCGGACGATCTTGTCTTCGATATTTTCAACGCATCGGCGTTTCCTGGTCAACCGATCGGACGGCCGATCCTCGGCACCGCCGCGCAAGTGGCCAAATTCGGCAGGGATGCGATCGGCGCCTATCTCGACGCCCATTATCTCAGCGACGCGATCGTGATCGGCGCGGCGGGGGCGATCGAGCACGACCGCATTCGCGACGAGGCCGAGAAATGCTTCGGCGGCCTTTCGGTGGATCGAATCGAAGCCAATCAAGCGCCGGCGCGCTATCTCGGCGGCGACATTCGTCTCAAACGCCGGCTCGAACAGGCGCATGTCGTCATCGGCTTCGAAGGCCTCCCTTATGGCCATGACGATTTCTACGCCATGCAGGTTTTCGCCAATGCGGTCGGCGGCGGCATGGCCTCGCGCCTGTTCCAGGAGGTGCGCGAGGCGCGCGGCCTCGCCTATTCGATCCATGCCTTTCACTGGGGCTATTCGGACGTCGGACTGTTCGGCTTTTACGCCGCGACCGGCCGAAAGGACGTCGCCGAGCTGATGCCGGTCGCTCTTGACTGCCTCGGAGAGGCGGCGCAGACGCTGAGCGAAAGCGAAGTGCGTCGGGCCAAGGCGCAGATGAAGGTCTCGCTGCTCGCGGCGCTCGAATCTCCCGCCGCCCGCGCCGAGCAGATCGCCCGGCAATTGATGGCTTTCGACCGCGTCCTGACCCGAGAGGAGATCATCGCGCGGATCGACAGCCTGGATCTCGCGCAGATTCGCGCCGCCGGCGCGCGCGCGCTCGGCTCGGCGCCGACCGTCGCCGCGATCGGCCCGGTGGCGAAAGTCTTCAGCCCCGACCGCATCGCCGAGCGGCTGCGGGCGATTTGAAGGAGCGGCTCAGTGGCTCTTTTCCGACTGGGGCCTACCAGTGAAAATGCGACCTTCGTGCGCGGCGAGGGCGTCTATCTTCGCCCTCCGGACATGCGCGACTTCGAGGCCTGGGCCGGCTTGCGCGAGCGAAGCCGGGCCTTTTTGACGCCCTGGGAGCCGACCTGGCCCGGAGATGACCTGACCCGCTCCTCCTTCAGGCGCAGATTGCGCCGGAATCAGCAGGAAATCGACAGCGACGAAGCCTATCCCTTCCTCGTCTTTCGCGAGGATGACGCGCTGCTCGGCGGTCTGACGCTTGGCCAGATCAAGCGCGGCGTCGTGCAGGCGGCAACCCTCGGCTATTGGATCGGCGCGCCCTATGCCGGGAGAGGGTTCATGTCGCGCGCGGTCCGGGCGGCGATCGGCTTCGCCTTCAGCACGCTTCGGCTGCATCGGATCGAAGCCTCCTGCCTGCCGCATAACGAAGCCTCGATCAGGCTTCTGGAGCGGGTGGGATTTACCCGGGAGGGCTATGCGCGCGCCTATCTGCGGATCAATGGCGCGTGGCAGGATCATCTCCTCTACGCCTTGCTGGAATCGGATCCGACGCCGCTTCGGATGCCGCGGCGCGATTAAGAATTGATCGGCCGTTGCGGCGAGCTATCTATTTCCAAGCTCCTTTTTTGCGCGGAGGCCCGCCCATGCCTTGTTTGCGCCGCCGGACGGCATGATCAATGCTCCAGGATCGCGTCCCGCCTTATAAAAAAGGAGTGCTGGAGTTGGCGAAGAACATCCGATGCGGAGGCGGCAATGTCTGAGTTGAAGCCGCTTGAAGACAAGATCGATGAGCTTCTCGCGATTTGCGCGGCGATCAGCGCTTTCGTTTGTGAAATTCCGGAAGCAAAACTCGTCGAAATGCCCAAGCTCAAAGCCGTTCTGTCGGCCCATACTGGGCTGACCGAGCATCAGAAAAAATTGGCCATAGACGCCGCGCGCGAAATGAAGCACGCGGTCCAGGCCAAGGCGGGCCATTGACCCGACCGACCCGCGCCGGAGCAATGCTTCGCGGCGGCGCGGGGCTCGTCGGTTCGCGCGCTTGCGACCGAACGCAGCGCTCGGCTCCGCTTCAGGCGCCTCGCAAATGACAAAAATAGGCTGTTTTCAGAGACCTTGCCGGGCGGGCGCTTAGGCCTTACCAATCTCTGTTCCTAACCGGCCCGCGCGACCGCCGATGGCGGGCGCCCGGTCCATCAGACGGGACAGGTCATTTTTGTCGCGCTTGCTGCATCATCTTCGCGTCCTGGTCGCGCTTGCGGCTTTGGCCGCCGGGCTTCTCCCGGCGAGGGCGATCGAATCGGTGCGGGTTCCGCTCGACGCGCAGGCCATCGACCTGACCAAGGCGATCGACAGCTATCATTCGGAAGGCGACCGCCTGCTCGTGTCGACGGCGCCCGGCTCCGACGGCATCGTTCGCCGCATCGAGGTGCGCGCGCGCGAGGAAGGAACCCGGCCGAGCTGGATCGTTTTCGCGCTCACCAATGACACCAGCGAGCAAATCGAAAGGCTGATCGTCGCGCCGCACTTCCGTCTCGTTGGGTCCGGGGTGATTTGGCCGGACCTCGGGGCCTCGCGCATCTCCGCCATCACCGCGAGCCAGGGATTTCCGCCCGAACGCGACGAAAGCGCCGACGCCGACGTGTTCCGCCTGACCCTCGACCCCGGCACGACCGTCACCTATGTCGCCGAGCTGCGGACGCCGAACCTGCCCCAGATCTATCTCTGGGAGCCCGACGCCTACAAGGACAAGGTGACGAGCCTCGCGCTCTACAAAGGCATTGTCATCGGCGTCGCCGGGCTGCTTGCGCTATTCCTCACCATCGTCTTTGTGGTCAAGGGCGCGGTGATCTTCCCGGCCGCCGCCGCGCTCGCCTGGACCGTGCTCGCCTATGTCTGCATCGACTTCGGCTTTTGGGGAAAGATTTTCGGCACCGAGGGGCAATCCGACCGGATCTGGCGCGCCGGCGCGGAGGCCATCCTCGCGGCGACGCTCCTCGTCTTTCTATTCGCCTATCTGAACCTCAGCCGCTGGCATGTGCGCGCCTCCCATGTCGCCGCCATATGGCTCATCTTCCTCGCCGCCCTCGTCGGTCTTGCGGTCTATGACGCTCCGGTCGCGGCGGGCGTGGCGCGCATTTCGCTCGCGACGATCGCCGCGGTCGGCTTTATCCTCGTGCTCTATCTCGCCATGCACGGCTATGACCGCGCGGTCATGCTGATCCCGGCCTGGTTTCTTCTCCTTGTCTGGATTATCGGCGCGGCTTTCACGGTCACCGGAACCCTGACCAATGATCTCGTCTCCCCGGCGCTGATCGGCGGCCTTGTGCTGATCGTCATGCTGATCGGCTTCACGATCATGCAGAATGCTTTCGTCGGCGGCGGGCTCAGCCATGGCGTCGTCTCCGATGCCGAACGCAAGGCGCTCGCCCTGACCGGAAGCGGCGACATTATCTTCGACTGGGACGTGGCGGCGGACCGGATCTATGTCAGTCCAGAGGTCGAGGCGCAATTAGGCCTCGCCCGCGGCGCGCTGGAAGGGCCGGCGGCGGCCTGGTTCGACGTCCTGCATCCGCTCGAGCGGGATCGCTATCGCGCCTGTCTCGACGCCATGCTGGAGCAAAGGCGCGGGCGGATCAATCAGGACTTTCGGCTGCGCGCGGCCGACGGCCAGCATTTCTGGTTCCGCCTGAAGGCGAGGCCGGTCGTTGGTCCCGACGGCGAGGTGATCCGCATCGTCGGCGCATTGAGCGACGTCACCGAGGCCAAGACCGCCGAGGAGAGGCTTCTGCACGACGCCGTGCATGACAATCTGACCGGCCTGCCCAATCGCGAGCTTTTCTTCGATCGTCTCGAGGCGGCTCTGACCTTGGCGCAAACCGACGCCAGAATCCGCCCGACCGTGATCAGCATAGACATCGACCGTTTCAAGCAGGTCAACGAGGCCGTCGGGCTTTCGGCCGGCGATTCCATCCTTCTGACGCTCGCGCGGCGCCTCAGCCGCATCCTGAAGCCGCAGGACACGCTGGCGCGCCTATCGGGCGATCAATTCGCGGCCCTGATTATTTCGGAATCCGAGACCGATCAAATCACCGCTCTCGCCAATGTGGCGCGGCGGGTCGCCTCCACGCCAGTGACCTTCAGCGACCGGGAAATCCCATTGACCGCCTCGATCGGCCTTTCGCTTTACGATCCGCAACTGCATGCGAAACGGGAAGACATGCTGAAGGACGCCGAGATCGCCATGCGGCATGGCAAGCGCTTGGGCGGCAATCGCATCGAAGTGTTCAGGGCTTCGATGCGGACGCTGCGCTCCGATCGCTTCGGCCTCGCGGCGGACCTGCGCCGCGCGCTCGACCGCAGCGAGATCAAGGTGTTCTTTCAACCGATCGTGCGGCTCGAAGATCGCACCGTCGCCGGCTTCGAGGCGCTGCTGCGCTGGGACCATCCGCGTCTGGGGCGGCTCTCCCCAGGCGAATTCATCCAGATCGCGGAAGAGACCGGCGCCATCGTCGATCTCGGCATTTTCGCGCTTGAGCGCACCGCGCGCGAACTCTCGGCCTGGCAGCGCGCGCTCGACGTCGACCCGCCGATTTTCGCCAGCGTCAATGTCTCGTCGCGGCAATTGCTGCGCCACGACCTCTTGCATGACGTCAAGGCCGTGCTGTCGCGTTGCGACGTCAGTCCCGGCAGCTTGAAGCTCGAGCTGACAGAAAGCCTCGTCATGGAGAATCCGGAATTTGCGGCGCAAATTCTGACACGAATCCGCGAACTCGGCGCCGGCCTCTCGCTCGACGATTTCGGCACCGGCTATTCGTCGCTCGCCTATTTGCAGAGATTTCCCTTCGACACGATCAAGATCGACCGGTCATTCGTGCGTCATACCGGAACTGGCGCCAGGCCCGTGATCCTGCGCTCGATCGTGGCTTTGGCGCATGATCTCGGCATGGAGGTCGTCGCCGAAGGCGCCGAAGCGGAATCGGATGCGATCGAACTCTATCAACTCGGCTGCGAATACGCGCAGGGCTTCGCTTTCGGCCAGCCGATCAGCGCCATGGACGCGCGCAAGCTTGTCGGCGCGGCGACAATAGCGGCGTGATGAGGAAACGCGGCGTCTCGATTGCAGCCCGCGCCTCAGGCCCGCCCAGATTCCGACGACAGCCGCCCAAGATCGATCCCGACCTGCTGCAGCGCCCGCTCATATTTCGAGCCGATGGCCGGATCGAAGATGAGCGCCGGATCGGCGGGACAATTGAGCCAGCCATTGTCCTGCATCTCGGCCTCAAGCTGGCCGGCCGACCAGCCCGCATAGCCCAAAGCGAGGATCGCCCGGTCGGGGCCGTCGCCGCGGGCGATGGCGCGCAGAATGTCGATGGTCGCGGTCAAGGACACGCCGCCGTCGATCGACAAGGTCGAATTGTCGATAAAAAAATCATTGGAATGGAGCACGAAACCCCTGCCGGTCTCGACAGGTCCGCCGTTCAGAACCTGGACGGAGCCAGCCTGGGCGGGCAAGCGAATCGCCTCCTCGGGCCGGATCACCTCGAGTTGAACCAGAAGCTCGGAAAAATTGACCTTGCGCGCCGGACGATTGACGATGATCCCCATCGCCCCTTCCTCGGAATGGGCGCATAGGTAAATGACTGACCGGGCGAATCGATTGTCCGGCATGCCAGGCATGGCGACGAGCAATTGCCCGTCGAGAAAACCGCCGCGATCCTGCCGCGCGCCTTCTGGAGGCTTTATTGATCCCATTTTATCCGCCTCACTCTTCGGAAAACCGATTGCTGTAAACCATGTTTCCGCAAGTTGCAGCTTGCGCCCATGCACAAAAATTTGACCTCTCAACCAGCAAGCCATTGGCCCTGTTCCATGCAAATATCTTTCCAGCTTACCAGAGCGGCAAAAATACGCGGCGCAGCTCTCGGCGCAGCCGGTCTGGCCTCGCTGGCTCTTGCCGTTGACGCGCGCGCCGATCCTTATGCGACCGCGTGGGCGTCGGCGCAGAAATCGGCCATGCGGCTAATTGCCTCCGCAGCCGGCGAGCCACGAGGCTTCTACAGGGCCGGGGCGGAAATCCGCCTCGACCCAGGCGCTCTCACCTATTGGCGGACGCCAGGCGGCGCCGGCGCCCCGCCGGTCTTCTCCTTCGACGGCTCCGAAAATGTCGCCGGTGTCACGGTCCTCTATCCCGCCCCGACGCGAATAGACGAATCCGGGACCGAGGTTTTCGGTTATTTCGGAGAAGTCACTTTTCCATTCCATGTGACCCCTAAGGACGACGCCCGTCCGGCGATCTTGGCGCTGACATTGAGATATGCTGTCTGCGAGCGCTTATGCCTGCCGGCCAAGGCCGAGGCGAGGCTGTCCCTGCCTCCGCTGCAAAGCGCAGGGAGTGACGCGCGGCTCCGCGCCGCCGTCGCCGAAGCGGACGGGCCGGAGGCCGCAATCGCCGCGGCTGAAGCGAAAGCCCCGGTGCGCCTCTCGGCCACGGAGCGCGACGCCAAAGTCGCGATCGAACGCATTGCGGGAGCGCCATCGCCAAGCTGGCGGCTCGCCACGCTGAGCGGAGATTTGCAAGACCTTTTCGCCGAAGCGCCCGAGGGGTGGTATTTCGAGACTCGGAAGTCCGATCGCCCGAATGAATTCCTGATCGTCGAAGTCGAAAGGCCGAAGGCGGAAAGCGCCGACGCCGTTCCCGTGACCCTGACCTTGACCGAAGCTCGACAAAGTTACGAATTCGCCGTTGAACTCGGCGGGCCTTCCTCTAGACCATAGCGCATCAGCGGGCGAAGCGGGAGCCGGCGCCCGTTGGACCGGGCGCGAATTCCCGCCAAGCACTGCGGCGCCGCAAATCCACTAGGAGCAGGACGATGACGATCAAGGCCGGAGACCCGCTTCCCAAGGCCACGTTCACGGTCATGAGTAAGGAAGGTCCGAAACTGCGGACCACAGACGAGATCTTCAAAGATCGTAAGGTTGTTTTATTCGGTGTGCCCGGGGCGTTTACGCCGACCTGCAGCGCGGCGCACCTGCCTGGCTTTCGCGACCGGGCCGAGGACTTCAAGGCCCGCGGCGTCGATGAAATCGCCGTCACCAGCGTGAACGACGTCTTCGTCATGGACGCCTGGGCCAAAAACACGGACGCCGAAACTAAGATCAGCTTTCTCGCCGACGGCAACGGCGATTTCGCCAATGCGCTCGGACTTTCGCTCGACCTCACCGAGCGCGGCCTGGGCGTCAGGTCGCAGCGCTATGCGATGCTTGTCGAGGACGGCGTTGTGCGCAAGCTCAATATCGAGCCCGCGCCTGGCAAGGCGGAAGTCTCGAGCGCCGAGGCTTTGCTCGAACAGATTTGACCATGGCCGCATCGGTCGGTGGAGCTAGCCAAGCCGCGACGCCGCGCCCCGCGCCGATAAAAACGGGGCCATTCCCTTGCGGGCGAGGGCGTCGGCGCGTTCGTTCATAGTGTCGCCAGCGTGGCCCTTGACCCAGCGCCAGTCGATCGTGTGGGGCTTGGCCGCCTCATCAAGCCTCTGCCAGAGCTCGACGTTCTTGACGGGTTTCTTGTCAGCGGTGCGCCAGCCATTGCGCCTCCAGGCCGATATCCAGCCGGTGATGCCGCCCTTGAGATAATTCGAGTCGGTATAAAGATGCACCGTGCAGGCGCGGTTCAAGGCCTGAAGCGCCTCGATTGCGGCGGTCAGCTCCATGCGATTATTGGTCGTTGCGGCCTCGCCGCCGAAAAGCTCTTTTTCATGGCCTCCGAAGGTGAGGATCGCGCCCCAACCTCCAGGGCCGGGATTGCCTGAACAGGCGCCGTCGGTCCAGATCGTCACTTCCGCGCTCATCGCAGCAGACCAAGCTCCCGACCGCTGCCGATTCGCTGATGGAACTGCAATTTCCGAATATATTCGAGCGGATCCTTGGGATGGACCAAGGCGCCCGGCGGCACATTCAGCCAGTCGACGAGGCGCGTCAGGGTAAACCGCAGGGCCGCGCCGCGGACAAGGATTGGGAGAGCCTCGACTTCCGCCGCCTCGAGCCCACGGATGCGCTCATAGGCGTTGAAAAGACCCATGGCCTTGGTGATGTTGAACGAGGAATCGGGCTCGAAACACCATGCGTTGAGGCAGATCGCCAGATCGTAGGCGAAATCATCCGTACAGGCGAAATAGAAATCGATGAGGCCTGAAACCTTCTCCCCAAGGAACAGCACATTGTCGGGAAAAAGATCGGCGTGGATGACGCCTCGCGGCAGATCCGTCGGCCAAGTCTTTTCGAGGAAACCTAATTCCTTCTCGATCATGGCGGCGACGCCCGGGCAAACGTCGTCGGCGCGGCCGCGAACCTGATCGAACAAGGCCGGCCATGCGCTCAGCCCCAAGGCGTTGGCGCGAGAGCCGGCGAAATCGGCGCCGGCCTCATGCAGCTTGCCAAGGGCCTCGCCGAGCGACGCACAGCGCTTGGCGTCAGGACGGTTCCGCCAGATGCCTTCGAGAAAGGTCACGATCGCCGCCGGGCCCCGCCAGCCGCCCGAGCGCGACGCCCGACCTGTTGCGGACCGGCTGCGGACAAGTGAGCCCGCGCGCGGCGAGATGCTCCATGAGCCCGAGAAAGAACGGCAAATTCCTCTCATCTACGCGCTTCTCATAGAGCGTGAGGATGAAATAGCCGGCTTCGACATGGAGAAGAAAATTGGAGTTTTCGACCCCTTCGGCAATGCCTTTCAGCGCGAGCACGCGGCCGAGATCATAATCCGCGAGGAAGGCGGCCAGGTCCGCGTCGACGACTTCGGTATAAACGGCCATGGCGCTCCGGCGGTCAAAGCAAGGGGCGCGACTGTCCGCAGCCCATTGGTGTAGCTAGCGCATTTCCCGGCCGGAGGGAATCGTCGATGGAGCGCAGCTCGTCACGCCGCCTCATGCACATGCTTCGTCGCCATCGCCGCGACCACAGCATTCGCGTCCGGCTGGATGACGCCGCAGGACATGATGAGCTTAGCGGCGGCGTCTGGGCTCAGCGGCAGCTCGATGACTTCGCGCGCCGGCAGAAAAAAATAGAAGCCGGTCGTCGGATTGGGCGTGCAGGGCAGAAACACTGAAATATGCGCCTCGCCCTGCGGCAGATGCTCGCTGAGGGCGACGCCGGGCGGGGCGGTGATGAAGACGAGCGACCACGAACCCTTGCTCGGAAACTCGATCAAGCCGACCTTGCGAAAACTCGTGCCGGACTGAGAAAACGCGGTCTCGAAGATCTGCTTGACGCTTTTATAGATCGAACGCACGACGGGCATGCGCGCGAGGATAGCCTCGCCGAGCCGGATCAGCGTGCGGCCCGCGAGATTGGCGGCGAGAAAGCCCAAAAGGGTGAGGCCAAGAAAAACAAAAATAACGCCGAAGCCGGGAAGAGGCAGCGCCAAATAGGTCTCGGGCCAGAGCTTGGACGGGAGAAAATGCCTGACCCAAGTGTCGACCGTATCGACAAACCACCAGACTATGGAAGCGGTGACGGCGAGCGGACCCGCCACGATCACGCCGGTCAGGAACCAATTGCGGATGCGTCCCCCGAGACCGGATCCCTTAGGCGAGAGGATCGGGGGGCTGGCTTGCGATTGAGGTCGCGTCTGTGGCGAAAGCTCCGTCATGGTCCGCCTCACGGCCTGCGCCGCCTCTTGTCAGGCCTCGATCTGTCGCGTCATAGACTTCGCCTAATGCCGCAAAAATGATCCGGGCAGCGCTCCTGCGAAGGCGACCCTACAACGGCGTCTCGCTAGTCTCGTATAACACGTTCCGGCGCAGCTCAATTGCGCTAAACCGGGTCGCCTGGACCTTGCAGAAAATTTCCTTCAATTTCTGCCTCAATCAAGACATCTTGCCTATTTGTGCGTGACATTGCATTAGCTGTGAGCTACACACGTTACGTCAATTATTGACGCGGGGCGCCGGCGCAAAATCCGGCGCAGCAGTCCAAGTCTTGGGAGGACGCCTGTTTTACGCTCCTGCGCCACAGGTTGGCGCAGCCTCCAGTTGGACCGCGGGGGCAAGGAACGGGTTAAGGGGGCTTAGCTAGAAAGGGCGAGAACGCTTTAGCGTTCTCGCCCTTTCTCTTTAAACTCAACTCTACTTCAAACCCGGAAACGGCGAGGACGCTGCGCCGACCGCCGCCTCAGCGAATGCGCGCGACGAAGCAGGATCGAAAAGACCGCTCGAATCAGAATCTGACCCCGCTGTCGGCCGGTGCGGTCGTATCCGCCGGCGCAGGCGAAGCGGCCGGAGCGGATCCGCCAAGCGGGCGGGAGTCTGGCGCGCCCTTATTGAACGTGCTGCCGCCATCGTACATTTCGATGCAAGTCAGAATTTCCACATAGCTCGGCATTGGCGAAACGCCTTGCTCAAGGCAATTCCGCCGATCCTCGGGCTTGAACTTCGACCATCTCTGCGTGAGCTGGTCTTGAGCGTCCTTCTCGTCTTGCATGCAGCCCTTATAGGCGAGGTTCCGATCGTCGCCGCCAATAGCTTGCGCTTCCCGGCAGGACTGCGAGACGTCGAGCTTCGGCACGCCCCCGCTGTTATCGGGCCGCGCCCAAGCGGCGCCGAGCAAACCGAGGAAAGCAAATAGAACCGCGGCCGCCCTTAGGCTTTGCATGCTAACCTCCAACCTCTAGAATTCTGACTTCGCAAGAAAGGTTCCGCTAGTCGTAAAAAGGCGTCGGGCGAGGCGGACGGGCGGAGGCTTCGCCAAGTCCCTCCTCGCGGCGGGCCGAGCGCCATCGCTTTATTTGCAATATCGTATAAGATCAACCACACTAAAGCGCTTCCCGATCGGATGGAAATGTCTGATCGAAAAAGAATCGCTCAAGTTCAAAGAGTTGACGCATGGTCTGATCGAAAAAGTCATCAACTTTTTCGGATGCTCTAAGGCGTCGCGCATTTGGGGGAATGCGATGCAAACCTTGTCTCGCGAGGAATTCCAGATCGGCCTGACCATGTCCGGCGCGATCTCCGCCGGGGCCTATACGGCCGGCGTGTTCGATTTCCTGATCCAGGCGCTCGACGAGTGGGAGAAGGCGCGGAACGGCGCCTACCGGGAAACCGGCGTCGATCCCGAGCAGATCCCGAACCATCGGGTTGGCCTCAAGGTCATGTCGGGGGCTTCGGCTGGCGCGATCACCGCGGCGATCGGCGCCGTCGCGCTCGCCGACGCCAATCAGAAGCCCGTCCCGTTCAATTCGCCGGGCGGGAGCAAACAACAATTCAAATGTTTCCTGCCAAAGCTCTATGACACCTGGGTGGCGCGGCCCGGCCTCGTCGCAGAGGACGGACAAACAAGCGACTTTCTGCAAGCGGGCGACCTCGATAAGCGCCCGGACCCCGCGGACGACTTCTCATCCACCAGCGACCCGGCGCCGGCCGCTGATGGGCCGCTGCCTGTGACCTCCGCGCTCAATTCGCGGCTGCTCGACGGAATCGCGAAGGCCGCCATCGACGTTACGGCCGTGACGAGCGCGCCGCGCGCCTATATTTCGGAGCGTCTGCATATTTATCTGACTCTATCGAACCTGCGCGGCGTGCCCTACACCGTCCCCTTCACGGGCGGCGCATTCGGGATGGTCTCGCATGGCGATCGCGTGCATTACGCCGTGACCGGCGTTGGCTCCTGGCCACGCGTCAGCGATTTCGGCGAAGCCGACAAAAAACGTGAGATCGACGTCGCGACGCTCGTCAAGGGCGATCCAAACAACAAGGAATGGAAAGATTTCGCGATCTGCGCCGTCGCCTCCGCAGCCTTCCCGATCGGGCTTGCGCCGCGCGAGATCGACGGCGCGCGCGCCGAATTCGTGAGCCGGCATTTCCCGATCGAAGCAATCGCCGAGTTCGGCTCCATGCCGGATTGGCCGATCGATGTATGGCAGGCCGATTCGTTCCGCTTCACGACGGCGGACGGCGGAATCATCGACAATGATCCTTTCGAATATGCTCGCTTGTCCTTGAAGGACCCCGGAGCGACGCAGAACGAACGCGGCCTCGCCGAGGCGGACCGCGCGGTGATCATGATTTCGCCTTTCCCGAAGGCGCCGTCGATCAAACCCGAAGGCCAGCCGAAATTCGACATTGTGAGCATTTTCAGAGCGCTTCAGCCTGCCTTGATCGAACAGGCCCGCTTCAAGCCGAGCGAGCTTGTGCTCGCGGCGGATCCCAAGATCGGCAGCCGATATTTGATCGGGCCGAGCCGGCCCCCGGCGGACGATGGGAGGCCGGAAGCGAAGGAGCGCTACCCGATCGCAAGCGGCCTGCTCGGCGGCTTCGGCGGCTTTGTCGCAAGGGCCTTTCGCGATCATGATTTCCAGCTCGGGCGGCGCAATTGCCAACGCTTCCTGAGCCATATTTTCACGGTCCCGCCCGATCACGCCATCTACAAGGCGTGGCCAAAGGCGGCCCAGCAAAATCCCGATTTCCGGGCCGATCCGACGGAGACGCTGCAAGAGGCTTACTGCATCATTCCGCTTTTTGGCTCCGCCCGTGACGAGGTGGTCCTGCCGGAATGGCCGCGCATTTCGGATGAGTTCTACAAGACGCTGCAGAAGCGCATCGCAGATCGTTTCGACTATGTCGCGCCAGCCTTGCTCGAGCAAAATGTGAAGGGAATTTTATGGGCCCTGCTCCGGATCGCCATAATCCGACCCGTGGGCGTAATCCGCGGCAGGACGCTCGAATTCGCCGAGCGCACTATCCGATGCGATCTCGTGCGCCGCAATCAGATCGAAGGTTGGCGGGATCTGCCCAAGGATACCGGCCTCGACGATGATGAAATCCGGCTCGTTCTGGCCGAATTGATCGATCCCGCCTATGATCAGCGCAATGTCCGTGGCCTCGTCAAAGCCACGGGATTGAAAGCTGAGAAAATCGAGGCGCTGCTGGCGGCCTGCCAATCCGCCAAAAGCGGGAAACACAAAGTGTGGAAGGCGTGGTGGACCGACAAGACCGGCAAGCCCCTTTATGCGCTCGCGAGCCTCAAGCCAAACCCGATCAAATCGGTCGGCTACATTATCGGGGTCGGAATCGCCAAATATCTTCCCTCTTTCCGCTCCATCGCGTCAACGCCTCGGATTGATCCGCCCGAATTCTAGAGCATCTTCCGAAAAAGTTGATCGACTTTTTCGATCAGAACATGCTCCAGCTCTTTGAATTTGAGCGATTCCTTTTCGATCAGATGATTCCATCTGACCGGGAAGCGCTCTAGGAATTTCTTAGCCAAAATCATGCGCGCCGCGCCGGCCTCATGGCTCGTCAGCGCGGCCGAGGAGCGCGCGCCAATGGCGGCGCCCGACGTCAGCCGTCGCTTCTATGTCCTCAATCGAAAGCGGCTTCAAGCCCTGCCGCCGCGCCTCCGTGAAGATCGACGGCGGCAGCGGCCAGGGCGGGCCCTCAGCCTCGGCGTCTTCGCCGCGCGCGCGGGCGACAATGAGGAGCTTGCCGCCGGGAGCCAGGAAAGACGAAAGCTCGGCGAGCGCCTTTGGCAGAAGCGGCGCGGAAAGCGCCTGCAAAGTGTAGCATTCGTGCACGAGAGCGAACTTGCCCCGCCAGTCTGCGGGCGGCGCGAAGAGATCGCCCGCGCGATAATCGACGGTGGTGCGCGGGAAGCGCCGCTTCGCCCATTCGACCGCCGCCTCCACAAGATCGAAGGCTGTGACTTCTGCGCCGGCTTCGGCCAGACATTCGGCGTTGTCGCCGAGGCCGCAGCCGACATCGAGCGCGCGCAAACCTGCGATGCCCTTGACCTGGGCTCCGACCCAAGCCTTGGTCAAAGGATGCGGCGCAAGATTGGCCCAGGGCACGCGCGCCGGGTCATTTTGCGCCCGCGCATAAACCGCCTCGAACCAGTCGCGGCGCAAAGGATCGTCCGCCGCGCCGCCGCGCATTTCCAAATTCTTGGCGGGATCGAGCGCGTCAAGCGCTTTGCGCGCCTCGGCGCGCCGCGCCGTGAATTCGGGCGAAGTCGGATCAAGGGAGATTTCGTCCAAGAGAATCTATGTCCTTTCAGCCAATCAAAACGACGATCGGAAGCGCGGCGGGGTCACGAGGTGCGCCCGCTCACGCCTTTTTCTCCCAGCGACCTGTCTCATCCTCTCGCCAATAGCTCAGCGCCAAATCTTTTTCCTTCAGCGCTTTCCATTGCGCGCGGGCGAGCGCGAGATCATCCTCGTCATTGCCGTCGAACAGGAGAATTGCGCGAGCGTAAGGCGCGGCGGAGGGCTCCGCCAGCGCCTCAGCTATTTCGGCTCCCTCGATGAAGAGCCTGACCTCGGCGCCGTTCGGGTTCTCGAGGCCGGTCGAGAGATAGACCGGCTGGAGTTCGGCGTCGCCGTCGCGCGCCCGGCCATGGGCGACGAAACTCGCCTCCGAAAAGGTCCACAGCCATTGATCGAGCGCGTCGAGCCGCTCCTCGCTTTTCGCCTGGACGACGACGCGCCAGCCTCTTTCGAGGGATTTCTCGATGAGGCCCGGAAGCACGCTTTCGAGCCTCCGGCGCTGAAGATGATAGAACCAGATTTCGGTCATGACCGGGCGTCTTTAAGCGCGCAAGGGAAAGCAGCGCCCGGCCTCATCCCTCGTAATAATCCGCGACGAGCCGGTCGAGCAGCCGGACCCCGAAGCCCGAGGCCCAGCCTTGATTGAGGTCGCTTCCGGGGGAATTCATCCCCGTGCCGGCGATGTCGAGATGCGCCCAGGGCGTCCCATTCACGAATCGCTGGAGGAATTGAGCCGCCGTGATCGAGCCCGCGTGCCGGCCGCCGGTGTTCTTCATGTCGGCGAATTTGGAATCGATCATCTTATCATAGGCGGATCCGAGCGGCAGACGCCATAGTTTTTCGCCCGTCGCCTTGCCGGTCGCCAGCAGCTTCTCGGCCAAATCATCATTGTTGGCGAAGAGGCCCGCGTGCTCCTGGCCAAGCGCGACAAGGATCGCGCCGGTCAGAGTCGCGAGATCGACGATGAATTTCGGCTTGAATTTATCCTGCACATACCAAAGCACGTCGGCGAGAACGAGGCGCCCTTCGGCGTCGGTATTGATGACTTCGATCGTCTGGCCGGACATGGATTTCACAATGTCGCCGGGACGCTGCGCCTCGGGACCGGGCATGTTTTCGACAAGGCCGATGGCGCCCACGACATCGACCTTGGCCTTGCGCGCGGCGAGCGCATGGATCAGGCCGACCACGCAGGCGGCGCCGGCCATGTCGCCCTTCATATCCTCCATGCCGGCGGCCGGCTTGATCGATATGCCGCCAGTGTCGAAACATACGCCCTTGCCGACAAAGGCGATCGGCTGCGCCTTGGTCTTGGCGCTCTCCTTGGCGGGCTTCACGCCGCGCCATCGCATGATGACGACGCGGCTCTCCCGAACCGACCCCTGCCCAACGCCGAGCAAGGCGCCCATGCCGAGCGCGCGCAACGCCGCCATGTCTAGGATCTCGACCTCGACGCCGAGCGTTTCGAGCGCCTTCGCGCGATTGGCGAACTCTACGGGGTAAAGGACATTGGCGGGCTCATTGACGAGCGAACGGGCGATCAAGACGCCTTCGGCCACGGCCTCCCTCGCCTTGGCCTCGCGGCGCGCGGCGGAAGGCTCGTCCACGGCGAGGAAAATCTCCGTGGGGCTATTGTCTTCGGCGTCGTCCTTTTTCTTGGTCTTATAGGCGTCGAAGCGATAGTCGCGCAGCTGCATCCCGAGCATGAATTCGGCGGCGGCTCCCGCCGAGTCCTCAGGCGGCCTCGGCAGATCGAAAGCGACGACGGCGCTCGCGCCGCGACCCAGCTTCCCGATGACGAATCCGCCGAGATTGGCGTAATCGCCGGGGCTCGGAGCCGCGTCCTCGCCTCCCTTGTCTCGCTGGGCTTCGTCGTTTTCGCCTTTCTTCTTTGTGGTCTTGTCTTTCTCGACTTGGGCCGCCTCGACATGGGCCGCGCGGGCGCCGATCACAATGAGCCGGTCGGCGGCGAAGCCTGAAGGCGCGATAATATCGAGCGCCGTCGAAGGCTTCCCCTTGAACTTCGCGGCCGCGGCCGCCTTCCTGATCAAAGCCTCTCCATCGGCGCCGATGAGGCGAAGCGTCGACGGGCCAAAAGCGAAATCCGGAGCCATGAAAACGACCAGGGCCTGGGCGCCTTTGGCTTTCCCCGCCGCCCGTTTCGATGAAGCCTGAAGCGGCGTCTGGGCGCTCAAGGGCCCAAGCGCGACAAATTCGATTTTAATGGAGTCCGACATCTGATCCTCTGCACGCAATTCCCGGAGGACGATCACAACTCACGAAGTCGTGAAAGCCCTTCGTATTCCCAAAGTTTCCGCATTTTCACGCGAGCCGGCCTTGGCTCCGCCCAAAAATGGGCCGGCCGCCATAGCGCAGCCGCTTTGTTCGCATCATGTTCCGCCCGACGAGCCTCGGCAAGTGGGAGCGCTAGGTTCATACAGGAATTATGTGCGATGATGCGTCCTTCATCTGCCGAAAAATCGCCGTGAGTCTCAAGTTTACGTCACCTTCGCGCCGCAGCCCAAGCGCTATTGCGGCGGCGCGGCTGGGACGCGAAGGCAAGGCGGCGTTTTGGGGCCAGACCGCCCGCTCGGGCCGAAGCGACAAAAGGCGTAACGGGACGAAAGCGAAATGGCGGACATGACGCTCGACGCAACGAATTCGCGCCATGCCGGCCTCCCGGGCCTGCACGTCGCCGCGCGCGAGCTCCATCGATGATCGGCTCGACCCTCGGGCGCTACTTTTCCTTCCGCTTCCTGCGGATGATCATGGCCGTGTTCTTGATGATCTTCGGCATGGTCTATGTGATCGATTTCGTCGAATTGCTGCGCCGCTCCGACGGCATCCCGGGGGTTTCGGCCGCCTTCATCGCTTTTCTCGCCCTGCTGCGCGTCCCATCCGCCTCGGAACAACTCATGCCGTTCTGCGTGCTCGGCGGCGCAATGGCGGCCTTCCTGGATTTGACCCGCAAGCTCGAATTGCTCATCGCAAGGGCCGTCGGCGTCTCAGTCTGGGGATTCCTGATTCCGCCGGTGCTGATCGCCACCGTCATAGGCGTGGCGTCGATCGCGCTGTTCAATCCGATCTCGGCCATGATGAAACATCGCGCTGACGGGATCGAGACGCGGCTGTTCGGGCCAAATGGCAGAAAAGCCCCCGACGCGCAGTTTTGGATCCGACAAAACAGCGTCGACGGATTGGCGATCATCAGGGCCGCGAAGGTTGAGGAAGATGGCGCTCGCCTGACGTCGGTCATCGCCTATGTCTACGACACGACCGGAAAGTTCGAAGGCGAAATTTTGGCCCAGAGCGCCAAACTTTTGCCGGGGGTGTGGCGCCTCGAACACGCGCGGGTCGTGGCTCCGGGGGAAGAGAGCGTCGAAGTCGGAACCTATCTTCTCGCCACGAACCTCTCGTCCGAACAGGTCGCTCAGGGAGTTATCCCGCCGGAATCAGTGCCATTTTGGGAATTGCCGTCGTTGCGCGAACAGGCCGACGCCGCGGGGCTCGACTCGATAGGCTACCGGCTTCAGTTTCAGACCCTTTTGGCGAGGCCGCTGTTTTTTGTCGCCATGGTTTTGATTGCGGCGGCCTTTTCCTTAAGATTTTTCCGATTTGGTGGCGTAGCCAGGATGGTTGGCGGTGGCGTGGTCGCCGGCTTCGTGCTTTATGTGGCGACAAAATTGGTCAGCGATCTCGGGGGCGCGGGTTTGCTCAGTCCGGTGGTGGCGGCGTGGTCTCCAGCTGTCGTCGCCAGCATGCTGGGCGCGTTCGCTCTGCTGCATCAGGAGGATGGTTGATGGGGCGGCGTTTTTGCCCCGCTGACGTGATTGCTTGGGCCCGAGCCGTCGCAAGCCCGGCGAAGCCGAGCGACTCGACGCTTTGCATCGGACCCGAAAATGGGCCAACGCTCGCGGAGCGCTTAGGCCGGCTGGCGCTTGCGCTTCGTTTTTGCGTCGCCGCGGCCCTTTCCTTCTTTTTCTCCGCGGCGCTTGGTTTGGGTTTTGCCGCGACGCCGGTCGCCGTCGGCTCCGCGGCCGCGCAAACAGTCGGCAGTCGGCTGGCGCAAAAAAACACGGATAAGAACGAGAAGATGTTCGTCGAGGCGACCGAGCTTCGCTACGATTCCGAAAAAAACACCGTCTCCGCCGAAGGAAACGCCAGAGTCTACTACCAAGGACGCGTGCTCGAAGCCGACCGGGTCATCTATGATCGGAAATCTGGCCGAGTCTACGCCGAAGGCCATGCGAAGCTGACCGAAACCAACGGCGCCGTGCTACACGCCGAACGCTTCGACCTCACCGACGATTTCCGCGACGGGTTCATCGAGAGCCTGCGCGTTGAGACGGCCGAAAAGACATATGTCAATACCGAGCAATCCGTCCAGCTCGGCGCGCCGATTTCCGAGAAAGGCACCTACAAGACATATTTCAGCGCGCCGCGCGCCGAACGGATCGAAGGCGACACAACCGTCTTCGACAAGGGCACCTACACCGCCTGTGCGGCCTGCAGCGACAATCCCAGCGTGCCGCCGCTGTGGCGCGTGCGGGCCAAGCGGATCATCCACAAGAACGACGAGCAGATGATCTATTACGAGGACGCCTCGCTCGAATTCCTCGGGATCCCGATCGCCTATGTGCCGTTCTTCTCGACCCCAGACCCGAGCGTGACGCGCAAGTCCGGCATTCTTTCGCCGCATCTCATCTATAATTCCAACCTCGGCTATGGAGTAGGCATTCCGATCTTCTGGGCGCTCGCGCCCAATTACGACTTGACGTTCACGCCGACCTTTCTTTCGACGCAGGGGTTTCTCGCCAGCGTCGAATGGCGCCATCGACTCGAAAACGGCGAATATTACATCCGCGCGAACGGGATCGACGAACTCAACAAGTCGGTCTTCTCGACGCCGCCATATGGCGCGGGCGACCAATCCCTTCGTGGCTCCTTCGAAAGCAAGGGACAGATCTACATCGCCGATCACTGGAAGTTCGGCTGGGAATTCACGCTTCTGTCGGACAAGTACTTTCTCAACGACTACCACATACCCAGCCAGACGCTGTCGTCCAATTATTTCAGCGAAACAACGTCGACAGTTTATCTCACCGGGCAGGCGGATCGCGGATATTTCGACCTGCGCGGCTATTATTTCGAAGGACTTTCGACCCACGACTTCCAGCCTCAGCAGCCGCTTGCGCATCCGGTCTGGGACTATAACAAGACCTTCGACATCGATCCCGCGCAAACCTTCGGCATTGGCGGCCAGGCGGAGCTCGACTTCAATCTGACTAGTCTTTCGGCCGCCTCGGCGAGCTTCCAGTCCGTCGGCTCGCAGGTCCTGGACAACGCCTACGGGCTCTACAATGTCTGCACCAACTATACCCCAGGGCAAATCGGGGGGACATGTCTTTTGCGTGGCGTCGGCGGCGAGTACACCCGGGCGACGGTTGACGGTTCGTGGAAACGCAAGTTCATCGACCCGCTCGGCGAAGTCTGGACGCCTTTCGCCTTCGCCCATCTCAATGGCGAGTGGCTGGACCTCAATACGACGAATACCTATACGTTCGCTTACGGCTATGGCGTCTCCAGCTATACGAACGCCTCGCAGCTGAATTTCTTGAGCAATAAGGATTCGAGCTTCTATGGCGCCTTCGTTCCGGGCGTCGGACTGGAGTACCGCTATCCCTTCCTAGCCAAGACGGGCTTCGGCTCGATGGTCTTCGAACCGATCGGGCAGATCATCATGCGCCCGAACCAGATCTGGTCGTCGTCGCTCATAAACCTCGATGCGCAAAGCCTCGTCTTCGACGATTCCACCTTGTTCGAATGGAGCAAATATTCCGGCTACGACCGCTTCGAGACCGGAACCAGGGCGAATTACGGGGCCCAATTCACGCTGAATTTCAACGGCGGCGGCCACGCCAATTTCATCGCCGGACAATCCTATCAGGTCGCCGGCACGAACTCTTATGCGACGCCGGACGCGGCCAATGTGGGCTTGAGCTCCGGGCTCGACACGCGGCGCTCGGATTACGTCACCGCGTTTTCCTTCGCCCCGAACTCCATGCTCTCCTTCACCGCCAAGACCCGGCTCGACGTCGATACTTTCGAGCCGAGACGCATTGATCTCGTCGGCACGTATAATCTCGGCGCCTGGACAGGCAGCATACAATATGCCAATTATCAGGCTCAGCCGGTGATCGGCTACTATGTGCGCAGAGAAGGCCTTTCCTTGGCGTCGCGCTACAAGATCAGCGACAATTACTTTATGCAGGGCAACATCACCTTCGATATGAGCCGGCAATTCTATCCGCCCGGTTTGATCGGCACAGTCAATCCGGGACCGTTCGCCGTCGCGGCCTTCGGCGTAGGCGGCGGTTATCAGGACGATTGCACGAGTTTTTCGGTGAACTACACTTCGCTTTATCAGGACAATGGCAATGGCGCGCTGGTCCACAATCAGACCGTGCTTTTGCAGCTGCAGCTGCGCACTTTGGGCGACGCCAGGCTGACCCAGTCCTTTTCCAACACCACGTCGCTCGACGGCGTGAAATACTGATTGCCGCGATCTTGTGGGCCACGCTCCGCATGACGCGACACAACATCCAACAACGGAGAGCGAAAACCATGCGTAAAGACGTGGATGCGCGTGTATTTGGCTTTCTCGCCAATGCCGGCTTCAAGGCGTGCCTCGTCATCGCCGGGATCGCGGCGGCCGCCGCGCTCGGCGGCAGCCAGAGTCACGCGCAGACGATCATATCCAGCATCAATGGCGATCCGGTCACGAATATCGATATTGAAGAGCGCATGAAGCTGCTTCGGGTCTTGCGCAAGCCCGCGACGCGCGAGGCCGCGATCGAGAGCCTCTACACCGATCGCCTCGAAATTCACGAGGCTGAAAAATACAGCGTCAACCCGAAAGAGGCCGACATCTCGGAAGAGATCGTAAAGGTCGCGCAAAACTTGAAAATGGCGCCTCAGGCCCTCGTCGCCGAGATCGAGCGCGCCGGAGTGACCCCCGACCATTTCAAGGCTCATTTTCGCGCCGATTTCGCGTTCAGCCTTCTCGTCCAGGCCTTGAACAAGGGCGTCGAGGCAAGCGAGGAACAGGTTCGCGCCGAGCTCGCCAAGCAAGGCGGCAAGTCGGCCTCGGGGCTCGAATATACGGTCCGTCAAGTCATTTTCGCGGTGCCGAACTCGGCGACCGTCGCCGCCCTGAACGAGCGCGCCCACGAGGCTGAGCAATTGCGCACGCGCTTTGTCGATTGCGACAGCGGCGTGCCGCTCGCCCGGGCGATCAATGACGTGACGGTTCGTGATCCTTTGACCAAGACCTCGATCGAGCTCAACGAAGGGCTTCGTCAATTGCTCGACAAGACGCCAGCCGGCCATCTGACGCCGCCGCAACGATCGAGCGCGGGCCTTGAAATGATCGCCATCTGCTACAAGGGCGCGCCCAAGGACGATTCGGCGGCGCGCACGGCGATCTCGCAAAAGCTCCTCGCCGCGCATATTGCCGCCGACGCCGAGCGCCGCCTCAAGGAGATGCGCGCGAGAGCCGTAATCGTGAAAAATTAGCGCGTGATCGTTTCAAGTTGACGCGGTCAGATCTATCTTTTGTTTTCCCATGATCTCGCCCGATATGTCCGCGGCGTCTCGGGATCGTGGCTTGGGGACGAAATCCCGATGCCGGGAGCTGCGCCTGCAAAGAGACCCCTGCTCGCCCTGACCCGAGGCGATCCCTCCGGGATCGGGCCGGAGCTAGCGTTAAAGGCCTGGCTCGCGACTCATTTGGACCCGGACGCGCCGCCGTTCGCGATCGCCGCCGAGCCGGGTCACCTTGCGGCGCTCGCAAAAAAACTGGGGCTCGATGTCCCGATCGAGACTGTCGCGGCCAACGCGGCCCGGGTCGTCTTTCCCCGCGCTTTGCCGGTCCTCGCCTCGCCTTATTCCGTCGCGGGCAAGCCAGGCGCGCCCAACGAGGAGGACGCCGCCGCGACCATCGCTTCGATCGAGACTTGCGTCAGTCTTGTCTATTCCGGCGAAGCCTCGGCCGTCGTCACCAACCCAATCGCCAAAGAGGTTCTCTATCGCGCCGGCTTTTCCCATCCCGGCCACACCGAGTTTCTGGCCGAGCTGGCATTGCGCTTTTTCGACGTCACCATGCGGCCCGTGATGCTGCTCTGGTCCCCCGAGCTCGCCGTCGTTCCGGCGACCATCCATGTTCCGCTCGCCCGCGTTCCGGCGCTTTTGACTCGTTCGCTTCTCGTCGAAACCGGCCTTGTCGTCGCGAACGATCTCAAGCAGCGTTTCGGCGTCGAGACGCCGCGCCTCGCCTTTACCGGCCTCAATCCGCACGCCGGCGAAGGCGGCGCGATGGGAGGCGAGGAGAGCGAAATCATCATTCCCGCGCTCGCCGAGCTCGCCCGGTCGGGCGTCGCAGTCAGCGGGCCGCACCCAGCCGACACTTTGTTCCATGCCGCCGCGCGGCGGAGCTATGACGCCGTGATCGCCATGTATCACGACCAAGCCCTCATTCCGATCAAGACTCTCGCCTTCGAGAGCGCGGTCAACGTGACCTTAGGCCTGCCCTTCATTCGCACCTCGCCGGACCATGGCACGGCCTTCGACATAGCCGGAAAAGGCGTCGCCGACGCCAGAAGCCTCATCGCCGCGCTGCAACTTGCCGGCCGCCTCGCGAGCCGCTCATGCCAGGCGGCCTAGACGACCTCCCGCCGCTGCGCGAGGTCGTCGCCGCGCATGGCCTCGACGCCAAGAAATCGCTGGGGCAAAATTTCCTTTTCGATCTCAATCTTACGCGGCGCATCGCCCGCGCCGCCGCGCCGCTTGAGGAGGCGACGATTGTCGAGATTGGACCAGGCCCGGGCGGACTGACCCGGGCTCTGATGGCGGAAGGCGCGCGGAAAGTCATTGTCATCGAACGCGATGCGCGCTGTCTCGCGGCGCTCGGCGAAATCGCCGCGCATTATCCAGGCCGCCTTCAGATTGTGGCCGGCGACGCGCTGGAAGCTGATTTGGCGGCGCTCGTCGGCGGCGCGCGGCCGGCGCGCATCTGCGCCAACCTGCCCTATAATATCGCGACGGCCCTGCTCACGCGCTGGCTCGAGAGCGAGCCCTGGCCGCCCTGGTTCGATCGGCTTACCCTCATGTTCCAGCGAGAAGTCGCCGAGCGCATTGTGGCGACGCCAATGCAGCGCGCGGCCTATGGACGGCTCGCGGTCCTAAGCAATTGGCGTTGCGAAACCCGCATTCTTTTCGACATTTCGCCCTCCGCCTTCACGCCGCCGCCCAAGGTCATTTCGAGCCTGGTCGAGCTCACGCCCCGCGCCGCGCCGCTCGCCTGCGAGGCGAGGCTCCTGTCGGAGATCACGCAGGCCGCCTTCGGGCAACGCCGCAAGATGCTGCGCCAATCGCTGAAATCGCTGGCTGGAAGCGACGCCACGGAGCTTCTTGCGCGCTCCGGCATTGCGCCGACCGCGCGAGCCGAAGAAATCGATATTACAGGCTTCGTCGCTTTGACGCGCGCGCTGGAGCAATTGCGTGGATTGAATGTGCCGGAATAGGCTTCGTTCGCGATTCTAATGCGTCCGCTCAATTTCCCGCCGGCCACGCGCCTTTGACGAATAGACTTACGATGACCGCATGGGCGACATGTTCCGCCATACATTGGTAGCCGAGATCGTTCAGATGGAAATTGTCGCGCGACATCAGCTGTAAATTCGCATGCGCCTGGGCGATGAACTGCATTGCGTCATAGCGGCGGACGTAGAGAATATTTTCCGCCACCGCGATCCGCTGCAGGCTGTCTCGGATCGCGAAATAATTAGGGTCGCGGGCGAAGCGCGGCGCATATTGCGGACCGACAAGAACGACATCGGTCCCGTTTTCCTTCAACCATCGAAGCGCCGAGCGGACGGTCGCCTCGAAATCTTCCGGGGCGATGCGGGCCAGCGCGTCATTGGTTCCGAGCTGCCACAAAACGAGGTCCGGCTTCACAAGCGCGACTTCGCTCTTGAGGCGCTCCGCGGTAATCTCCGCAACTTCTCCCGGAACGCCGCGATTGACGATCTCGATATCGACGCCCTTGAGAGCGTGCTCGAGAATCGCCTCGAGCTGGGCCGGATAGGTCTTGCCGCTCGACGAGGCGCCGACCCCCGAGGTCGAGGACGAGCCGATCGCCAGAATGCGCACGGTCCCGCGCTTTTGCAGCGACATGGCGACGTTTGGAAGCGATGCGGGAGCCGCAATATCGATGGCAGGCACGTCGCAGGCCGCGCTCAATGGCGGCGCCGCCACCCGACCGGGCGCCTCTTCGGCGCGCGAAGCCGAAATCACGAAGAGGATGAGCCCGAAGGCGAGCGCGGCTCGAATGCTGGGGCCGCCGGCAACCTGCTGCGCCATTCCGATAGCCATGCGACGAGACCCATCAAGAGGAACCCCACGATAACAATGAATGCGTCGGTTGCAACATTCCCACTATAGGCGAAGCGGAGGATTTGACCCGCGAGGCTCAGGATGGACGCGGCGCAGAAGACATTTAGGGAATTGCGGCCGAGCAGAGACAAGAATCCCGAGGCGCGCGGCGTCCATCGCCCGATCGTCGCGAAAGCGCCCGCGAATAACGCCGTCAAAGCCAGGCTATGGATGAGCCGGGCCGGCGACAGAAATGTCTTGTCGAACATGAACCAAAGCTTTGGGGACGGCACGTCGAACGGATCGGGCGAAAAATCGGCGATCGCGGCGGCGGCGGCCAGCAACACGACCGGGAGCGCCAGCCACCAGAAAACTTTGCGCTTGCGCCGAGCGAAGCCGCCAAGCCCGTCCTCGCCGGCAAGAACGAAACCGAGGACGTAGATCAATTGCCACGCGAGCGGATTGAAGAACCAGGTTCCCTCGACTGGCCAAGTCGGCAAATTCAGGCCGAATGCGAGAGCGACGGCATAGATCGCGAACGAGACCGGCAACAACAGCCGGCGCGCATGGCGATGCGCAAGCGCGATGAGCGGGGCGATGAAAACCAAAACGACATAGAGCGGAAGAATGTTGAAATAGCCGAGTTGGTGGGTGAGCAGGACGAGGCCGATGTGAGCCCTGACCGGATCGTTGAAGACGGCAGAGGCGTTATGCCAGTCGGTGAGGAACGGCGCGTCGAGAAGGATCGAGGCGGCGGCGAGAAGGGCTATCGCGATCTCGGTGATGACCGTCTGCGCGACATAGACCGTCGTGGCGCGGCCTTCCAGCCGCAAGATTAGTGAACCCGCCGACAGCCCCCGCGCCGGGCCTTCGATGAGCTTGCGCATCGCCCATCCGGCGAGAAACACGAAAAGCTCGGCCGAATCGGAAAGCGACACATTGCGATAGGTGAAGCGCTCGAAATAGAGCCCCGGAATGTGATTGATGAAAATCGTGAGGAGGGCGAAGCCGCGCCAGAAATCGATCTCATTTGGCGGGCGCATAATCTCGTCCGAAAATCCGCCCGCCGCCGCCAACCATCGCGGCGCATAGTTCTCGGGGGATTCGCTGCTTGCGGGAATATTATTCCAAATTTCAGTCAGCGTGCGATTGTAAAATTCCACTGGCGAAAAGCGCGCGCAAAACCGGCGGCAGATTTTCCGGTAGATCTTCCGCCACCAAGCCGGGGCCGAACGCGCGGCCGGCCGCGCCATGGAGCCAGACGGCCGCGGAAGCCGCCTCAAATGGCGGCATCGCTTGCGCGAGCAGTCCGCCGATCATCCCGGCGAGAACATCGCCCGAACCCGCGGTCGCAAGCCAAGGCGGCAAATCCTCCGCGATGGTTGCGCCGCCCGAAGGCTCCGCGACGACCGTGTCGGGACCTTTCAAAAGCACGACGGCCCCGGTCAAAGCCGAGGCCGCGCGGGCCCGGTCAAGCTTCGAGTCGGAGTGCAGAGCTAGAAAAAGACCGCGCAACGCCTCCGAGTCCGGTTCGAGCTCCGACCATGGATCTCGGTCATCCAACTTCAAGCCGGAGAAAAGCCGCGCGAACTCGCCGTCATGCGGCGTCAGAACGACCGGCGCCCGCGACGCCCTGATCGCTTGCGCGAGGCCGAACGCGTCATCCTTGAAACTCGTCAGGGCGTCGGCGTCGAGCACGATGGCGCGCTTTGGTTCGATAGCCTCGGCGTCGGCTTTAAGAGCGACATGCGCCAAAGCCCGCGTCGACGCGCCGACGCCCAACGCCGGGCCCATGACGAGCGCATTCTTGCGGCGATCCTCAAGGAGGCCGGCAAGCTCATCCGGTCCATCGCAGAGGCGGGTCATGATCGCAGTGAGCGCCGCAGCATGCGCGGGCAGCGCCTCCCCGCGGCGTCGCGATAGTCACAAGACCAGCCCCGGCGCGCAAGGCCCCGCGCGCGCGAGGCGCGCCGCGCCCGTATGCGCGAGCCCGCCCGAAAGGACGAGAGCATGGCCGCGAGAGTATTTATTCCCCTCCACGCGCGTAACCGGAAAGCAATTTGCCCAGATCGCCGGACCGTTGACCAAAGTCTTCGGCTTGATCGTCGCGAGAACCGATTCCGGAATGCCGATATCGCCGACGATCGTCTCGCCGCAGCAAACGCGTCCGGGCAGCAGAAGATGGCCGGGCTTGCGGCGAAAGAAGGTTACGGTGCGCGACGCCCGAACCGCGACGCCGCGAATTTGGCCGCTCGAACCGTCGATCCCCGACGGAACATCGACCGCGAGGATTGGCTTGCCCCGCGCTCGCGCCCATTCATTGAGGCGCAAAACGGCGGCTTTGGCCGCGCCGTCAAGATCGCGGGCAAGCCCCGCGCCGAAAATGGCGTCGATTGCGAGATCAGCCACGTCGAGGTCGATCGAGTCGATCGGAACGGTTTCGCCGCTCCAAGCCTTGGCGGCGGAAGCCGCATCGCCGCGCAGCGCGTCGAGGCGGCCAAGCAGTCCGAGCTCAACAGAAAACCCTTTGGCTGCGAGCAGCCGCGCTGCGACAAAGCCGTCGCCGCCATTATTGCCGGGTCCGCAAAAGACCGCGATGCGGCTGCGGCGGGGCGCGAGACGCTCCGCCTCCCGGGCGACCGCCGCGCCCGCATGCTCCATCAGGAAAGATCCGGGAACGCCGGAGGCGATGGTCAGGCGATCGGCCTCGGCCATTTCCACATTGGTCAAAAGCTCAGGGAACGAAGCGTCAGGCGACATGCGGAGAACCCGCGCCAAAAGCAAACGGAGCAAGCGAAACAACGCCGCGGCCGCGATGGAGCGGGATCGTCGTTGCGGCGCCCCACGACGCCGCGTCCCCGAAGCAAGGCTCCGCCTTAATCCCTGCGGTCAAGTTGACATTGCAATCGGCTGCGGTTAACGAGGCACGCTCTGAAAGGTCCGCCACGCCGCACTCGCCTCTTGGGCGTCGTTCCTTCTCGGCGGCGCAGCTCATGGCGGCCAACGACGCATCATGAAAGCCCTTATCGCGAAGTTCGGCATAGGTCAGGTGGTCAGGCACCGGAAATATCCGTTCCGGGGGATCATCTTCGACGTCGATCCGGTCTTCTCGAACACGGATGAATGGTGGCGGTCCATTCCAGAGGAGGTGCGGCCGCACAAGGACCAACCTTTCTATCATCTTTTCGCCGAGAATGCCGAAACCGAATATGTCGCTTATGTCTCGGAGCAAAATCTCCTCCCCGACACATCCGGCGACCCGGTTCGCCATCCGCAAGTCGACAAGATGTTCATACGGGCCGAAGACGGGGCCTATCAGATCAAGTCGGCGCGTCTGAACTGACATTCAAGCGATTTGCGCAATCTACTTGCGGCGGCCTTCGAGCTCGAGCGTGACGAGGCGCGCGAGCAAGGTCGCAGGATAGAGCTGCCCGATGATTCCCTCAAGATTGGAGAAAGCCCGCGCCATCGGATGCACCGGCACAATATCGCCATAGCCGGTCGAGGTCAGCGTCACGAAGCTGAAATAGATCAGATTGCTGGCAAGCGCCGGACTGTCGGCTATGGATAGGCCGGAAAATGAATTCGGCGCCAGCAAGCCGACAAAGGTGAAGAGCGCCACGAAAGTCAGGCCGATCGTCAGATAAAGCAAGACGGCGCCATTGATGCGATGATAGGTGACGCGGCCAGGCGCAAAGACCGCGCGGGCGATCACAAATATGAGCAAAGCGCCTATGGTGAGGCATGCGCCAGCGGCGAGATATATGTCGAGCGTCGAATCGAGCTTCAGACGAAAGATGATGGCGGCGACGGCGAGGCCGACCGCCAGCATGATCACCAGCATCGCCATCAGCGTCTTCGATTGAACGAGGACGCAGCTCGCGAGCACAAGCACGATGGCAAGATCGTAACCTTGCGCCGAGACGACGCCGGACGCATGAAGCGGCACGACCACGAAGATCAGAAACGCGAGCAGGACCGTCAGCACGGTGAGAATCGGATCATGAATCTGATCCCGCACGACGCGGAGGCGCGTTTTCACTTTGCCGTTGATGACCTGAATCCGCTGGACTCGGCCCAGCCGCGGATGCGGCGCCAACACGTTATCCTGTTCAATTTGCTCCAATCGACGCTCCCCGGAATTTTTTCGCTTCGATCAGCCATCCGCGGCAGCGCATATCGCCGCGTTCATGCGCCGCCCTCGTCGGCTGCGCCCTCGCCGGGAGCCTCCTCATCATCGTTTCGGGCGGCGTCCTCCTCGGTGATGCGTTCGACGGCGACGACCTGCTCCTCCGCGGCCGTGTCGAAGACGATGACGCCTTGGGTTCCGCGGCCGGCGACCCGAATGCCGTCGACCGGACAGCGGATCAATTGCCCGCCGTTCGTCACAAGCATGATTCCATCGCCGTCCTCGACCGGCATGGAGGCGACGAGCTTGCCGTTTCTTTGATTGACCGCCATCGCGACAATGCCTTTGCCGCCGCGCCCGGTGATCCGATATTCATAGGAGGACGTTCTTTTGCCGTATCCGTTCGACGACACGGTCAGAATGATCTGCTCAGCGGCCGACATTTCGGCGTAGCGCTCCGGGCTGAGATTCGAGGCGAAGGAGCTTTCTTCATTGCTTGTCTCTTCGCTCGCCGCCTCGCCGCCAGCCTCCGGCGAAGCTTCTCCGGCTACGGCCCGGCGCATCTTGAGATAGGCGACGCGCTCGCCGCTATCGGCCTCAATGTGACGCAAGATCGCAAGCGAAATCACGCGATCGCCCTCGCCGAGCGCTATGCCGCGCACGCCCATCGAATCGCGCCCCTTGAAGACGCGCACATCGTCGACCGGGAACCTGATGCATTGTCCGTTCATCGTCGTCAGAAGGACATCGGCGTCCTCGCCGCAAATCTGGACATCGACGATTTCCTCGCCCTCATCGAGCCGCATCGCGATCTTGCCGGCGCGATTCACCTGAGCAAAATCCGAGAGCTTGTTGCGGCGCACGGTGCCGCGCGTCGTCGCGAACACAACGTCCTGCGTCGCCCACACCTCCTCGTCTTCCGGCAAGGGCATGATCGTGGTGATGCGCTCGCTCTCTTCGAGCGGCAGGATGTTGACCAGCGCTTTTCCGCGCGCTTGCGGCGCCGACAATGGCAAACGCCAGACTTTCTCCTTGTAGACCTGGCCGCGCGAAGAGAAGAATAGGACCGGCGTATGCGTCGAGGCCACAAAGAGTCGCGCGACAAAGTCCTCGTCGCGCGTCTGCATCGCCGCGCGGCCCTTGCCGCCGCGCCTTTGCGCGCGATAGGTCGCGAGTGGAACCCGCTTCACATAGCCAAGATGCGACACCGTGACGACCATGTCCTCGCGCTGGATCAGATCCTCGTCGTCGACATCGGCGGCGCTGTCGAGGATGAGCGTGCGGCGCGGCGTGGCGTAGGCCGTCTTCACCGCGATCATCTCGTCCTTGACGATGGAGAAGAGACGCGCGCGCGAGCGCAGAATGTCGAGATAGTCCGCGATCTCGGCGGCGAGCTTATTCAAGGCCTCGGCGATTTCCTCGCGGCCGAGGGCGGTGAGTCGCTGCAGCCGCAATTCAAGAATCGCCCGCGCCTGGGCCTCGGACAGGCGGCAGGCCCCGTCCTCGCTGAGAACATGGCGCGGATCGGCGATCAATGTGATCAGGGGCGCCATGTCATGCGCCGGCCAGGAGCGCGCCATCAAAGCCGCGCGGGCTTCCGCCGCGTCTTGCGAGGTTCGAATGAGGCGAATGACTTCGTCGATATTGGCGACGGCGATCGCGAGGCCCACCTGCAGATGGGCGGCGTCGCGCGCCTTGGTCAAAAGATGCTTGGTGCGCCTTGTGACGACTTCTTCGCGGAAGTCGATGAAGGCCGTAAGAAAATCCTTCAGCGTCAAGACTTCCGGCCTGCCGCCGTTCAAGGCGATCATGTTGCAGGCAAAGCTCGATTGCAGCGCCGTGAAGCGCCACAGCTGATTCAAAACGACGTCGGCAACTGCGTCCCGCTTCAGCTCGATGACAATGCGCATGCCGTCGCGATCGGATTCGTCGCGAAGGTCGGAGATGCCTTCGATGCGTTTTTCGCGGACAAGCTCGGCGATCTTCTCAATCAAGGTCGCTTTGTTGACCTGATAGGGAATCTCGGTGACGATGAGCGCTTCGCGCTCCTTGCGAATTTCCTCGACCTCGATCTTCGCCCGCGTCAGGACCGAGCCGCGTCCCGAAACATAGGCCGCGTGAATGCCGGCCCGGCCGAGGATGCTGCCGCCGGTCGGAAAGTCGGGGCCTGGCACGATCGCCATCAGATCTTCGAGGCTTATGTCCGGCTGATCGATCAAGGCGACGACGGCGTCGATCACCTCGCCAAGATTATGCGGCGGGATATTGGTCGCCATGCCGACCGCGATGCCGCCGGCGCCGTTGACGAGAAGGTTTGGAAAGCGCGCCGGCAGCACGACCGGCTCGTGCTCCTTCCCATCGTAATTCGGCTGAAAATCGACGGTGTCGGAATCGATGTCCTCGAGCAGCGCCAGCGCCGGGCGGGCGAGCCGCGACTCGGTATAGCGCATGGCGGCGGGCGGATCGCCATCGACCGAACCGAAATTGCCTTGCCCGTCGATCAGGGGCAGACGCATCGAGAAGGACTGCGCCATGCGGACGAGCGCGTCGTAAATCGCGGCGTCGCCATGCGGATGATATTTGCCCATCACGTCGCCGACGATGCGCGCGCATTTCACGTAAGGTCGATCCGGCGTGTAATTGTTCTCGTGCATGGAGAACAAAATCCGGCGATGCACCGGCTTCAGCCCGTCGCGCACGTCTGGAAGCGCGCGACTCACGATGACGCTCATCGCATAGGCGAGATAGCTCTGGCGCATCTCGTCGGAAATGGAGACCGGCCGGACGTCCGAGCCCGGAGCCTGCGGACCGCTGTCGGCGTTATCGGGCAAGGCGTTCAAATCCAAAGTAAAAGCGCATCAACTCACTCTAGTGGGGTCCGCCAAAAAACGCCAGATCCGCTTCGGCCGATGAACTCATCGTAAGACCGCTTAAAACGTCGCGCCCGAGCGCGATGATTTCAGGTCGAAATGATTAGCGCCTCAGTCGATTATTTTATGGCGCGGGAGGCCAGATGCTTCCGTCAAGCCTTGTGGGTTACGCGGAAGAGCAAGATTTCGTCAGCTGAAACAGGTCAGGCGTCAGCCCGGCGCCGCTCAGAATCTCTGGACGCCGTCAAAACGGAATATCGTCGTCGATCATATCGGCGACGCGGCCCCCGCCGCCGCCCGCCGCAGCCGGACGTCGCTCCATCGGCGAGGCGCGGCCGAAGCCCGAGCTATTTGAAGCCTCGACGCCGCCGGCGCGGTCGGCGTCGAAGGATTCGCCGCGGCCGCGGCTATCCAAAAGGGTCAACTCGCCGCGAAACCGTTGAAGAACCACTTCGGTCGTCTTGCGTTGATTGCCGTCTCGATCGGTATATTCGCGCGTCTGCAACTGGCCTTCCAGATAAACTTTCGAGCCTTTCTTGCAATATTGCTCGGCGATCTTTCCCAAATTCTCATTGAAGATCACAATATTATGCCACTCGGTCCGATCCTTGCGCTCGCCCGACGCCTTGTCGCGCCAGGACTCGGTGGTGGCCAGGCTAAAGCTTACGACCGGATCGCCGGCGCCGGTTCGGCGCGTTTCAGGATCGCGGCCGAGATTGCCGACGAGAATGACCTTGTTGACGCTCCCCGACATGAACTCTCTCCCTTTCCACATTAGGACGATCAAGACGACGATAGGACCCGGATCAACGACAATGCCTCGCATATCCCGGTCTGCTTGGCATGGCCTCCAGCGGCTGCGTCCTGGCGTTGTCCACGAAAATCGAGCCAGAGACCGGGCCCAAATTCGAACCTAGGCTCGCGCGCGAGTATAGTTCTATGTTTGTTCTAGCATCCGGCATCGGCCGGGGCAAGTTCGACGGCGCGGCCCTAATCGGCGAGCCCCAGCACATCGACCATCGAATAGAGGCCAGGCTTGCGGCTTTTTCCCCAGAGCGCCGCTTGCACGGCGCCGCGCGCGAAAATGCTGCGATCCTCCGCAGCATGTGAAAGTTCGATACGCTCCCCGGGCCCGGCGAAAATCACCTTGTGATCGCCAACCACGGTCCCGCCTCTTAGGGAGGCGAATCCAATATCGCCGGCCCTGCGCGGGCCGGTGCGCCCGTCGCGCGCCCGCGCCGCATGCTGGTCAAGAGAAACGCCGCGCCCTTTCGCCGCAGCCTCGCCAAGAAGAAGCGCGGTGCCCGACGGCGCGTCAGCCTTCATGCGATGGTGCATCTCCACAATCTCGATGTCATATTCGGAGCCAAGGGTGCCGGCGACCTTTTCGACCAGGGCGGCGAGAAGATTGACCCCGAGGCTCATATTGCCGGAGCGCACGACGACCGCATGGCGCGCGGCCGCCTCGAACCCCACAAGCTGGGCGGCGGTGAAGCCGGTTGTGCCGATCACATGAACGATGCGCGCCTGCGCCGCCAGGACCGAAAGCTCGACGCTGACTTCGGGCGAGGTGAAATCAAGGATGCCGTCAGCGCCGGCGATCGCGCTCAGGGCGTCGCCCGTGATTTCAACTCCCGTCTGGCCGCAGCCGGCGAGGAGCCCCGCATCCTGACCGATCGCGATCGAATCCGCCTGCTCGATCGCGCCCGCGAGCGTCGCTCCGGGCGTTTCATGAATGACCTGGATGAGGACGCGGCCCATGCGTCCAGCTGCGCCGGCGACGACGAGACGCATTTCGCTCATGATTGATCTCCGAGAGCCGCGCTGTTTGACTTAACTTCTATAGTCTGCAGCGATCGGGAGGAAAAGCGCGCCTCCCCCACAAAGCTTGCCCAAGGCCGCGCACGTCATTCCCATGTCACGGGTGCCTTCTATTGTTGAATTCGATCAGGGGTCGCGGAAAACGCAGCCCAGGATCGCGCGCCGGGCCGGAGGTACGCCCGGCGCTTCGCGTTTCAGGACCCTTTGGCGCTAGCGGCGGATGCGATTTCCGCAATGATGGCCTCGGCTGCGGCGCGAGGATCGTCCGCCTCGATGATCGGGCGCCCCACGACGAGATGATCGGCCCCCGCAGCGCGCGCGGCGGCGGGCGTCATGGCTCTTTTCTGGTCGCCGGCCTTTGCGCCCGCGGGCCTGATGCCGGGGGTCACAAGGATCATATCGGGGCCGAGTTGGGCGCGCATGGCGCCGACTTCCTCCGCCGACAAGATAAGCCCATGAAGTCCAACATCGCGCGCCTGCGCCGCGCGGCGCGCGACAAGATCCTTGACGCCATAGGCGTAGCCGGCCTCGGCGAGATCCTTGTCGTCGTAAGACGTCATCACGGTTACGCCGAGAAGGCGCAGCGGCGAGCCGGCGACCCCTGCTTTCGCCGCCGCCATTGTCTGCGGATAGGCGTGAACCGTCAGAAAATCCGCGCCGAAACGCGCCGCATTTGCGCAGGCCCTGGCTACCGTATTCGGAATGTCATGCAGCTTGAGATCAAGGAAGACCTGCTTGCCGTCCTTGATCAAGTCTTGGGCGAAGGGCAGCCCGCCGCCATAGGCGAGCTCCATGCCGATCTTATAGAAGGAGACGCTATCGCCGAGGCGCCCGACCATCGCCTCGGCTTCGCGCGCCGTTGCGAAGTCCAGCGCCACGATGAGCCTTTCGCGCGCCGGGACCGCGCTTTGGCGGGCGGGGGCGGCGGCTTCGCTCATCGCGGCCGGCGCAGCTTATCGCCGTCGGGAAACTGACGCAGAATCCTTAAGGCCGGCTCGAGCCGCGCCCCTGTACGCCTCAATTGCCGCGCCCTGGCCTTCAGCCGAAACTTGGCCTTCGCGCCGTCGATCTCCTTTTTCAGATGGATCTGCATCTGCCCCGCGCCAAATGTGACCCTGTCGAAAAAATGCTGCGCCGGGTTCGCGCCTGCCTGCCGCGCCGGCTTGGCTTCACCCCCGCGCCGATAAATCCACACGCGCGCCGGCGGCAGATTCAGCCAAACCGGCGGCGAGCCTTCGACCCGAAACGCCGGCCCGGCGGCTCTTTGGGGGATGGGCGAAACAGGTCCGTAGGTGAATTGGATAAAACGCCCCTCCGGCGCCAGGAGCCCGAAAGCATCTGCAAGAAGCGCGAGCCTGTGCTTCTCCGGCTTCATCAGCAGGGGTAGGCTCGACACAATGGCGGCGGCGGGTTCGCGAAGATGGCCTCCCAGCGTTTCCGTCAAATGATAGGCGTCGCCCTTGATGATATGCACGCCGGGAAAGCGCTGCCCGAGCAGTCGGCAGAAGCCCGGATCGAATTCGACAAGAAACAGCCGCTCCGGTGCGATCCCCCGCCGCAAAAGCGCCTCCGTGATCGCTCCCGTCCCCGGCCCGAGCTCAATGATCGGCCCGGACTCGAGCGGGTCGACATAGCGAGCCATCATGCGCGCCAGAAAACGCCCGGACGGGGAGACGGCGCCGGCAATCATCGGATTGTCGAGCCAGGATCTGAAAAATCGCGCCTCGTCGGCGATGCGCTCCTCGATCGGGATGTTGGGCATTGGCGGGCGGCGCTGATCCGAACGCGAGGATTGGCTGAGCAAGAGAACGGTCCTCGCTTCTGGCGAAAGGGCGGGAAATTTCAACCGGCGGAAAATCGCCGACAATCGGCCCAGCGTCAAGAAAAGTTAATATTCGGGCGGCGCTCTTGCCTCGGCTCCCGGCTGTGCGATCGCTCTTTACAGACCGCTCCCCTTAATCGAACCGAAATGGAGGTCACAGCATCAAGCGGCCTTGGGTCTCGAGAACTTCGTCCAAACATCTAGCCATCGCCGCGGCTTGGGTTCACTGGCTGCTCAGATTCTCGAAAAAATCCTTCATCTTGGCGAAGAAGCCCGCCGATTCCGGATGCGTCTTATGTGAGGATAAAGACTCGAACTCGGCGAGCAGTTCGCGTTGGCGCTTGGTCAGGTTTTGCGGCGTCTCCACCGTCACCTGAATATAGAGATCGCCGATGTCGCGCGAACGCAGCACCGGCATGCCCTTGTGCTTCAGCTTGAACTGCTTGCCGGACTGGGCTCCCTCGGGAATTTTGACCTTGGCTGTGCCGCCGTCGATCGTATGCACGCTGACTTCGCCGCCGAGCGTCGCCTGCACCATGGAGATCGGGACTCGGCAAAACAGGTCGGCCCCATCGCGCTGGAAGAACGGATGCGGTTTCGTCGACACAAAAATATAGAGGTCTCCAGAGGGCCCGCCTCTCGTGCCGGCCTCGCCTTCGCCGGCGAGACGGATGCGGGTTCCATCCTCGACGCCCGGAGGAATATTGACTGAGAGGCTGCGGTCGCGGGTGACGCGGCCGGATCCGCCGCAGGGCTGGCAAGGGTCATCGATGATTTCGCCGCGTCCTTGGCAGGTCGGACAAGTCCGCTCGATCGCGAAAAAGCCCTGTTGCGCCCGCACGCGCCCATGGCCGCCGCAGGTGGAACACATCCGCGGCTTCGCGCCCGCCTTGGCGCCCGAGCCGGCGCAGGCTTCGCAGGCGATCGAGGTCGGGAGGGTCAGCGACGCGGTCTTGCCGACGAACGCCTCTTCGAGCGTGATTTCCATATTGTAGCGCAGGTCCGAGCCGCGCCCTGCGCCATTGCGTCCGCCGCCGCGTCGGCCGCCCATGACGTCGCCGAAGAGATCGTCGAAAATATCCGCCATCGACGCGGCGAAACCATCGCCTCCGGCGCCAAAGCCGCCATGTTCGAAAGCCGCGTGACCATAGCGATCGTAAGCCGCCCGCTTTTGCGCGTCGGACAAGGTCTGGTAGGCCTCGTTGAGCTCCTTGAACTTATGTTCGGCGTCGGCGTTGCCTGGATGGCGGTCCGGATGGCAATCCATCGCCGCCTTGCGGAAAGCCGATTTCATCTCGGTCTCCGTGCAGGTCTTGGAGACGCCGAGAATTTCGTAAAAGTCGCGTCTGCTCATTGTCCGTCGCGTTCCAATCTTCCCGCCCCCGGCGCCTGCCGCCGCCGCGCTGCGCGCCGCCTGTAGCGGCGCCATCATCTCAAGCAAGTTTCATGCGCCCGCAAACATGTCGCCACATGCGGAGGACGCACTCATAACCCCTAGCAAATATCGCCGATCCTGGCCATTTTGGCCACGATTCCGCTCGTCTCCCGCCGCACCATAACCGCCGCGCTGGACGAGGTCGAGATCCGGCCACATGAGAAAGGCCGCGCGTCGACGAACGCCTGCTAAGCCCGAGAAGAGGAGCCGATTTTTTCCAGCGCGTTGATCTTATAGATGAGCTTCGCAGTCAGGGTCGTCCGGCGCCTGCTTCGGACGCGTTCGCGATCCTGAGGCCTTTCGGGGGACAGCGCGCCTGCCGTCCCCCAATCAGCCTTTATCTCAGGCCGACTTTTTCTTGTCGTCCGGGCCGACCTCCTTGAAGTCCGCGTCGATGACGTCGTCCTTCGTCTCGGCATGGGGCGCGCCCTCGCCGCCCGCTTCGCCCTGAGCCTTGTAAAGGGCCTCGCCGAGCTTCATGGAGGCCTGCGCGAGATCGTTCGTCTTGGCCTTGATCGCCTCGACGTCTTCGCCCTCGAGAGCATGTTTCAACGCGGCGACGGCCGCCTCGATCGCGCTCTTGTCCGACTCGGCGACCTTGCCGGCATATTCGACGAGCGACTTCTCGGCGGTGTGGATCAGCGCCTCGCCGTGATTCTTGGCGTCGACCAGTTCGCGGCGTTTCTTGTCGTCGGCCGCATGCGATTCGGCCTCCTTCACCATCTTGTCGATCTCGTTCTCGCTCAATCCGCCCGAAGCCTGGATCCGGATCTGCTGCTCCTTGTTGGTCGCCTTGTCTTTCGCGGTCACATTGACGATGCCATTGGCGTCGATGTCGAAGGTGACTTCGATCTGCGGCACGCCGCGCGGCGCGCCCGGAATGCCGACAAGGTCGAATTGGCCGAGCAGCTTGTTGTCCGCCGCCATCTCGCGTTCGCCCTGGAAGACCCGAATGGTGACCGCCGTCTGATTGTCTTCCGCCGTCGAGAACACTTGGCTCTTCTTGGTCGGAATGGTCGTGTTGCGGTCAATCAGGCGCGTGAACACGCCGCCGAGCGTCTCGATGCCGAGCGACAGAGGCGTAACGTCGAGCAGGAGCACGTCCTTGACGTCGCCCTGGAGCACGCCGGCCTGAACCGCCGCGCCGATCGCGACGACCTCATCGGGATTGACGCCCTTATGCGGCTCCTTGCCGAAGAAGTTCTTCACGATCTCCTGGACTTTGGGCATGCGGGTCATGCCGCCGACAAGCACGACTTCGTTGATCTCGCCCGCCGTCAGCCCGGCGTCCTTCAGAGCCTTGCGGCAGGGTTCGACCGTCTTTTGGATCAGATCGTCGACAAGCGCCTCGAATTTCGCCCGCGTGAGCTTCAAGGCGAGATGTTTCGGTCCCGTCGCGTCGGCGGTGATATAGGGCAGGTTGATCTCGGTTTGCGTCGCCGAGGACAATTCGATCTTGGCCTTTTCCGCGGCTTCCTTGAGCCTTTGCAGGGCGAGCTTGTCCCGCTTCAGGTCGATGCCGTTTTCCTTCTTGAATTCGTCCGCGAGATATTCGACGAGGCGCGTGTCGAAATCCTCGCCGCCGAGGAACGTGTCGCCATTGGTCGACTTCACCTCGAAGACGCCGTCGCCGATTTCGAGGATCGAAATGTCGAAAGTGCCGCCGCCGAGATCGTAGACGGCGATGATGCCCGAGCCCTTCTTGTCGAGCCCATAGGCGAGCGCCGCCGCGGTCGGCTCATTGATGATGCGCAAAACTTCGAGCCCGGCGATCTTGCCCGAGTCTTTGGTGGCCTGCCGCTGCGCGTCGTTGAAATAGGCCGGGACGGTGATCACCGCCTGGCTCACCGGCTGCCCGAGATAGGCCTCCGCGGTCTCCTTCATCTTCTGCAGAATGAAGGCGGAAATCTGCGAGGGGGAATATTGCTTGCCGTCGGCTTCGACCCAGGCGTCGCCATTGGCCGCCCGGATGATCTTATAGGGCACAAGGCCCATGTCCTTCTTGGTCATCGGGTCGTCATAGGTCCGCCCGATGAGCCGCTTGATCGCGAAAAAAGTTCTTTCCGGATTGGTGACGCCCTGGCGCTTGGCCGGCTGGCCGACGAGACGCTCCCCGTCATCCGTGAAGGCGACGATCGAAGGCGTCGTCCGCGCTCCCTCGGCGTTCTCGATGACCTTCGGCGTCGTGCCCTCCATGACCGCCACGCAGGAATTGGTGGTGCCGAGGTCGATTCCGATTACTTTACCCATGATCAATCTTCCTTTCGATCCGCAAGACCACCGGACCCCGAAGCGATCCGGCAAATGGGCGGACGGAATTCCGCCCGGTCCCCGACTGTGTTCAAATTGGTGTCGCCGCGCGCAAACGCAAGATGGCCGCCGTACAAGATGGCCCGTATATAAGAGGAGGATCAAGTGGCGCAAGACGAAGCCGCGGCGGGTCCCGCGCCGCGGCGCGGCCAAGCCCTGGCGCGGCGGCGTGAACCGTGCGACTTTCTCGGCCCCAGCCTGACGTTCGCCTGTCCGGCTCGGCGCAATCCAGCGTGTTTGATCATGTTACGAGCGGGCATCCCGTTGAGATATTTCCCCCTGGCCGCCCGAGTCGCCGTTGTTTTGGCCGCCATTTTGGCAGCATCGCCCGGTCGCGCCCAGCTGATGTTGCCGGGCGCCCTCCAAGCGGCGCCTCCGACTGGATCGGAAGCGCCAAAATCGGACCATCCCGCCGCTGCCGGTCCAGCCAAGCTAAAACCCTTAGGCCTGAAGCCGCCCGGCGATGGGACGATCGTCGGCCGCGATCTTTTACGCGACGGCTCGACCGGGCTCATCGCATTTCAACACGGAGCGGGCAAAGGCATCGAGATCACCCGCTTATTGCTCGCGGGAGAAGCGATCTCGCGGCCGAGCGAGGACTGCCGCGTCGAGGTCGTCGCCGCGGCTCCGATCGAGACGAAATTCGTCGGCCAGCCCAATGGCCTTGCGCGCTACGACGTCGAGGTCGAAGCCTGCCCGTTTTCGCTCGAGGTCCTGGATGGAGCCGTGGTGGTCACCCGGCCACAGGGCGCCTGCGAATTCGCCGCGGCGGACTGCCGGGCGGATCCGGCCGGGTTCTGGGGTCCGGCCGCAGATTCGATCGACGCGGGGCAGATCAAGCAGATGGAGCGCGCGCGCGGCCTGGCGGAAGCCAATATGCGCGCCAATTTTCGGGCCTTGCTGGCGAGCGCTGGAAAGGACAAGGCCGCGATCAAGAAGATCGCCGGCGAGCAGGCCGGCTTCTCGTCCCAGCGCGAAATGATTTGCCGCAATTATCTGCGCGAGGACGTGCACGGATTTTGCGCCCTGCGAATCACGCAGGCGCGCGCGCTCGCGCTCCAGGCCGAGTTCGAGGCGAAGGCCAAAACCCGCGAGGACGAAAAGTCCATAAAAGCCGAGATCAAAAAGAAGCCGAAGCTTTAGCCCCCGGGCGGAGCTGCTTCGGCGGCCAATCCGGTAAGCGCGCAGAATCGGCTAGATGGCGGAGAGGGGGGGATTCGAACCCCCGATAGGCTTGCGCCTATGCCGCATTTCGAGTGCGGTGCTTTCAACCACTCAGCCACCTCTCCGTGGGCCGCGACGCATGGCAGAAGGCCGCGGATGGTCCGCGGCGCAGATAGCATGCGGCCTGCCCCCTTACAAGCGCCGAGCATTCGCGCGCGGCGTCGGAGTGTGCGGCTTCGCCGAAGGCCCGGCCGCTATTCCGCCGCTGCTTCGCCGCCGGAAGCCGGTCCGCCTTCGGCCTTTTGGCTTTCGGGATGCGGCATCAGGATGATGTTATAGCCCGAATCGACGTAATGGATCTCGCCGGTGACGCCGGCGGAAAGATCGGACAGAAGATAAAGCGCCGAACCGCCGACGTCGGCGATGGTGACGGTGCGCCGCAGCGGCGCATGCGCTTTCTGGAAATTGAACATGAAGCGCGCGTCGGTGATTCCGGCGCCGGCGAGCGTCCGGACAGGGCCGGCGGAAATCGCGTTCACGCGAATGCCCTGAGGGCCAAAATCGGCGGCGAGATAGCGCACGCTCGCCTCCAGCGCCGCCTTGGCGACGCCCATCACATTATAATTGGGCATGACCCGGTTCGCGCCGCCGAAGGTCAAGGTCACCATGGCGCCGCCTTGCGGCATGAGCGCCGCCGCGCGCTTCGCCATTTCAGTGAAGGAAAAAGCGGAGATGGTCATCGTGCGCAAAAAATTCTCGCGCGTCGTATCGGCGTAGCGCCCTTTCAATTCGGCCTTGTCTGAATAGGCGATGCAATGGACCGCGAAGTCGAGGCGCCCCCAGGCCTTTTCGAGCGCGGCGAAAGTTGCGTCGAGGGAAGCGAGATCCTCGACGTCGCAAGGCAGCACCAGAGTCGAGCCGACCTTCGCCGCAAGCGGCTTGACCCGCTTGCCGAGCGCCTCGCCCTGATAGGTGAAGGCGAGCTCGGCGCCCTGATCCGCAAGCGCCTTGGCGATGCCCCAGGCGATCGAATGATCATTCGCGACGCCCATGACGAGGCCGCGCTTGCCCTGCATCAGCAACGGATGGCCCCGCCCTTCCGGCTGCTCATGCGTCGACATGTTTCAAGACGATGCTGGCGTTGGTGCCGCCGAAGCCGAAGGAATTCGACAATACGGCGCGCAATTGCACATTGTCGCGGCGCTTGCGGACAATGTCCATGTCCGCGAAGGCGGGATCGAGCTCTTCGATATTGGCGCTTTCGCAGATGAAGCCGCTTTGCATCATCAAGAGCGAGTAGATGGCTTCCTGAACCCCGGTCGCGCCGAGCGAATGGCCGGTCAAGGATTTGGTCCCGGCGATTGGCGGAGATTTGTCGCCCGATCCGAACACGGTCCGGATCGCTTCGATCTCTTTCAGGTCGCCTATTTCCGTCGAGGTCGCATGCGGGTTGATGTAATCGATCGGCGTCTTGACGGTCTCGAGCGCCATGCGCATGCAGCGCACCGCGCCTTCGCCCGAGGGCGCCACCATATCGTGGCCATCCGAGGTCAGTCCGTAGCCCGCGATCTCGGCGTAGATCTTGGCGCCTCGGGCCTTGGCGCGCTCCAACTCCTCGAGGACAAGGACGCCGGCGCCGCCGGCAATCACGAAACCATCCCGGTTCTTGTCATAGGCGCGGGAGGCCGTCTCGGGACGGTCGTTGAAGGAGGAGGACATCGCCCCCATTGCGTCGAACAGGACCGACATGGTCCAGTCGAGCTCCTCGCAACCGCCGGCGAACATCACGTCCTGCTTGCCGTATTGAATCATCTCATAGGCGTTGCCGATGCAATGATTGGAGGTCGCGCAGGCCGACGAGATTGAGTAATTGACGCCTTTGATCTTGAACCAGGTGGCGAGCGTCGCCGAAGCGGTCGAGGACATGGCTTTCGGGACCGCGAAAGGCCCGATCTTTTTCGGTCCCTTGGTGCGCGCGATGTCCGCCGACTCGACGACGACCCGCGTCGAAGGCCCGCCCGAGCCCATGATGATGCCGGTCCGCTCATGCGAGATCTCGTCGGGCGTCAGGCCAGAGTCTGAAATCGCCTGATCCATTGCGACATGGTTCCAGGCGGTGCCGCTGGCGTGAAAGCGCATGGCGCGGCGATCGATCATGCTTGCGGGATCGAGCGTCGGCGCGCCATGGATCTGGCTGCGAAAGCCGAGCTCCGCATATTTATCGGCCTTGACGATGCCAGACTTCGCCTCCCGCAGCGAGGCCAGCACCTCCTGGGTGTTGTTCCCGATCGAGGAAACGATGCCCATTCCGGTGACGACGACCCGTCTCATGCGTATCTCCCGCTCGCATCGCAGCGCCCCGGCAAAGGCCCACGACGGTCCATCCCTTGGGACCTCTTGAATTCCGGTCTCTCGGCCGGCTTCGAGACATCCCGCCAGGCTTTTGAAACCAATTGGCTTTCCTTGATTGGAGATGGGAAGCCCAATCAAGGAAAGCCAGCTCGGGCCAAAAACGGCAGGCAAAAAGCTTCGATCAGGCGGCGGCCTGGAACAAGCCGACCTTCAAGTCCTTGGCCTCATAGATGCGCGTTCCATCCGCTTCGAGCCAGCCGTCGGCTATGCCCAGCACGAGCTTGGTCTTGAACACGCGCTTCAAATCGACGCCATAAATGATCCGCCGCACCGTTGGCAAGACCTGATCGGTGAACTTCACCTCGCCGACCCCAAGCGCCCGGCCCCGCCCAGGCAGCCCAAGCCAGCCAAGATAAAAGCCAAGAAGCTGCCAGAGCGCGTCAAGCCCAAGGCAACCGGGCATCACCGGATCGCCCTTGAAATGGCAGCCAAAAAACCAAAGATCCGGCTTAATCGCGAACTCCGCCAGGATCACCCCCTTGCCATTCGCCCCGCCGCGCTCCGAAATATCGGCGATCCGGTCAAACATCAGCAAAGGCGGCAAAGGCAATTGCGCATTGCCGGGGCCAAACAGATCCCCCCGCCCGCAGGCGATCAAATCCTCATAGTCAAAACTGGCGCGCCGCTCATTCATCTTCGTTCAACTCTCGCGTCTCCCCCAGCAAGCCCAAAACCGGCTTCGCGCGCGCCTTCTATCATACCACTCTAAAAGCCGGAAGTCGGCCAGAGGGCCTGAGGCCTGCCTCCGGCGACAGACCCTCGCCTCAGCGCGGCGCGCCCTTTTTGCTTGGCTTGATTGTGGCGCTTGCGCCGCCGCTGTCCTGTTCGTTATGCTCGCGTCAGAGTTCGCCGCCGCGCATGATGCGTCGGCGCGCGTCACTAATGCGTGTCTTTTGAAAAAGTTGATCGCCTTTTTCAAAGTTCGACATAGGCCGGGCAAACTTATCTGGCGCAGATCCCGCAATCGTATGCGTCCTGCGATCAAAGGATCGCTCGCGACGGGATGGCGTAAATGGAATTGCTGTCTAGTAATCGACGGCGCTGTGAAATTGATAGAGAAAAACAATCGAAACGTGGCGGGAATGAATAAATTCAGGTATGATATAAATGCTCTAAGGGCTCTGGCGGTCACTGCCGTCGTCCTTTTTCATTACAAGGTCAACTTCATACCTGGTGGTTACGTCGGCGTTGACATTTTTTTTGTAATTTCCGGCTACCTGATGACCAATATCATTGTCGGGAGATTACAAAAGGGCGCCTTTAGCATTCTAAATTTCTATTATGATCGCACGAAGCGCATCGTTCCCGGCCTTATCGCCCTTTGTTTTTGTCTTCTCCTTGCTGGATTCATCTTTCTTGATCCAGTGACTTATCGCTATTTGGCCTATACGAGCGTCTCGGCCCTGCTGTTTTTCTCGAATTTCCGATTCGCGGAGGCGATCGGCTATTTCGATCCGCAAACCGACACCAAATGGCTGTTGCATACTTGGAGTCTGTCCGTCGAATGGCAGTTCTATTTGATCTATCCGATTATACTCATAGCATTATACAAATTCGCCGCGACTCGGCGCCATTTGACGCCGACGCTTTGGGCGATGGCTATCGTTTCACTGCTCTTGTGCATCTGGTCTTCCAAAGCAGATCCAGCGTCCGCCTTCTACCTTCTTCCGCAAAGAGCGTGGGAATTGCTGGCGGGCGGGATTGTCGCCTTGCAGTTCAAGACATGCGAGCGGAAATACTCATCTATTCTGATCACAAGCGGTTTTCTTCTTATAGGCGCATCGATACTATTCTTCAATAAGAATATACCTTGGCCATCTTACTATGCCTTGGCGCCTGTGCTCGGAACCTGCTTCGTTATTGCAGCCAATCGATCAGACTCCGCCGCATTTGGGAATCAATTCATTCAGACCATAGGAAAATGGTCTTATTCGATTTATCTTTGGCATTGGCCGATTGCGGTCGCGGTCATCTACGCCGGCGTCACAGTGAAGGGACCGCTTCTCATTATTGGCGAGCTTCTCATTCTTGCGGCGATCATTTCGACCGGCGGCCTCATCTTATTCCTGATGAAAAGAGCTTCGGACCGAAGGCTCATCGCATCGATATTGGCTTGGCCCCAATTCGTTCCGATCGCAGGCGCGCTTGCTTTGACCGTCGGTCTGGCGCTCGCCGTCACGACCAATAAAGGCTTCCCGGACCGTCGAGCACAAAGCTCCAAACAGCTCGAAACCTATCGCATGGTGACGACGGACTGGGATTATCCGCTGAATTGCGACGGCATGGATTCGGAGGGCAATTTGCGGCCATGCCAGATCGGCCAGGCCAAGAAAAGCAGCGTGCTGGTGATCGGGGATTCCTTCGCCATGCAGGTCTTCAATCGTTTTGTCGACGCTGCAAAGGTCGGCAGCAACGCCTCGCTCACCTTCCTGGCGTCTTCCGGATGCCCGCCCGTCAGCGGCATTCAATTCACCAGCGACAGATTTCACTGCAACGGCTTCTTCGACAAAGCCTTGCATTTTGCCGAAACAGGCGATTTCAAGCGCATTGTGCTCATATCGACATGGTATGGATATTTCTCTCCCGGAAACACCGCGTTTTGCTTCCTCGAAGGTGACGCCTGCACCATGAAGGAGGAGCCGGCGTGGTATTTTGAGCATGTCGACGCGACGCTCGCCAAGTTGCGCGCCCATCTCCTCGAATTCAGGAAACGCGGGATCGAGATCGTCATCGTGTCGGCGACGCCCTATGGCGATTGGGACGTGCCCTCGGAGCTTCTGAAGCGGCAGTTCCTGGGGATCGACACCCAAGACATTGAATATATCGACCGAGACAAATTCGAAAAGAACATTGCTCCTTTAAAGGAAAGGCTGATCTCTCTCGCCACGTCGGTCGGCGGGAAATTCGTCGACCCGCTCGACTTCCTTTGCAAGGAGCGCCGCTGCGCCACGATCGACGAAAATGCGATCCCCTATTATCGGGACAACGGCCATTTTCGCGCCGGGGCGGTGCGCGCCGCGCGTTTTCGATTCTTGGACGATGCGCTCGGCGCGAATGAGCAATATAGCGCTCTGCCGGCGCCTTGAGGCCAGCGGCGGCTCAAATGAGGCAGAAAAACCGGGTCAGGCGGCGGCCTGGAACAAGCCGACCTTCAAGTCCTTGGCCTCATAGATGCGCGTTCCATCCGCTTCGAGCCAGCCGTCGGCTATGCCCAGCACGAGCTTGGTCTTGAACACGCGCTTCAAATCGACGCCATAAATGATCCGCCGCACCGTTGGCAAGACCTGATCGGTGAACTTCACCTCGCCGACCCCAAGCGCCCGGCCCCGCCCAGGCAGCCCAAGCCAGCCAAGATAAAAGCCAAGAAGCTGCCAGAGCGCGTCAAGCCCAAGGCAACCGGGCATCACCGGATCGCCCTTGAAATGGCAGCCAAAAAACCAAAGATCCGGCTTGATCGCGAACTCCGCCAGGATCACCCCCTTGCCATTCGCCCCGCCGCGCTCCGAAATATCGGCGATCCGGTCAAACATCAGCAAAGGCGGCAAAGGCAATTGCGCATTGCCCGGGCCAAACAGATCCCCCCGCCCGCAAGCGATCAAATCCTCATAGTCAAAACTGGCGCGCCGCTCATTCATCTTCGTTCAACTCTCGCGTCTCCGCCAGCAAGCCCTCAACCGGCTTCGCGCGCGCCTTCTATCATACCACTCTAAAAGCCGGAAGCGCGACAATGCGAATTATGTAGTTCGAATGACAGAAACGGCATTCTTAAGCTGTTTTCGCCCAGTTCGCGCTGCGAAGCCAGCCGACGCGGGTTCAGCGCCGAGACGCTTTGCGCTTTTCCTGGTTTCGCACCATATAAAGCGCGCGGGCGGCAAACGCCCCCTTAACGGCAGGACTTTGCGCCATGGCATTTCGCCACAAGACCTTAATATTGATTTTCACCGCGATGCTCGCGATGGGCTTTTCGGCAGACGCCTTCGCCCGTGCGGGGTCCGGCGGCTCGTTCGGCAGCCGAGGCGGGAACACCTTCAGCGCGCCGCCGGCAACGGCGACGGCGCCTAGAGGCGCGGCTCCCTTGGAGCGCTCCATGACCACGCCAAACAGCGGCGTTTTCAGCCGTCCCAATCCAGGCGGATTTTCTTCCGGCGGCTTCTTTTCCGGCGGCTTTGGGCGGGGCCTTCTCGGCGGCCTGCTCGGGGCCGGTCTTTTCGGCATGCTGTTCGGGCATGGGCTATTCGGCGGCCTCGGCGGCGGCATGTCGATCCTCGGCCTTCTCCTTCAGGTCGGGCTTTTGTACCTGCTGTTCAGGCTCGTCATGGGCTTTATTCGCGGCCGGCGGGCGGCCGTCCCGAACGGCCCCTATGAGTCCGGGCCGGCCGCCTCGCCCTTGTCCGGCTTTGGCGGCGGACTCGGCGGCTTTGGCGGCGGATCTGGGGCCGCCGCGGCGCGTCAAGCGCGACTCGATGTGAGTCCTGCTGATTTCGCCGTATTTGAACAAAGACTGGCGGCGATCCAGGCCGCCTATAGCGTGGAGGATCTCGACGCCTTGCGGTCGCTCACGACGCCTGAGGCCGCCTCTTATTTCGCCGAGGACCTCGCCGTCAACGCCAGAAAGGGCCTGGTCAACAGACTGTCCGATGTGACGTTCCTGCAAGGGGACCTCTCCGAGGCCTGGCGCGAAGACGCGAGCGAATACGCCACCGTCGCAATGCGTTTTTCCCTGATCGACACGATGGTCGATCGCGCCACCGGAAAAATCGTGTCGGGCGATCCGAGGACGCCAGAGCAGGCGACCGAGGTGTGGACCTTCGTCCGGCGCGCAGGCGGCGGACCTGGCGACTGGAAATTATCGGCCATTCAACAGGCGTGATCAGTAGGCGATCGGCGATCGGGGCGCCCTGCGCCGATCGCCGGCCGCCATTTAGATTGCTGCAGGGCGACCCTCGCTTAGGGAGCGCCCTGCCCCCCCTCGCCGTGGACGCGCCAGCGTCCACGGCAAGAATGCGTCAACTGCTTTTGACGGACAATTTCAGCTTCTTGCGATGCTCATCCCAAACATAAAACCCCACTGCGGCTCCGACCGCCGCGATGGCGAAGATCAAAACGAAAATCCATTGGCGCGCGCCTTGCTCGACGGTCATGACATATAGGCCGGACATCACCATGTCCTTATCGCCGCGCACCGTCACGAGGACCGCATATTTGCCCGGCTTGTCGAAGGTCACGGGGAAGGTGACGACGCCCGTCGGATAGGTTTTTGGCGGCAGATGGGCAAGCGTTACAGAATCGAGATTGTCCCCTGGCGCCACATCGGCTTCGGCGTTCCTGACCACGCGGACTTCGATCGCCATGTCCCGAAGCTCTTTCGAGATGGCGTTGAGCGTGATGGAGACAGGTCCCGGGGCCGGGATGTCAGCGCATACGTCCTCCCTCGAATCCGACGAGTAGGAATATGCGGCGACGCGTAGTTCATGCATGCCGGCCATCAACATGCAGCCCATGTCCATATTCATGTCCATGAGGCTGCTGTCCTGGGCCTCCGCGCGCGCGCCGAGCAGAACAACCGCCAAAACCGAGGCGCCTACAAGCCGGCTAAGTCCAATCATAGGCACATTCCCTCCACCACGTTTTTCAGTCTTCGGAGCGGGACGCAGATATAGGCTCCGCTATTGCAACATCCCGAAAGTCCGGCGCTTCGTTCTTCTCCGGCCCGAGCAGAATCGCCGCGAAGACGGACGATCCGGCGGATCAGGCGCCGGGATACGTAAAACGAAATCGAAAGATCTCTAGCGCGCCAAGTCGAGACGCACGCTCGGACAAACCGTCTCACCCCGTTTCAACCGCCAGCCCTTAGCGCTGCAACAGAAAGGCCTCGTCCAAAAACGACGCCGACACATAGGCGACGGTCTGGCCGGGCGGCCGCCGACCTCCTGTTCGCGCGGGTATTTGACATCTCAAATGCGCTTCGGCAACAGCTTTTCGCCATTCGTCCGCGCAGGAGCAAAACCCACGCGCCGCCGCGACGTCGGGACAGGCTCTGCGATCCGGCGGGAAGAGTCAGATAGGCGCCTCGGGCTGAGCGGCGAAGGGCCAAGAGGCGGGGAGCGAAAGCAATTCGGCGAGGCCGACGCGCGCGCCTGCCCCGCCAGTTGATTGACGCATGCCGAAGAACGACAAAAATCAGTATTGCCGCTTCAGATGGTCTTCGAGATAGGTCAGCGCGAGTTGGCGATCCTCGTCGCTGGCGGCGCCCATGGCGCGGTCATAGAGATCGATGATCCATTGATCCTTCTTGGAGTCGATCGCGGCTTCCCGCGCCAGCGTCAGCCACATGAGAGCCCGCGCGCGCTGGGGCGGGATCCCGTCCATTCCAGCGAAGAGGATCTGGCCGAGCATAGCCTCCGCCTGAACATGGCCCTTTTCGGCGGCGAGACGGAGCCACGGCAGCGCTTGACGGCTATCCTTGCCGACGCCGGCCCCGTCGAGATGCATCCGCGCCAGATTATACTGCGCGTTGGCGTCGCCGAAATTCGTCGCGGCATATTGGAACATTTGCATCGCGCGCGCAGGATCAGGCCGCACTCTGGCGTCGCTTATCCCGTTCAGGCTGTAAACGCCGACCGCGACAAAGGCGCTCGCCACAATCGGCAGATCGCGCCGGTTCGGGCTGTCCTCGTCGTAATTCACGACGATCTGCGAGAAATAGTCATAGGCCTTGACGTCGTCGCGCGGAACCCCGTCGCCGCTGGCGTAGATCTTGGCGAGCTTCCATTGCGCGCGGGGCTCGCCGCCGGCCGCGGCGTATTTCAAGGCTTCAATGGCGGACCTGGAATCGCCCGACTGGAAATCCTCGAGACCAGCCTTCAACGCCGCTCGCGGAGTTTGGTACAATTTCGTCGGCGCCTTGTCAGCCGCGGCGCCATCGGCGCCTTCCAGGGCGCGGATGTGTGTGCCCCAAAGGCAGGCTGCGGCTCCAAAAAGCGCAAGTGCGGCGATGCGGCTAGATGTCAGCATAGACATGGGCTTCTTCCAAGACGCTCAAATGAGGCGCCGCGCCGGCCACGACCGGCCTACCGAGATGGGCATATCCACATAACGCACCGGAACCGATTTCGGTTTTACGCAATTCGTAATTTTGTCCGCGCTCTGCGAAATCCGCATCCCCCAAATGGAGGCTAGCCGGCTCTTTCGTTAGACCGATCGCGAAAATGTCACCATCGCTCATGCGCGGGATCATCCCTTGACGCTCCGTGGCGATGTTGCGTGGCGCGGCCTCGCGCCAACAGGATCCAACTCCGGCGGCCTGACGGATCTGCCCACGCATCAAGCCCATGACGTTGGGATACGCGCGATGCAGCGCGCGCGATGTGCCATCCGTCACATGCCGGTTGGGAACTTGGCTCTCGTCGAAAATGCGCGCGTTCATGAAAAGCAGCCTGAGCGAGTTTACGAACCTGTCTGATTTTGTGGGGTTCATCGCCCGAGAGCGATGTCGACGCCGCACGGGGAAGCGGGCCCAAGAATCCTATCGCGCGACGCGCTCGGCCAAACCGCCGCCGCGCCAAACTAAGCTTGTTTCGCCCATAGATTAGCGAGTTGTTCGCCGCTGAAAAGCATCTTTCTTCTTGGCCGGCCAAGTCGAAGCTAGGTTGCTGCATGCTGTGGCTCAAAAGGCACAAAAGTTTTCCGGCGACCCATTGGCACGGCCGCGCGGCCATGCTCGACGGCCCGCGACAGCCCCCGAGCCGACTGCCGGCCGGGCTCAACGATCCAAATCGCCGTGAATGAATCGCTTGCTCCGGTTGAGGTTCCGCGCGGCAGGTTAAGAATGCCTTAACCATGCCGACCCTGCTGGAGCCTCCGGCGCGAGACCTGAAAAGCGTGCGATCAGGACGCCGTGGCCTGGCGCTTCAGAAAGCGACAGAAAGCAGTGAGGGCGACATCCGATACGTGATGCTCGATGCCTTCGGCGTCGAGCTCCGCGCATTGCCGCGGGACCCCTACGGCGACCAGGAGATCGACGACGAGCCGGTGGCGCGCGCGGACGCGCGCCGCAAGCCCATGTCCTTCGGGCGTCAAGAAGACGCCGCGGTAGAGCTTGGAGGTCGCGAGCCCCTCGCGCTTCAGACGGGCGATGCTCTTGATCGCGGTCGCATGCGAGACGCCCAGCCGGCGGGCGATGTCGGTCGGGCGCGCCTCGCCGCCGCTCGCCAAAAGATCATCGATCAGCTCGACATAATCTTCGAGGACGGCCGTCGCCTGCGCCGAACGCGCTTTCTCGAAGCGAAGCGCATGGTCCGCCTCGGCCGGCAGCTCGACAGGAGTTTGGGCCGACGCCGCCTTTTTCGTGGTCATCCCGCTCTTGTTCCTTCTTGGCGATCGCGTCGCGCTTTGCGGCCGGCTAGTTAGGTTCAAAGAAAACACGTTTGTGTCAATATTTTTATCATTTGATTATTTTGTAGCCGATGCTACATCTTAATGGCTGGCCAGCCATGTCGGACGCGGGGGCCGGAAAGGACGCGGGATGACGGAGATCGTCGCAACGGGCGGCCAATTGAATCGGACGCAGGTCGCCATTCGCCAGGTGCTCGATGGCCATCGAGGCGGCTGGAGCGCCGTGCTTCCGATGGTCGGGCCGGCCGTGATCGCTTCGATCGCCTATATGGATCCCGGCAATTTCGCGACAAACATCCAGGCCGGCGCGAAATATGGCTATGGCCTGCTTTGGGTCGTTCTTGTAGCCAACCTGATCGCAATGCTGTTTCAGGCCCTGTCGGCGAAGCTCGGCATCGTGACCGGCCGCAACCTCGCCGAATTATGCCGCGAGCAATTCCCCCGCCCTCTGGTCTTGGCCATGTGGATTGGCAGCGAGGTCGCGGCCATGGCGACCGATCTCGCCGAGTTCCTCGGCGGCGCGATCGGGCTCTCCCTGCTGTTCAGCCTCCCGCTCTTCTGGGGCATGGTCGTCACCGCGATGGTGACCTATGGCGTTCTGACGTTCGAGAGACGCGGCTTCAGACCGCTCGAGTTGATCATCGGCGCCTTGGTCGCGATCATCGCCCTCTGTTATCTGGTCGAGATGTTCATCGCCCCGGTGGATTGGGCGGCTGCGGCATATCATTCCTTCGTTCCCGAACTCACAGACGCCGCGGCGGTCACGATCGCCGTCGGCATCATCGGGGCGACGGTCATGCCGCACGCCATCTATCTCCATTCCGGCCTCACCCAGGCGCGGATGCCGGTCCGCAATGACGCCGAGCGGCGCAAGCTCCTCGGCTTCTCCAACATGGAAGTCATCGTCGCGCTGGCGATCGCCGGAATCGTCAACATGGCGATGGTCATGATGGCCTCCGCCGCTTTTCACAAAGGCTATGGCGACGTCGCCGAGATAGAGACCGCCTATCACACGTTGACCCCTCTCTTGGGAGCCGGAGCCGCCAGCGTCTTCCTGATCTCTCTCCTGGCGTCCGGCGTGTCGAGCTCGGCGGTCGGAACCATGGCCGGCCAAATGATCATGCAAGGCTTCGTCGGGTTCAGGATTCCCATATGGGTGCGGCGGCTCGTCACCATGGCGCCGGCATTCGTAGTCGTAGGGCTGGGGGTCAACGCCACCGACGCGCTCGTCGTCAGTCAGGTCATTCTGAGCCTTACCCTGCCGCTTCCCATGATTGCGCTTCTGGCCTTCACGCAGCGCGCCGATATCATGGGCGTTTTCGCCAATGGCCCCGTGACCCGCGCCGCCGCCGCCGCGGGAGCAGCGCTGGTGTTGCTTCTCAACGCCGTGCTTCTGCTGCAGACATTTGGCGTTCCCCTACCCTTCTTGGGCTAAATGGGCGCGACGCCTTGTCCGGCGCCCATCGCATGGGCTGACTGAGACGGCCGCTGCGAACCTGCGTCCAGGTCAAGCCCCGCTGAGCCGCGCGGCGGCCGCCTCAAGCTTTTCCGCCCTGGCGAGGGCCTCGGCCAGTCTTTCGCGGTTTTCCTCGACGACCTCCTCGGGCGCGCGCGCGACGAAATCGGCATTGCCGAGCTTGGCTTCGATCTTCCCCGCATCGCCTTTCAATTTGGCGATCTCTTTCACGAGCCGGGCCTTCTCCGCATCGAAGTCGATGATCCCCTCGAGCGGCAAGGCGGCGAGCGTCCCCCGCACGATCAGCTGAACGGATTTTTCCGGCGGCTCGGCAGCAAAGGAAATCTCCGAGAGCCGCGCGAGACGTTTTAACGTTTCTTCCAAGCGAAGCGCTCGGGCCTCGACATCGGAGTCTTCAGCCCGGTGGACAAAGACGAGCTTGATCTGCGCGCCGGCCGGAACGTTGATTTCCGAGCGCACCGAGCGCACCTCCGAGACCAGATCGACCAGCCAGCCAATTTCCGCCTCCGCCTCGGCGCTCTTATGGGCGTCGAGCGCGTAGTCCTCGGGCTTCGGCCACTCGGCCAAAGCCAAAAGGCTTTTGCGCGGCGGCGCATCGGCCCCCTTGATCGCCCAGAGCTCCTCGGTGATGAACGGCATGAAAGGGTGCAGGAGCTTGATGATCCCGTCGAGGACGAAGGCCGTCGTCGCCTGCGTCTCGATGCGGTTTTGCTCATCCGACCCCTGCAGGAGCGGCTTCGCCAGTTCGAGATGCCAATCGCAGAAAATATTCCAGACGAAACGATAGGCGGCGTTGGCGGCGTCATTGAAGCGATAGGCTTCGATAGCGGCGGCGACCTCCGCGACAGCTTTCGCGGTCTCGCCAAGAATCCATCGGTTGAGCGTTATTGCGACGTTATGTCGATCAAACCCTTCCCCATAGGCGCAGCCGTTCATCTCGGCGAAACGCGCGGCGTTCCAGAGCTTTGTCGCGAAATTGCGATAGCCTTCGACCCTCTGCGTCGAGAGCTTGATGTCGCGCCCTTGCGCCGCCATCGCGGCCAAAGTGAAGCGCAAGGAATCCGCGCCATATTGCTCGATGAGGTTCAAGGGGTCGATGACATTCCCCTTGGACTTCGACATTTTCGCGCCCTTCTCGTCGCGGACGAGGGCGTGGATATAGACGTCGCGAAAGGGGACCTCGCCCATGAAATGGAGGCCCATCATCATCATCCGAGCCACCCAGAAGAAGATGATGTCGAAGCCGGTGACGAGCGCATTGGTGGGATAATGGCGCTTGAGCTCCGGCGTCTCGTCCGGCCAGCCGAGAGTCGAAAAAGGCCAGAGCGCGGAGGAGAACCAGGTGTCGAGCACGTCCTCGTCGCGGATGAGATTGGTCGGCGCGCCATAATAGGTGGCGGCGGCGATTTCAGCTTCCGCTTCCGACATTTCGACGAAGACTTTCCCGTCCGGGCCATACCAGGCCGGGATCTGATGGCCCCACCAGAGCTGGCGCGAGACGCACCAGGGCTGGATATTCTCCAGCCAGTCGAAATAGGTCTTCTCCCAATTTTTCGGGATGAAGCTCGTCCGGCCGGCGCGGACGGCTTCGAGCGCCGGTTGCGCCAAGGTCTTTGCGTCGACATACCATTGGTCGGTGAGCCAAGGCTCGATGATTGCGCCGGAGCGGTCGCCATGCGGGACCGTATGCGCATGAGCCTCAATTTTATCGAGGAGGCCGCGCACGTCCATCATCTCGACAATCTGGCTTCGCGCCGCCTCCCGCGGCAATCCATGCAAATTATCGAGGACGAAGCCGGCGTCTGCGGAGGAATCGAGCCCGAGGAGGAAATCATCATTCTCCTGGAGATCCAATTCGGCCTCCGCATTGAAGATATTGATCAGGGCGAGCCTATGCCGGCGTCCCACTTCGAAATCGTTGAAATCATGCGCCGGGGTGATCTTCACCGCGCCGGTGCCTTTTTCCGGGTCTGAATATTCGTCGGCGACAATGGGGATCAAGCGGCCGACAAGCGGCAGCCGCACTCTCTTGCCCTGAAGATGGATATAGCGGACGTCGTCGGGATGAACCGCGACGCCCGAATCGCCCAACATGGTTTCCGGCCTCGTCGTCGCAACGACAATGTATTCGCCGGTCTCGGCGCCGCCCTCATCGACAACCGGATATTTGAAATGCCACAAATGTCCCTTGGTCTCGACCTGGACCACTTCCAGGTCGGAGACCGCAGTCAAGAGCTTCGGGTCCCAATTGACGAGACGCTTGTCCTTGTAGATCAGACCTTCCTTGTAGAGCTGGACAAAGACCTTCACGACGGCGCGGGAGAGGCCCTCATCCAGGGTGAAACGCTCGCGCGACCAGTCGCAGGAGGCGCCGAGCCTTTGCAATTGGGCGGTGATTGCTCCGCCCGATTCGGCTTTCCACGCCCACACGCGGTCCAGGAATCTTTCCCGGCCGAGGACGCGGCGGCCTGGCTCCTGGCGCTCCATCAATTGGCGTTCAACGACCATTTGGGTTGCTATTCCGGCATGATCCATGCCGGGCTGCCAGAGCACGTCCCTGCCGCGCATGCGCTCGAAGCGGCAGAGAATATCCTGCAAAGTATTGTTGAGCGCATGACCCATGTGCAGGGAGCCGGTGACGTTCGGCGGCGGAATGACGATCGTGAAAGGCTCCGCCCTTGCGCGCTCCGGGCGTCCCGCGCGGAACGCCGCCGCGTCTCGCCACGCCGCCGCGATACGGCCTTCGACCGCCTTGGGATCGAAAGTCTTTTCCATCATCGGATCATTTTCTTCCGTCGTCCGCCCGCCCCAGCTATGGCTTCAGGCTTTTCAGGATGCGAGCGATTGCAAACGCGCGCGCGAAAGGCAAGCCATTAGAATAGTTCGCGCGAAGACGGAAGCAGGAAGCGCTCCGCCTCAACAGGCTCGGCGGGCAAATGCGGATCTTTCCGATTGCGCGGCGCTTTCAAGCGATCGAGGGGCGTTCGAGGGCGCAGGCGCGATCGGCGCCAGGGTCGACTTCCGGCGCGCCTAGCGTAAGCCGGAGGAAAAGGAGCGCCGCTCTCGGCGCTCTAATCTCCCTGCGCCAACCGCTCAATCTCAGCCTGGACGAGGCGCTCCACGAGAGCTGGCAGATTGTCGTCGAGCCAGGCCTTGAGCATGGGGCGAAGCATTTCATGCGTCAGGGCGGCGATTGCGTCGGAATTCCGCACAAATCGGCTGGCGACGAGAGCATTGAACGCCGAGGCGACTGAAGCATCGGCTGCCGGCGAAAGAAGATGAGGCGGCGCGTCGAGATCGACCGTTGCGCTCGCCGCTGGGTTCGGCTTGGCGGAGGCTTCCTTGCCGAGAGGACGCGAGGCGCTCGGCTGATCGCCCTCCAAAGCCCGGATGTCCGGCGCATGATCGAGCCTGGGCTCATATGCGGCGTCGGCAAAGTCGGAGGTCTCAGCGTCAACCTCCGCCGTCGCTTGCGACGTCTCGGCCGGGAGGGCGTCGCGGCTTGCAAAAAGCGCTTGATCATCGGCGATGATCCGCCGGATCGAAAGCAGGATTTCCTCCATCGAAGGCTCATGCGCCCTCGGTTCGGGCAGATGGCTGGTTTTCGGAAGAGGGTTGGCTCCGCTCATGGCCTCAAATGCTTTCAAAACACAGACAATGGCGATCCCGTGGCCGGCGTGTCGAAGACATTGGCCACCCATGCGAATCGCAAGACCCGGCGCCGCCAGCCGCTGCCGCCGATTCGCAGAGCCAAGTTAGCCCCAGCTTGTCCGGGCTGGCAAGGCGAAGCATCGGAAGCGTCGCGAAACCGCCGCGACATTGGTGGACAAAGGCTCGAAGGCTCCAGCGTTTGCGCCGTCTCGCTAGGAAAGCCAATTTCCCGAATGGGCGGGCCGGCCTTCAGGAATTGTCGCAGAAGCGCCTTGACCGAAACTGTCGTCGGTTAGCGGGACCTGATCAACGTCCGTCCGGCGTGCGAAGGCCAATCCACTTGTCCTTGACCTGATCGAAATGGATCGTCGGATCATAGACCACGACATTCAGGTTGAGGTTCTGGGCGGAAAGGCGGCCGATCGAGGCCATCACCGCATAAGAGGCGACGACCCTGTCGCGCTGGGCGGAGACGAGGGTCACCCGCGCATTCACCAAGATCTGCTGTTGCTGAAGAACGTCGAAGGTCGTGCGCTGGCCGACTTTGGCCTCTTCGCGGACGCCGTCCAGCGCGATCTCCGCCGCCTTGACGGCGGCCCTCGACGACTGAACAACGGCGCGCGCGGCGTCGAGCTGGCCCCAGGTCGAGACCACGCCCGCCCGAATCGAGTCACGCTGCAAATCGGCCTGCAGACGGGCTTGGCCAAGCGACTCTTTGGCCTGCCGCACCCGCGCATAGACTTCGCCGCCCTCATAGATCGGCACCGTGATCTGGCCGAGGATCTGGGCGTTGAATATGTCATAGTGCGGAAAACCATTAGCGGCCAATTCCTTCTGGGCGCTCGCGGTTACGCCAACCGTGGGGTAGAGCTCGCCCTCCACCAGCTTGACCTGCAAGGCGGCCGCGTCGACCGAATGCAACACGGACTGAATGCTTGGATGCTCGGCGAGCCCGATTTGAACGGCTGAGTCCACATTGCGCGGCAAAAGACTTTCAATTGTCCGCGCAGGCTCCAGCCTGGTCGGCTGGACGCCAATCACCTGACGGTAATTGGCGATGCTGGTTTGCAGGTTGCCTTGGGCGGCGAAATAATCCGAACGCCCGGTGGCGAGACTCGATTCCGCTTGCGCAACGTCCGTCCGCGTCACCTCGCCTACGTTGAACCGGTCGCGGGTCTGGCGCAGCTGTTCTTCCAGAACGATGATGTTGTTCCTGCGCAGGTCCAGAATGGCGGTGTCGCGCAAAACATTCATATAGGCCGTCGCGCCATTCAGCAGAACGTTCAGCTCGGTGTTGCGCAAGTCCTCGCGGGCGCCGAAAATATTCGATTCCGCCTGTCGCACGCCGTTGATCGTGCGGTTCCCATTGTAGATGGTCTGGGTGATGTTCAGCCCATAGCCTCTCGGCACCGAGCTATCCTTCTGGTTCAGCAGGGTGCCGGTGGTGTTCGAGGTGCTGTTCAAATAGTTGTAGCCGACTTCAGCGACTGCGCTGGCGGTCGGCCGCCAAGTCGAGCTGGCGCGCGGCAGATTTTCGTCGGAGACGCGCACCCCGGCGCGCTGCTGGTTCAAATCGGGGTTTCCGGCATAGGCCAGCGCCAGGGCGCCTGACATTGTTTCCGCCGCCGCAGGCGGCGCAGCGAGAATGAACGCCCCGCCAAGGAGCAGGGCTCCGGCGAAGCTCGCCAAGAAATCCCGCGCATTGGCATTGGACGCATACAGAGCGGCACGGCGCATCGCAGGCAATCAATCCTTCATTTCCAGACCACGTCGCCTTAATCGGACTGAGGCGGCCTATCGGCCGCTCCAGCCAAGGCGATCCGACCGAGGGTCTCGTTCCGACCGGATGCAGGAGCTTACCAGCACAGGACAATGCGTGTATTGCCTGCGGCGCAGCCGCTGATCAAATCCGGCCAATGACGCAAAAATACAACAACCCTGGCATAAATAACTGGAATTTCAGGCGAAACTTTGGTGACGCGAAACAGCTTGTGCAGTGCGTCAAGAAAACGTGAATTCCTCGGCTTTACGGAAAGCGTCGAGGACCGGAGCTGACGCGTCGAACAAAACGCGATAGCCGGTCGCGCCATCGATCCTTTCGTAGCGCACGGCCTTGCTCGCCCCGCCAGTCGGATCGTCGGGCTGGCGCAGGACGGCGACCAAGCGACCGCCCTCCCTCAGCTGCGCGAGAAGCTGGTCGAGATTGGCCTCGACCGCGCCATTGACGACGATGACGTCGAAGGGCGCCTCCTTGGGCGCTCCTTCCGCAAGCGGCCCCAGCAGGGCGCGAACCCGCGCGAGCCCGAATCCGTCGAGATTGGCGCGGGTCGCCGTCAACAAGGCCGGATCGGATTCGAGCGCGACCACGGCGCCGGCGAGACCCGCGAGGAGCGCAGTCGAATAGCCGGTCCCGGGCGCGACATCGAGAACCTTGTCGCTCGCAAGCACACCCGCGCCTTGAATGAGGCGGGCGAGGACGAGCGGCGGCAGGAGCGTTCTCGCTTTCGCGCCGGGCTCGCTCGCCCTTGCCTGCAGGCTGGCGTCCGAATAGGCGAGCGCCGCAAGGTCTTCTGGCAGAAACTCCTCGCGCGGGACCTCGAGCAAACGCGTGAGGAGCGTTTGGTCGGTCACGTCGAATGTGCGGATCTGACAATCGACCATTGTGCGTCGGAGAAAGGCGGAATCCGGCAGGAGACCGGCGATGCTCGTATCCGGCATGTTCTTCGAAATCCTCATCCGGCGGGCGCTCAGAAGGCGGTCCCGCAATGCGGCAAGCTTATAGGTCGAACGCCTCGCCCTGTCCATTGCAGCGCTGGCCCGTCCGCCGCAATCGGGTCGGGACGGCGGACAAGCCGGGCAAAGCGGCTCCGGAAAGAAGAATTCAATCGATGGTCGAGCATGCGCGACCAAATAATTTCCGTTCTCGCCTCGCCTTTGAATAAGCAGATTTTCTTTCGACGACCCACCTCACGGATGGCGAGAAAATGCTCTATGACGCGCCTCGAAACCTTTGCAGGAGGACACAGGCTCATGACGGACTCTCCGACCGAGCATTTCGAACACGCGGAACACGCCGAGCATGTCGCGCATCTGGGCGATTCCTTTCTCACGAAAGTGTCGATCACGATCGCCATTCTCGCCGTCGTCGCGGCGACCGTCGGCAGTCTGGAGACGATCGAGACGGCGGCGACCATAGGCGACAAGAACGCCGCCGTGCTCTTGCAGAACAGAGCCACGGACAATTGGAATTTCTATCAGGCGAAGAGCATAAAGAAGAACCTTTACGCCATCGCCGCCGCGCAAGGGGGCGCCGCGGCCGACGACTTCAAGAAACAATCGCAGCGTTATGGCGAGGATGAAAACGAGCTATTCGCCAAAGGCCAGGCGCTCGAACATCAAACCGAAGAAAAGCTGAACGACAGCGAGCGGCACGAGCATCGCCATCACATCCTGACGGTCTCCGTGACCTTTCTGCATATCGCCATCGCGATCGCGACGATCTCGATCATCATCCGTGGTCGCCGCTGGCCATGGCATACGTCGATCGCGCTCGGCCTGGCCGGAGCCCTTGGCGCGGCCTACGCCTATCTTTGACTCGCGAGGAACGCCCGCCGCGATATGAGCGCGAGCCCTGCCCTTCCTCTTTTCGTCCCGCGCCGGCGCGACGACTCGGCTCGCCCGTCAGCCTTTCAGGCGCTTGTTGCATTCGCTGTAATAGCCGCCGCCCTTCTGAATCCATTTGAGGCCGCCATTGGCGTTGGTCGCCTTATTGGCCTTATATTGGTCGAGGCAGGTTTTCTGGCGCGCAACGCCCGGCTTCTCATTCGCGTAGGATGGCGAAATGGCGGTGGGGAACACGGCCGCGCTAGGGGCCGGCGGCGGCGCTATGGTCGCAGGAGCCGGTTTGAGCGGATTGGCCGCAGCAGGCGCGGCGCGGCGGCTGCCGGCGGCGTTGCGGCAGGGGCAGCCTCAGGGGCCGCAGCCTTAGCCTCGGCCGCGCACTGGCTGTAAAACTGCGGCCAAGCTTGGCCGTTCAAGGTCCCAGCCGACTTGGCGGCCTGGTATTTGGCGCTGCATTGCTGGCGAACCGTTTGGGCCGGCGCTTGCCCCACAATCGCCAGGCTGAAGCAGACCGAAACCGCTGCGACGCCAATGAGCGAACAAGCAGAACGAAATGTCATGGGAACCCTCCGTCGTGATGGACGCGAATCAACGCGAGGCCGAAGCGTTTGGCTCGAACTTCCCGCGAAACCCGACAGAGGTCAAATATGACGGAATGGCGCGGACCGCCCCCCGCATCGCGCCAGCCGCGCATGAAGCGCCGCCGCAATGGCGGCGCCTCGTTCAGGCTTGGCCGCCAGCCGCCGCAGCGACTTCGGCCGCGAAATCGGTCTCTTGCTTTTCGATTCCCTCGCCGAGCGCGTAGCGCACGAAGGCTTTCAACGTCACCGGCGCGCCGGCGGATTTTTCCGCCTCCTTGACCACTTGGCCAATGGTCTTGCCGGCATGCTCGGCATGGATCGAGGGCTGATCCACGAGGCAGACTTCCTTGTAATAGGATTTCAATCCCGATTCGATGATCTTTTCGAGAACATGCGCCGGCTTGCCCGCGTTCTTGTCGGCGAGCACGGCTTTCTCCCGCTCGACGACCGCCGGATCGAGGCCAGACGAGTCAAGCGCAAGCGGATTGGCCGCCGCGACATGCAGGGCGATCAGGCGTCCGAGAGGGCCAAGCGCCACGCTGTCGCCGGTCGACTCCAACGCGACGATGACGCCAATCTTGCCGAGCCCGTCGGCGACCGCATTATGAACATATTGGCCGATAGCGCCTTGGCTGACATGAACAGCGGCGGCGCGCCGGAGGGTCATGTTTTCGCCAATCGTCGCGATGGCGTTGGCGATCGCGTCTGCGACTGTGCCGCCGCCCGGGTAATGCGCGCCCTTGATCGCCTCGACGTCGGTCAGGCCTTTCTCGACGGCGACCAGCGCGATCGTGCGCGCGAGCGCCTGGAACTCCTCGTTCCGCGCGACGAAATCGGTCTCCGAATTGACCTCGATGACGACGCCGTCATTGCCATGAACGGCGACCGCGACGAGCCCTTCCGCCGCGACGCGTCCGGACTTTTTCGCCGCCCGCGAGAGGCCTTTCTTGCGCAGCCAGTCGATGGCCGCCTCGATGTCGCCCTCGGTCTCGGTGAGGGCCGCCTTGCAATCCATCATGCCGGCGCCGGTCTTCTCGCGAAGATCCTTCACCAGCGCGGCCGTGACGCTCGCCATTCTCGTTTTCCTTCAGGTTCCGGCAGGCTTGCCCTATCGCCCGCCGTCAAATCGGCTCGATTTCGAAGCGTTTCAATGCGCGACCGACTCCGCCTTACGCGCAGAGCGACGCCGGTCAGGCGGCTACGAGGCCGCGCGCGTGATTGACCCAGCCGTCGCGCTCGATACGGCCGCCGAGCTTAAGGTCGCGATCGACCTTGGCGGCGTCTTCCGGCGTCATCGAGCCGATCTGCCAATAGTGGAAAATCCCCGCGTCATTGAGCTTCTTGACGATCTGGGGACCGATGCCGGGCAATTTGGCGAGATCATCCGGCGCGCCGCGCGGCGCGGTGAGAAGCTCGAAAACCGCCGCCGGCGCCTCGTAAGCCTCGCCGATGGCGGCGCTCTCGGCGGGCAGTTCCTCGGCGACAGGCTGCTCGGCTTCGCCGAAATCGATCCCGGCCCCGCCTTGGCTGCGCGAAATGCCGTCGATCGCAGCGCGGGCGATAAGATCGCAATAGAGCGTGATGGCGCGCCCGGCGTCGTCATTGCCCGGAATCGGATAGGTAATGCCGTCGGGATCGCAATTGGTGTCGAGGATCGCCGCGACCGGAATATGCAGGCGCGCCGCCTCCTTGATCGCCAATTGCTCCTTATTGGTGTCGATGACGAAGATGAGGTCCGGCGTGCCGCCCATCTCCTTGATGCCGCCCAAAGCCTTTTCGAGCTTCTCGCGCTCGCGGGAAATCATCAGGCGCTCTTTCTTGGTGAGGCCGGACGCGCCGCCGCTCAAAAGCTCGTCCACTTTGCGCAGGCGCTGGATCGAGCCGGAAATCGTCTTCCAGTTGGTCAGCATGCCGCCGAGCCAGCGCGAATTGATGTAATATTGCGCCGACCTGTGCGCCGCGTCGGCGATGGCGTCCTGGGCTTGCCGCTTGGTGCCGACAAAGAGCACGCGGCCGCCTCTCGCCACCGTGTCGGACACGGCTTTCAGCGCCTGGTGCAGCAATGGCACCGTCTGGGCGAGATCGATGATATGGATATTGTTGCGGGCGCCGAAAATATAGGGCTCCATCTTCGGGTTCCAGCGATGCGACTGGTGGCCGAAATGGGCTCCCGCTTCGAGGAGGCCGCGCATGGTGAATTCTGGCAAAGCCATGGTCTATGTTTCTCCGGTTGAGCCGCCGCGGAGCGATATGGACCTTTCGCCAATGGGATGAACCACGACAAAAAGCCACCGGGAGCGGCCCTTGAAGCAGGGTCGCGCGATCCGCGTGTGGAATGGGCGCGCTTATACGGCGGGCCGAACATGAATGCAAGGCTGGGGCGTCGAAGGTCCGCCCACCGAATTGCGAACGTGGCTCGGCTTACTTGCATTTAATCCATGCAAGCATACGCTTGCATGACCGAATCGCAAGCAGGACGTCGCGAATGGACAGGAAGGATCAAAGCAAGATAGCGGGTGCGCTGGCTCGGGCAAATTCGCTGAGTTCGGAGGATCGAAGCGCTATCGCTAGAAAAGCGGCTCTCACCCGGCACGGGAAAGGACTACCGCGAGCAATTGCTGAAGGTATACTGCCGTTGGGAGATCTTAGACTTGCCTGTGCGGTTTTGGATGACGCAGAGAACACGCGCGTCCTCACACAAGAAGGTTTTCTAACCGCCATCGGAAGAGCTGGAAAAGCAAAGGGAGGTGAAGGAGCCTCAATAGACGGAAAGCCGGCATTCCTACGGGCAAAAAACCTAGAGCCATTTATTACCGATGACTTAATCGAGTCGACAATTGCGCTGGAATTCATTCCGTTAAGGGGTCCAGGGTATCAGGGACGCGCTTTTGGCTATCGCGCAAAGATTCTACCGGGCGTTTGCTGGGTTTATCAAGACGCATTGGTTGCCAATGCACTTGTCACATCGCAACAGCACATTGGTAAAGCGTGCAAAGCCTTGCTTAAGGCTCTGACTGATCACGCAATTGATGACCTTGTTGACCAAGCGACTGGATTTGCGGATCTTCGCAAACAGCAAGCTATCAATAGAATTCTTGAGAAATACGTGCGCCGGGATGCCTTACCTTGGGTTAGAATGTTTGATATCGACTTTTACCGCCTTATTTACCGACTTAATGGTTGGCCCTTCGACCCAGAAAAAACTGCACGGCCCGGAATTATTGGTCATTGGACTAACGATATATACGATCGGTTGGCACCCGGCGTGCGGCCTGAATTACATAATCGCGTTAAAAGAAATGCAAACGGACGCCCAACACAAAAATTAACTCAATATCTGACGCCTGAAGAGGGGAAGCCAAGATTAAGAGAACTATTGGAGGGTGTAAAGGCCCTCATGAGGGTATCCAAGGATTGGAAGGACTTTATGTTGAAAATGGACCTCGCTTATCCACGTCTCAATGATACCTTACAATTACCATTTGAGCGGGGACTTATAGAAATAACCAAAAGGGTTTGAGCTGGTTGTTAACGCCACCTACCAATTGACGGAAAGATGCGGACGACATGAAACCCATGGACCTCGACCGCGACAGTCTCACGAGGCGCAGCGAAATCGTCGCCGCCTTGCGCGAGATCGTTCCGGGCGAGGGCGTCGTCGCGACCGAGATCAGCCGGCGCGCCTATGAAAGCGACGCCCTGACCGCCTACCGCGCTCTGCCCATGGTCGTGGTTCTGCCGGAGACCGTCGCGCAGGTCCAGGCCGTCCTCGCCTATTGCCATAAGTATAATGTGAAGGTCGTGGCGCGCGGCGCCGGAACCTCGCTCTCGGGCGGCTCGCTGCCGCTCGAGGACGGCGTTCTCCTTTCGATGATGAAGTTCAACCGGGTGAAGGAGATCGACTTCGACAACCGCGCGGCCGTCGTCGAGCCGGGCGTCGCAAATCTCGCGATCACCCGCGCGGTCGAGCATCGCGGCTTCTATTACGCGCCGGACCCCTCCTCGCAGATCGCCTGCTCGATCGGCGGCAATGTCGCGGAGAATTCCGGCGGCGTCCATTGCCTGAAATACGGGCTCACCACCAATAATGTGCTGGGCGTCGAGATCGTGCTGATCACCGGAGAGGTCGTCCGGCTCGGCGGCAAGCATCTCGATCAGGCCGGCTATGATCTGCTCGGCCTCGTCATCGGCTCCGAGGGCATGCTCGGCGTGGTCACCGAGGTCACGGTGCGGCTGCTTCGCGCGCCGGAGACCGCCCGCGCCCTGCTGATCGCCTTCGAGTCCTGCGAGGCCGCCGGCGGCTGCGTCGCCGACGTGATTGGGGCCGGGATCATTCCGGGCGGCATGGAGATGATGGACCGGGCCGCGATCGCGGCGGTCGAGGAATTCGTCCACGCCGGCTATCCGGTCGACGCCGAGGCGCTTTTGATCATCGAGCTCGATGGGCCGCCGGTGGAGGTGGATCATCTTGTCGGCCTAGTCGAGGCGATTGCGCGAAAGCGCGGCGCGACGCATTGCCGGATTTCCAGCTCCGACGCCGAACGCCTCGCCTTCTGGGCCGGACGAAAGGCGGCCTTTCCGGCGGTCGGGCGCTTGTCGCCAGACTATTTCTGCATGGACGGCACGATCCCGCGCAAGGAATTGCCAAATGTGCTCGCCGGCATGGGCGAGCTTTCGCAGCGGCATGGGTTGCGCGTGGTCAATGTGTTCCATGCCGGCGACGGCAATCTGCATCCGCTCATTCTCTATGACGCCAACAAGCCGGGCGAACTTTTACGCGCCGAAGAGTTCGGGGCCGACATCTTGCGCCTCTGCGTAAAAGTCGGCGGCGTGCTGACCGGCGAGCATGGCGTCGGAATCGAGAAGCGCGACCTGATGCCGGAAATGTTCAACGAGATCGATCTGAAGCAACAGATCCGCGTCAAATGCGCATTCGACGAGAAGCATTTGCTCAATCCCGGAAAAGTCTTTCCGGTGCTGCATCGCTGCGCCGAGCTCGGACGAATGCATGTGCATGAGGGTAAACTGGCGTTCCCGGATATTCCGAGGTTTTAGAGCTTGGTCATAGGTCAGTGCGACCTTGGTCTGCTTTGAGTCAGACGCCGTGAACGACGCGTGCCGCCATAGTTCTGGCCGCCGATGATTCTACGTCAGCGTTAGAGCGCATTGCTAAAGGCTACAAGGTTAGACCCGATATAATCAAGAACAGTTCTCCAAGTAAGTAAACAATGACCTGCCCCGCAAAGCGGATTTAGAATCTGTCTAAACAGGGAAATACTTCTTGTGAGGGAGTTTCGTTTGCGCTTATTTAGCAATTCGATCACGTAAGGTTGATTGCTTGCAAACGGGAGCCTTTCGCGTGTTTCATCTTTGTCTGCAGACGCGCGCCGGCGCCGCTTGCACGAGCCTCGTCCTCTTGGCGGCTTTAATCTGCTCGCGGCCTGCGCGTGCGGAGGAGGCGTCGTCCACGGCGCAAGAGGCTCCCTTGCCTGCAATCGATCCGTTTCACGAACTTGAAACCAAATATATATTCGGCTTCACCGAGGGCAGCGACATCGGCGCAGAAGGCGAAAAAGCGATCGAATTCGAGACGACTGGGGCCTTCGGCATGCGCGGCGGATCATTCAACGCCATCGAGCAGGAGGTGGAGTTCGAAGGTGTGCCGACCCAATTTTTCGGTTACGAGTTGAGCGCCCATGGACTGGCGCAGTCGGTCAACAATGTCGACGGCCTGACCAATTTTCATAACGTCAACTTCAGCGGCCTTTCGGCGGAGTTCAGATTTCTTCTCCTCGATCGCGGCCCAAGCTCGCCGATCGGCTTGACTGTTACGGTCGGCCCGGAGTGGGCGCGCGTCGATGGCGTCAGCGGCGTGTTGACGAGAGATTTTAGCGCTACATTCAAAGCCGTCGCCGACACCGAGCTCATTCCCAATCGGCTCTACGCGGCCGCCAATTTGATTTATGAGCCCGACGTCAGCAGGACGTTCGGCGACGTCAGATGGCAGCAGGGCTCCACACTCGGCCTGACGGCCGCAATGGCCTATCGCATTGCTCCAAAAGTGACGCTGGGCGGCGAATTGCAATATTATCGGGCGTTTGACGGCTTCGGCATGCAATCCTTCCTCGGCAACGCGCTTTATGTGGGACCAACTTTGCATATCCAGTTCACCGGCAAGATCATGCTGGCCGCCGCATTTTCGACGCAGATCTCGGGACACGCGGCGGGAGAGGGCCGCTCCATGGATCTCACGAATTTCCAGCGTAACCTCGCCAACCTTAAGCTTGAGTTCGAATTCTAAAGCGCGACCCACGAAGATTGCGAAGTTTTAGGGCGAGATCTTGCGCAAGACCGCTAGGTCGACGACGCGGCCCATTTCACGTTGACGCTCTCTTGCTTTAGCGGCTTGCCCGGCGGTTCCAGGAGTTGAAAATGAAGCAGCCTGCCTCGAAAAGACATGCGGCCCGCGTTTGCGCTCTGGCGATCGGTCTCCTCGCCGCCGCCGCTCCGTTTGCTTGGGCCGAAGAGGGCGCGACGGTGCGCCTGTCCATCAAGGATCACCGGTTCCAGCCGACGGAACCGCGGGCGCCTGCTGGCAAGGCGATCACGATCGAGATCAGGAACCTCGACCCGACGCCGGCGGAGTTTGAGAGCAAAACCTTGCGCGTCGAGAAAGTGGTCGCCGGCGGCGGCGCGATCACCGTCCAAATTCGTCCGCTCGCGGCGGGGCGGTACAGATTTTTTGACGATTACCACGAAGACACGACCGAGGGCTTCCTGGTCGTGCAATGAGAAGACTTCAATGCTTGGCGCATTAATTATCGTATTTCGGGAAGTCATCGAGGCCGGCATTATCGTCGGCATCCTGCTTGCGGTGACAGAGGGCGTTCCTGGCCGCGGCCGGTGGATCGCTGCGGGCATTGGGGCCGGCGCCGGGGGCGCCGCGCTCCTGGCTGTCTTTGCGGAACAGATCTCCAATGCTTTGGCGGGCATAGGCCAGGAACTGTTCAATGCCGGCGTTCTCACCGTCGCCGTCGTCATGTTGGCTTGGCACAACATCTGGATGGCGCGGCATGGTCGTCAGCTCGCGACGCAAATGAAGGAAGTCGGCGACGCCGTGGCGAAGGGCTCGCGCTCGCTCGCGGCGGTCGCGATCGTCGTCGCCGTCGCAGTGCTTCGCGAGGGCTCGGAGATCGTGCTGTTTCTCTATGGCTTGGTGCTCGCGGGCGGCTCATCGGCCTGGGGCCTTATGGCGGGCGGGATCACAGGCCTCCTGCTTGGCTGCGGGGTCACCGCCTTGACCTTTTTCGGGCTGGTCAAGATCCCCGCCCGCTATTTGTTCGGCGTCACAACCGTTCTCATCACCTTTCTCGCCGCCGGGCTTGCCGCTCAAAGCGTCGTTTTTCTTCAACAGGCCGGGATCGCAACCGCCTTGGAAGAGACCGTTTGGGATACATCCCGCATTTTGTCAGATAGTAGTTTGCTAGGCCGGGTGCTGCATACGCTTGTCGGCTACACCGACCAGCCGTCCGAAATGCAGCTTCTCGTTTACGCGCTCACTCTCATCGTGATCTTCGGCCTGACGAAGGCGTTCGGACCGTCCCGGCAAACAAAGCCGCCCGCGTTCATCAGATAGGCAATCCAAAGCGCCTACGCCGCACTTTTTAAATAAGCCATGTTTCCAATCTCATCCCCGCCGCGTCGATCGCCTTGGCGGGGCGAGGGGCGGGGCGAGCGAGGCAACGGTCCACAATCGGCGCGCAAGGCCAGGCGCGATCAGCTCTCCGGGCCCTTGCGCTTCAACTTGTCCTTCGGCTTGGCCGGGCGAGAGGCGCGTTCCATATCCGAGGCCGAGAGGCCGAGCGCTTGCTTCGCCTCCTTGAGCAGATCGGGGTCGATCGGGCGCGGCTCCAGCGAAACATCCTCGCCTAGCCGGTCCGCAAGGATGCGAAACGCCGAGATCCGGCCGTAAGGCTTGTCATTCGCCGGAATCAGATGCCATGGCGCATGTTTCGTCGTGGTTTCCTCCATCATGTCCTCGATCGCCGTCTCATAGTCCGGCCAGCGGGCGCGATTGCGGAAATCTTCATAAGAGAGCTTCCAGCGTTTCACCGGATTGGCGAGCCGGTCGCGGAAACGGCGCACCTGCTCGTCGGGGGTGATATGCAGGAAAAGCTTGACGAGGCGGATTCCTGAGTTGGTCAGCGTGCGCTCGAACTCATTGATCTCGCGATAGGCGCGCCGCCATTCCTTGTTGGTCGCCAGGCCTTCGACACGCTCAACCAACACGCGGCCATACCAGGACCGGTCGAAGACGACGATCTGCCCGTTCTGCGGCAGGCGGCGCCAGAAGCGCTGAAGGTAATGCTGGGCGCGCTCATGCTCGTCGGGCGCGGCGATCGGATGCACCTTGAAGCTGCGCGGATCAAGGGCCCATCCGAGGCGGCGAACGAGGCCGCCCTTGCCCGCGGTGTCCCATCCCTCGAGCACAAGGAGCGCTCGCTCCGAGGTCCCAAGATAGGCTTGCTGGATAAGCTGTAGCACTTCCTGCAGCGACGCGAGCCGCCGCTCGTAATCGGCGAACTCCATCTTGGGGTGTTCGGTTATGTCGGCGAGCCGCGGGCGGCGCGTGACGACGAAACTTTGAGACTCCATTGCTTGAGGCATGTTCGAAACCGCCTGAATGTCTGCAATCGGGATTACGAGCCGCAGCGGTCGAGATCGTCAATTTCGCATGGACTTTCGGCGGCCCCGCGACGCCCGGTTCAAGCCCCCGCCGCCTCGATTGCCTTGGCGCGCTGGAGGGCGGGGCGGGCGAGGCAGCGGTCCACATAGGCGCGTAACGCCGGGCGGGTGGGAACAAGCTTGAAAATATCGATCCCGAAGTGAAGATCGAGGCCGATCATGACGTCGGCCGCCGAGAATCTTTCGCCGAGAAGCCAGGGACCCGGCTGAACCGCCGCTTCAAGAACGTCGAAGACGCGGTCGAACTCGCCAAATCCCGCCGCCTCCGACCTGATCGAGACGTTGGCGGATTTCGCAAGAAAGGCGGCTTCAATGCACCCCGGCGAGAAAAACAGCCATTGCAGATAGCGCCCGCGCGCCGGATCGCCGGGCGGCGGCGCGAGGCCGGCGTCGGGATAGGCCTCGGCGACATAGGCGCAAATCGCCCCCGACTCGGCCACGGCCACCGGCCCGTCGGTCAGCGCCGGCACCTTCGCCATCGGATTGATCAGGCGATATTCCGCGCTTTTTTGCTCGCCAGCCATGAGGTCGAGACGCACGCGCTCGTATTGTGCGCCCGCCTCCTCAAGGACCCAAAGCGCGCGCAGGGACCGCGTTCGCGGCGCCCAGTAAAGCTTGATCATGGCGTCCTCCCAAGCCTTCGCCGAAACTCACACATGCTCGACCGCGACGATTCCGGGAATGGCCTTGAGCGCCCCGGCGATTTGCGGCGAGACCAGATATTTGCCTGGAAGCTTCACTTCGATTTCGCCTGCACCCGTCAATAGGATCAGCGCCACATCTCCGTCGCCTCTGGCGGTCAGGCGCTGCGCAATGTGTCGAAGCGGATTTTCATCGCGCAGAAAAATCCGCAAGCCCTTCTGCACCCGGCTCGCGGCGAGGTCCAAAGGCTCGGCCGAGACGATGCGGGCGCGCACGTCCTCCCCTTCGACATTGGCTTGCAGGCTCAGCAGAACCGCAGCGCCTTTTTCGAGCAGGTCGCGATATTGGTTGAGGCCTTCCTGGAACAGGATCGCTTCATATTGGCCGGAGGGGTCCGAAAGCTGGACGATCCCCATTTTCGAGCCCGACTTGGTGCGGCGTTCGTGCCGGTCGAGCACCGTTGCGGCGAGCCGTCCGGCCGAGGCGCCTTGCTTGATCGCGCGGACGAAATCCGACCACCGCTGGACTCGCAAACGTTCGAGGATCGCCGCATAGGCGTCGAGCGGATGGCCGGAGAGAAAAAATCCGACCGCCTCGAACTCGCGGCGCAGTTGCTCGGCAAGCGGCCAAGCATCGGTTTTCGGGAGCGGAAGCGGGTCCTCGGCCTCGGCGTCAAAAAGCGCGGCCTGGCCGGCGCGGCGCTCCTCCTCGCGGCGATGCGCATAGGCGAGAACGGATTCGATCGCGCCAAAGACGCGCGCCCGGTCCGGCTCCAGCTCATCGAATCCGCCGGCGGCGGCGAGGCTTTCGAGCATGCGTTTGTTGACGTCGCGCGGATTGAGTTTTGACGCGAATTCCGTCAGGTCGCGGAAGCCCGCTTTCGTCCGCCCTGCCCTGCCGCCACGCATCGCCGCAAGCGCCCGCGCCTGCGCTTCGCCGACGCCCTTGACCGCGGAGAGCGCATAGCGAATGGCGGGTTCGCCCGAAACCTCCGCCGGTTCGAAATCCGCCCCCGATGTCTGAACCGAGGGCGGCGCGATCTTGATGTTCAGCCGGCGCGCCTCATTGCAGAATTCGGCGAGCTTGTCGGTGTTGGATTTGTCGAGCGTCATCGATGCGGCGAGAAACTCGACCGGAAAATTGGCTTTGAGATAGGCGGTCTGATAGGCGATCAGCGCATAGGCGGCGGCATGGCTCTTGTTGAAGCCATAATCGGCGAATTTGGCGAGAAGGTCGAAAATTTCATCCGCATTGGCCTTGGTCAGGCCGTTCTCGACCGCGCCCCTGACGAAGCGATCGCGCTGGGCGTCCATCTCGGCCTTGATCTTCTTGCCCATGGCCCGGCGCAGAAGGTCCGCCTCGCCGAGCGAATAGCCGGAGAGGAGCTGGGCGATCTGCATCACCTGCTCCTGATAGATGATGACGCCGAAGGTTTCCTTCAGGATCGGCTCGATCCTGGGATGGATGTAATCGGGCTTCTCCTCGCCGAGCTTCACCGCGCAATAGGTCGGGATGTTCGCCATCGGTCCCGGCCGGTAGAGCGCGACGAGGGCGATAATGTCCTCGAAACGGTCGGCCCGCATCTCGACGAGCGCCTTGCGCATGCCGGCGCTTTCAAGCTGGAACACGCCGACCGTCTCGCCGCGCCCGAGCATTTCATAGGTCTTCTTGTCGTCCAACGGGATCTTCGCGAGATCGATCTCGACATTGCGGCGGGCGAGAAGCTTGACGCAGGTCGAGAGCACCGTCAGCGTCTTGAGGCCAAGGAAATCGAATTTGACGAGCCCCGCCGGCTCGACCCATTTCATGTTGAATTGCGTCGCCGGCATATCGGACTTCGGATCGCGATAGAGCGGTACGAGCTCCTCGAGCGGCCTGTCGCTGATGACAACGCCCGCCGCATGGGTCGAGGCGTTGGAGTAGAGCCCTTCGAGCTTTTGCGCGATCTGCAGCATCCTCGCCACGCGGGGCTCGGACTCGGCGGCTTCCTTCAGGCGGGGCTCGGATTCGACCGCTTGCTTCAGGCTGATGGGAGCGGCCGGATTCTGTGGCACCAGCTTCGCCAATCTATCGACCTGCCCGAGCGGCATTTCTAGGACGCGGCCGACATTGCGCATCACGCCGCGCGCCAGAAAAGAGCCGAAGGTGATGATCTGCGCCACCTTGTCGTCGCCATAGCGGCGCCGGACATAGGCGATGACCTCGTCGCGCCGGTCCTGGCAGAAGTCGATGTCGAAATCCGGCATCGACACGCGCTCCGGATTGAGGAAGCGCTCGAACAGAAGGCCGAAGCAGATCGGATCGAGATCGGTGATCGTGAGCGCATAGGCGACGAGCGAGCCGGCCCCGGAGCCGCGCCCCGGCCCGACCGGAATGTCCTGCGATTTGGCGTATTTGATGAAATCGGCGACGATCAGGAAATAGCCGGGGAATTTCATCTTCATGATCACGTCGAGCTCGAAGGCGAGCCTTTCGCGATAATCCCCAGGCGAGACGCCCGGCGCCGTTCCATGCGCGGCGAGGCGCATCGCGAGGCCGGCCTCGGCCTCGATGCGCAATTCTTCCGCCTCGTCCTCGCCGGCGCTCGCGGCGGTAAAGCGCGGCAGCATGGGCTTGCGCGTCAAGGGCCGATAGGCGCAGCGCAGCGCGATTTCAACGGAGTTGCGCGTCGCCTCGGCAAGATCGGCGAAAAGGGCGATCATTTCCGCCCGCGTCTTGAAACCATGCTCGGGCGAAAGCTGGCGCCGTGCGCCGTCGCCGACGACCGCGCCCTCGGCGATGCAGATCAGCGCGTCATGCGCCTCGTAATCGGCGGCGGCGGCGAAATAAGCCTCGTTCGTCGCGACGAGGGGCAAGGACCTCCGGTAGGCGAGGTCGAGAAGGCGCGGCTCGATCTCGCGCTCGGAGGCCAGGCCATGGCGCTGGAGCTCGAGATAGAGACGATTGGAAAAAAGCCGCTCCAGCGCCGCTGCGCGGGCAAGAGCGAGTTCCGGCCGGGCGTAAGCGAAGGCCCGGTCGAGCGGGCCGCCCGGCCCCCCGGAAAGCGCAATCAGGCCATCCGTTCGCCCTTCCAAGCGGTCAAGGCGGACATGCGGGAGATCGCCCGGCGCCGGATCGAGCCAGGCGCGAGAGGCGATATGCATGAGGTTCAAGTATCCGGCGGCGTCCTTTGCGAGAAGAACGAGTTCCGCGCGGCCTGCGCCGCTCTCTTCGCCGCGCGGCGCCATCGCCGCGCCGTCATTGAAGTCGAGCGTGACCTGGAGGCCCGCGATCGGCTGGACGCCTTCCTTGGCGAGCTTCTCGGAGAATTCCAGGGCGCCGAAAAGATTGTTGCTGTCGGTGATCGCCAGCGCCGGCATTCGATCCGCGACGGCGAGCTTGGCCAGCGCGGCGATCGACATAGCCCCTTCGCGCAGCGAATAGGAACTGTGCACATGAAGATGGACGAAGCCGACATCGCCCGGGATGCGGCCTTGCGCCTCGCGGTTTGGTTGTCCATAAGGCGGCGTTACGGCATTCACGCGTGCATCCCCGGAGCCTTGAGACGTCAGCTTTATAAGCCTTTCCGAAGAGGTCGGCGACGCAATATCGTCATGTCACGACTCGAGGCGATTGATCATCCACAAGTTGTGGGCGAGGCCATGAGAGCCCCGGGCGTCGCAGCAGTTTCAGCCCGATGCGAGACGTTTTGCGCAATGGCTAAATTTGACGCCTGATGATTAAAACAATACCACACGTGCTGTGTAATGAGAGCAAATCATGCAGACGCAGATCACCCCTTCTTACCGAACGGCGCCGTCAGCCGGACAATGGGCCACGGTCGATCCGATCGAGGACTGCCGCCTCGCCCTCCACAAGAATGCCTTTCGCGTGGTTCATCCGCTCGCGGAGCATCCGCTGTTTTCGCTCGACAAGCTGATCTCCGTCGCGCAAGACGCGGCCAAGCGGCCGGGCGATCTTTATATGGACGCAGGAGATCTAACGCTCGCCGACACATGGGGATCGGTTCCGCCGCCGCAATTGCCGGTCGCCAAGGTCATCGAGCAAATCGAGACGGCGAAAGCCATGATCGTCCTGAAGCATGTCGAGGTCGATCCGGCCTACAAGGCCGTGCTTGACGACTATGCTGATTTCGTGTGGCGCGTCGCCGGGGCTGACGGCGCCAAGCTTCTGCGGTCGCCGGAGATGCTGGTGTTCATCACCTCGCCGCACCGGAAGACCCCCTATCATTTCGACGCCGAAGTGAACTTTCTTGTCCAGCTTTACGGATCGAAGGATCTCTGGGTGTGCGATCCCCTCGACCGGAGCGTCACCACCGAGCAAGAGATCGAGCGCTATTATGCGGTGTCGATTTCGGCCGGGATCTACAAGCCGCTCGCCGAGGAGCGCGCCACGCATTTCACCCTCGATCCGGGAGAGGCGGTTCACATTCCGACCCATGCCGCCCATTGGGTGAGGAACCGCGATAATGTGTCGGTCTCGCTCAGCCTCAATATGGAATTTCCCAACTGGCTGCAGGCCGACGTGCATCGGGCGAACCATTATCTGCGCCGGCTGGGCCTCGCGCCGCACCCGCCTGGAGGCTCCATCCTCATAGACCGCAGCAAGGCGGCGGCGATTGACGCGTTGCGGTCGGTTAAGCGCCTCGTTCGCCGCTGACCGCGTCGGGCCGGATGTTTCAGGCCGCCGCTCATGACGCGCCCTTGAATAGAGACGCCCGGTTGGCTCAGGGAATAAAAAACCCCGGCGCGCGCCGCGCGTCGGGGTTCGCTTTCTGGGGTCGGCCGAGTGGGAGGGGCTCGGCCAGACGTCTTTAGGCGTCCAGGCTTACGCTTGCCTGTCGTTACCAATAATAATAGGAGCGACGCAACCACCAGGGTCGATAATAGCCATAGTAGGGACGCCACCCCCAGCGGCGCCACCCGGGGACCCAACGGCAGCCGCCGTATGGCCCGCAGATCCAACGGACGTTCTCGACGCCAGATCCGGCGTCCGTCTGCGCCAACGGCGCCGGACCGAGTCCATTCATCGGCATAGCCGAGGCGGATGAGGCCCCAAAACCAAGGCCGCTGAGGCCAAGCCCGACGGCCAAAAGCAATATCGCAATAATCCTCATGATGTCCTCCACCGTTCCGGCCACCCTTCGGCCGGATCGAAATTCTAGGACGATAAAAATCAGACTTCCGTGCTGAAGCTCATATGAAAAATGGGTTCATCCGTTATTCAACGCGTGAATCGAAAACCCGTTCCCAATCTGGTTATTTAAGAATCTGGCCGAGAAACAGTCTTGTCCGCTCATGCCGCGGATTGGCGAAAAACGCCTCTGGACGGTTGATCTCGACGATCGCGCCGGCGTCCATGAAGATGACCCTGTCGGCCACCTGCCGGGCGAAGCCCATCTCATGCGTGACGCAGAGCATTGTCATGCCCTCTTTTGCGAGCGCGATGATCGTCTCCAGCACTTCCTTGACCATTTCGGGATCGAGCGACGAGGTCGGTTCATCGAAAAGCATGATCTTGGGATTCATGCAGAGCGCCCGCGCAATGGCGACGCGCTGCTGCTGACCGCCCGAGAGCTGGCCCGGATATTTATCCGCCTGCTCGGGAATTTGGACCTTGCCGAGGTAATGCAAGGCAAGCGCTTGCGCTTCCGCCTGCTCCATCTTGCGCACGTGAATGGGGGCGAGAGTGCAATTTTCGAGAATGGTCAGATGCGGAAACAGGTTGAAATGCTGGAACACCATGCCGACCTCGCGGCGCACTTCGTCGATGCGGCGCAGGTCCGCCGTCAACTCGGTTCCTTCGACGAAGATCCTGCCGGTCTGATGCGCTTCGAGACGATTGATGCAGCGGATAAGCGTCGATTTGCCGGAGCCGGACGGCCCGCAAATGACGATCCTTTCACCCTGTTCAACAGTAAGGTCTATGTCGCGCAGCGCATGATAGGCGCCGAACCATTTGTTGACCCCAATCATCTCGATCGCGGGTTTTTCCGCGCCAGGCGTCAAGTCGGAAATGAATTCCTCCATCGTTTAGCGCCGTCAGCGCTCGCGCCCACGCGCGAGCCTCCGCTCGACGAAAAGCGAATAGCGCGACATGCCGAAGCAGAACACAAAATAGAAAAGCGCGGCGAAGACATAGCCCGTCGCGGTTATGGTCGGACCAGCCCAGACCGGATCGAGGCGCGCCGAATCGACCGTTCGCAAAAAATCGAAAATGCCGACCACGGCGACCAGGGTCGTATCCTTGAAAAGGCCGATGAAGGAATTGACGATTCCCGGAATGACGTGACGCAGAGCCTGCGGCAGAATGACGAGGCGCAGCGTCGGCCAGGCGCGCAAGCCGAGAGCCGCCGCCCCTTCATACTGCCCTCGCGGGATCGCCTGCAGACCTCCGCGCACCACCTCGGCCATGTAGGCTGAGGCGAATAGCGCGACGCCGATCAGGGGCCGCACGAGGCGATCGGGCGCAAGGTTCTCCGGGACGAAGAGCGGCAGCATCGTATTGGCCATGAACAGAACCGTGATCATAGGCACGCCGCGCACAAATTCGATGAAGCCTGTGCAGGCGAGGCTCAGCGCGGGCAGGGTCGAGCGCCGCCCAAGAGCCAAAAGCACGCCGAGCGGCAAAGAGCAGACGATGCCCACCGTCGCGACGAGAAGGCTGACGAAAATGCCGCCCCATAAACTGGCGTCGATTTGCGGCAGGCCGAGGCTCGGCGCGCCATGGAGCAGGACGAAGGCGAGGATTGGATAGATGAAAAAGAACAAGATCGCGGCGAGGCGGCGGCCGGGCGCGTCGAGCCAGAGCAGCCACGCGATCAACGCCGCGCCGACAAAGAGCGTCAGATCGACCCGCCAGCGCTGCTCGAGCGGATAGGAGCCATAGGTGAAATAGGGCAGCTTTTGCGCAATGAAGGCCCAGCACGCGCCAGCCCCCGGCGCCCGGCAAAGCGCGCCGTCGGGAGCGGACCAGACCGCGTCGAAAATCAAAAATCGGAGCAGAGGCGGCAAGGCGAAACCGACGAGCGCCAAAGCCGCGATGGTCAGCAGGCTTGCGCGCCAGCCGTTGAACAGATTTGCGCGGAGGGCTGCGACGACGCCTTGCCCGGAGGGCGGCGGCGGGCGGGACGGCGCGGGTCTTTGCCGGACAAAGACGGCGCCGCGACCAAGCGTCTCGCCCGGCATCGCTAGCGCTCCACCAAGGCGAAGCGGCGGTTGTAAAGATTCATCGCCAAGGAGGCGAGAAGCGAGATCGCCAGATAGACCGCCATTGTGATGAAGATCACTTGCACCGCCGCGCCGGTCTGATTGAGGACCGTGCCTGCGAAGACTTGCACGAGATCCGGATAGCCGATGAAGACCGCGAGCGATGAATTCTTGATGAGATTCAAATATTGGCTCGTGAGCAAAGGGACGATGACGCGCATGGCTTGCGGCGCGACGACCAATCGAAGCGCCAATGCGCGCGACAGGCCGAGCGCCGCCGCCGCCTCGCTCTGCCCACGCGGGACCGCCTGCATGCCGGCGCGCACGACCTCGGCGATGAAGGCTGCGGTGTAGAGGCTGAGACCCAAAACCAGCGCGACGAACTCCGGCAGAAGCCTTACCCCGCCGACAAAGTTGAACCCTTTCAGCTCCGGGAGGGCGAGGCTGATCGGCCGCCCGGCGAGGACGAAAGCCGCGACCGGCATGACTAAGATCAGAATTGCGGCGGCGACGCCAAGCCGCAAGCCTGCGCCCGCTCTCAGCCTTCGCGCCCGCGCAAGACGCTGCGCCACAATCGCGGTGGCGACGCTTGCAAGCAGGGCCGCGACGACCCATGGAGCGCCGGGGCCAAACACGAGTTCGGGCGCAAAGAGGCCGCGATTGTTGAGATAGGCGCCGAAGGGCAAGGCGTAGGATTCGCGCGGCGCCGGCAGGGCCTTCAGCACCGCGTTATACCAAAACAGAAGCTGCAGGAGCAGCGGCACATTGCGCAAGGATTCGACATAGACCATCGAGAATCGGGCGACGGCCCAGTTTTTCGAAAGCCGGGCGACGCCAACCGCGAAGCCTGTGATCGTCGCCAGCACGAGCCCGATGGCCGAGACGAGGCAAGTGTTCAAAAACCCGACGAGGAAGGCGCGGCCATAGGTCGACGTCGCCGAATAGCTGATCAACGATTGGTTGATGTCGAAGCCGGCGACATTGTCGAGAAAGCCGAAATCGGTCGGTATGCCGCGCGCCTGCATATTGGCCCGGACGGCGACGATCGCCTCGAACAGCAGAAACCCGAGGCCCGCCACGAACAAGGCCTGATAGATCGCGCTGCGAATGGCCGGATCATACCAGAAGGAAGGCCGGACGCGTCCGGGCCATTGCTCCCGGCCCGGCCCGCCCTCGCCGGGCGTCAAGGGCGCCGCGACGCGCGCCACGCGGTCGAACCCTATCGGATCGGCGGCGCGTAATGCAGGCCGCCTTTCGTCCAAAGCGCATTCACTCCGCGCTTGATCTTCAAGCTCGAGCCCTCGCCGAGGTTGCGGTCGAAACTTTCACCGTAATTGCCAACGAACTTGACGATGCGATAGGCCCAATCCCCGGTGAGGCCCAAAGCTTCGCCGAAATTTCCTTCAAGGCCAAGCAGGCGCTTGATCTCGGGATGTTCCGACTTCGTCTTTTCATCGACATTTTTGGACGTGACCCCGAGCTCCTCCGCGTCGATCATCGCGAAATTCACCCATTTAACGAGGTTGAACCATTGATCGTCGCCTTGCCGCACAACTGGCCCCAAAGGCTCCTTCGAGATGATTTCCGGCAGGATGACAGAATCGTCCGGATTGGCGAGCTTCGGGCGCTCGGCGTAAAGCCCGGAGGAATCGGTTGTGTAGGCGTCGCAGCGGCCGCTGTCATAGGCTTTGCGCGCTTCGTCGGCCGTGGCGAAATTGACCGGCTCGTAAGTCATATTGTTGCCGCGGAAGAAATCGGCGAGATTCAATTCCGTGGTCGTGCCCTGCTGGACGCAGACCGAGGCGCCGGACAGCTCCAAGGCCGAAGTCAGGTTCAGCTTTCTGCGCACCATGAAGCCCTGGCCGTCGTAATAATTGATTCCCGTAAAGAGGAAGCCCTGACCCACCTCGCGCGAAAGCGTCCAGGTCGTGTTATGCGCCAGGACATCGACCTCTCCCGATTGCAGGGCGGTGAAGCGGTCCTTGGCGCTCAAGGGAAGGAACTTTACTTTTCCCGCGTCATTGAAGATCGCCGCGGCGACGGCGCGGCAAAAATCGACGTCGAGGCCGACCCAATTGCCTTTGTCGTCCGGCAGGCCGAAGCCGGCGAGGCCCGGGTTCGACCCGCAGACCAAATATCCGCGCTTCTTCACCTGGTCGAGCGTGCCCGCCTGCGCGACGGCCGCAATGAGAACCAGACTGGCGGCGAGCGCCAAGGCGTTCCTCTTGAGCATGTAAGACGATTCCGAAATGATGCGCCGATGCGCGTCGGGAGCGCGGCGATTGCCTGGAGCGCAGCCGCGCGCGGGCGCAGGTTGAGGCCTTTGATCTATCCGGTCAAGGGGCGAGTCTTCGCCGCCCGGACATCCCGTTCCCGTCATGGGCTTGACGAGGGGAGCATCAAAACCCCAGTTTGCGGCGCACATAAGACAGACTGGATGCCCGCGCATGACCGAGACGACGCCCGAAGACCGCAAGCGCCTCAAGGCCCGGACAAAGCTGATCCACGCGGGCCGCCGCCCCTCCGAGCAGCACGGATTTGTGAATACGCCGATCTATCGCGGCTCGACGGTGCTTTTTCCGACCCTCGACGACCTCTCCAAGCGCAATGCCCGGTTCAGCTATGGAACCCAGGGAACGCCGACGACCGAAGCGCTGGAAACTGCGTGGACGGAGCTTTCCGGCGCGGCGGGAACCGTCCTCGCGCCGACAGGCCTCGCAGCGATCACGCTCGCCCTGCTCGCGGCGGTAAAGGCCGGCGATCACATACTCGTCACCGACTCCGCCTATCGCCCAGCGCGCATTTTCTGCGACACGGTCCTGGCGCGCATGGGGGTTGAGACGACCTATTACGATCCTTTGGTCAGCGCCGGGATAGAGGCGCTGATCCGACCAAATACGAGCGTGATCTTTCTCGAGGCGCCCGGCTCGCAGAGCCTCGAGATGCAAGACGTGCCGGCCATCGCGGAGGTCGCGCGCGCCAAGGGGGTTTGCACGATCCTCGACAATACCTGGGCGACGCCTTTGTTCTTTCCGCCGCATGCGCGCGGCGTCGACATGGCGATCGAGGCCGGCACGAAATATCTTTCGGGCCATTCCGACCTTTTGCTCGGCCTCGTTTCGGCCAATGCGCAATGGATCAAACGCCTGCGCGCCACATTCGACGCTTTCGCCATGTGCGCCGGGCCGGAGGATGTGTTTCTGGCGTTGCGCGGCCTGCGCACGCTTGACCTCAGGCTGCGGGAGGCCGAGCGCCAGGCGCTCGATCTCGCGCATTGGCTCGCCAGCCGCGAGGAGGTCGTCCAGGTCCTGCACCCGGCGTTGCCCTCCTGCCCCGGCCATGCCTTGTGGAAGCGGGACTTCCTTGGCTCTTCCGGGCTTTTCTCGATCCTTCTCGCGCCCTGTTCGACAAATGCGCTCGCCGCCATGCTTGACGGGCTGAAACTGTTTGGCATGGGCTATTCCTGGGGCGGCTTCGAGAGCCTCGTCATTCCATTCGATTGCAGCACTTATCGGACGGCGACAATCTGGAGCCCGCCCGGCCCCGCCCTGCGGTTTTCGATCGGTCTCGAAGACATCGAGGATCTGAAGGCCGATCTCGACGAGGGATTTAAGCGCTTGCGGTCCGTCGCTTGAGCTGAGGCGTTGGATGGAGATGTTGCACGGCTGTAGATTATTTAGCGGCTTGCACGCTTTTGACGCCGCTTTCGAAAAAAGCAGTCACGTAGATGAAGTAGCAAATGACCGACGGCTGAGAAGACGCTTGATCGCCCGCATCAATGATTTCTGTCTTCAGCCTCGCTCCAAGTTGAGCCGCTCGTAGATCTGGCGAGGATCTCGAGAGCGATTTCAAGCAGAGCCTTGGTGTTATTCGGCTTGACGAAGACCTTGTCAGCCCCCGCCTGCATCGCCTCTTCATGAATGGCGGCAGCAGCCGAAGTGGTCAGCACGAAGACCGGCAAATCTTTCAAGACCAGCGAATTGCGGAGAGACCGCAAGAATTTGATCCCATCGAGGCGCGGCATATTCAGGTCGAGAACCAGGACGTCCGGCAACTTCTCCATCATGTCCTGCTGCGAGACGAGAAGAATCGCATCGAGCCCGTTGTCGACATGCTCCCACTGGACCTCGCGGTTCAGACTGAGCTGCGCCCGCTCCAACGCGCACGTAAACAGGAAGACATCGTCCGGATCATCCTCAATGATCAAGACTCTGCACACTCTTTCTTTTATCTCGGCAATCATTCTGGATCACCATCTCTTCGAAAGCCTGGACGTCCGGCCTTCGCCTGGCGGAGCATGCCCGAACGAATAGAGGAAGTGGATAAAGGCGGCGACTGAAGGATACCCTTCAGTTTGATATTTTCTGCGGACGGGCCGACCGTTCGCCGATTTCCTCCGCATCAATAGCACGAAAGGGTTATATATACCACACGATCAGCAGCTCCAAAGCCGCCGCATCTAGCGGCGCTCTCTATGGGAAGGCGCCCCGAGAGCGTGACGCCTGAGCGGCGCGATAAGGAGATCGCGATGAAGCTCCGCGGCATAGACGACGATTGTTTTCATTTGGCGGTGGAGTCCTCGCCAGCAGCCATGATCATGGCCGACAGCGACGGCGTCATTCGATTCGCCAACGCCGAAACCGAACACATGTTCGGCTATGCGAAGGAGGAGCTGATCGGCAAATCGATTGATCTCCTCGTCCCCGCTCCTTTGCGTCACAATCACGCCGCCTTGCGCCGAGGCTTTCTCGCCAATCCCAGCAAACGGCCGATGGGCGACGGTCGCGATCTCAAGGGGACGCGCCGCGACGGGACCGAGTTCCCGCTCGAAATCGGGCTGACCCCGATCGAGACCGGCGCAGGACTGATCGTGCTCGCGATCGTCGTCGACATCACGGGCCGTCGCGAAGTGGAAAACGTCCTGGCGCGGCGTGCGGCCGAGCTAGAGCGGGCCAATGAGAGGCTCGCGCAATTCGCCTATGTGGCCTCGCATGATCTCCAAGAGCCGCTTCGCAAAATTGCAATCTTCTCGAATGTTCTCGACGAAGCCATCGCATGCGCCAATCGGGCGGACATTTTGCATGCGAATACGGTCATACGAACCTCCGCATTGCATGCGCGCGACCTCGTCGACGACCTCCTTACCTTTTCCCGCACGATCAACAGCGAACCACAATTGCAAATCTTCGACTTGCGCGACGCGATCGAATTTGCGCTGACGGATCTATCGGAATCGATCACCGAAACGAACGCCAGGATAAACATCGACATGCCGAGCGTCGCGATCAAGGCCGACCGATCGCAGTTCGTGCGCTTAATTCAGAACATCGTCTCGAACGCGATCAAATATCGCAAACCCGGCCGAGGGGCGAGTGT